>JACOXO010000017.1 GCA_016182365.1 Candidatus Gottesmanbacteria bacterium | reverse complement strand
CTTTTGATCTTTCAGAAGTGTTATTTATTTCAACTGCCAATAACACAAATAATATATCAACAGCTGTTTTGGATAGGCTGGAACCTATTGAGATGCCTTCCTATACAGATAGTGAGAAAATGGCAATCGGTAAAAACTATTTATTGCAAAAAACAATGAGTCTTATGGGAATAACACAAAATCACTTGACTATTGATGATGATGTTTGGCCAATAATTATAAGACCATTGGGTTTCGACTCAGGAATTAGAAGTCTTGAGCGGACTATATCTGGGATGGTAAGAAAAGTAGCAAAAAAAATAGTAACCGGTGAAGGTACTCAATTTCATGTAACAACTGATAATCTTAAATCATTTATTCCAACATGGTAAAATTCGTAAACTAAATATGTTTTCATTTATTAGAAAACCACAGACTATAAATAATCAATTTACTCCAAAACCAGAACGCCATCTGCAAGGTACGGTTCGTTTTATTCCTCTTGGAGGTATAGGGGATGTGACCAAAAACATGTATGTTTATGAATATGAGTTTAAGGGTATAAAAGAGATACTTATTGTTGATTGCGGAGTTGGTTTTCCTGATGCTAACATGTACGGAGTCGATCTGGTAATTCCGGATATAACTTACCTTATTGATAAAGCTCATTTGATAAAAGGTATCGTTCTTACTCATGGACATGAAGATCATATAGCAGCTCTTCCTTATCTTTGGCCAAAACTTAAAGTCCCAATTTACGCGACCCGTCTTACCGCCGCTCTTGCTAATGTAAGGCTATTAGATAGAAGCGTTTCAGCGCCAATCACAGTTTGTGATAGAGATAAAATACTTCATCTTGGCAACTTTTCCATAGAATTTATTCACGTTACGCATTCCATACCTGACGCTAATCATCTGGTTATAAGAACTCCGGGAGGAACTTTTTATCATGGCAGCGACTATAAATTTGATTGGACTCCGGTTGACAGTGATCCTACACAGGTTGAAAAAATTGCAAAAGCGTCAAGTACGGGTATTACGGTTATGACAACAGATTCTTTAGGAAGCGACAGGCCAGGATATACGCTTTCAGAAAGAGTTATTCTTAAGGGTTTTGAAAAAGAAATTGGAAACTGTAGAGGAAAATTTATTGTAACTACTCAATCATCAAATATTTCAAGAATACAGCAGGCAATCACTGTTGCAATTGCTGGACACAGAAGAATATGTCTTTTGGGAAGAAGTATTAAACAGAATGTTGAGGTAGCTCAAAAATTGGGTTACATAAAGTTACCGCAAAGCTCAATGATTTCAGAAAAAGAAATCAAGAGATACCCAGCAAACAAAGTTGCTCTTATTGTTGCAGGAAGCCAGGGACAGGTGGAGTCTGCTTTATCAAGGATTGCATTGGGAGATAATAAAAATGTGCAAATATATCCTTCTGATATGGTTGTTTTTTCAGCCGATCCAATTCCAGGTAACGAGGAAGCTGTTCATAGCCTTATAGATCTTCTTGTGGATTTGGGTGCAGAAGTTTCTTATTCAGAAGTTTTGGAGGACTTACACGTTTCAGGTCACGGGTCACAAAATGATCTTTTACTGCTTTTGGCTTTAGTCAAACCCCGTTTTGTTATTCCTATAGGGGGAACTAAAAGACACATGTATCATTACAAAGCTCTTGCCAAAACTTTAGGATACAATAATGAGCAAATACTGCTTTTGGAAAATGGCCAAGTTGTAGGGTTTGAAAATAATAAATTAGTCAAACAGAATCCAATAACGGTTGAAACGGTTATGGTTGACGGTTTGGGAATTGGGGACGTTGGCAATGTAGTTCTTCGAGATAGAAGAAAAATGGCACAAGATGGAATTGTTATGGTTATCATACCTTTTGATAAGCCAAAAGGTACAATAGAAAAAGATATCGATGTTATATCCCGCGGATTTGTCTACATGAAAGAATCCGAACAGTTAATTTACCAGGCAAAACAGATGGTAATAAGAGAGTTTAATAATAAAAAGACTGCAAAAGATCCATTGTATGTAAAGAAGTTAATCGAAGACATGCTAGAGAAATTTTTATATGACAAAACCCATAGAAGACCAATGGTAATGGTAGTTTTAATTGAGGTTTAATTTTTTATATGAAAAGGAAAAGAGTAAAAAGATCAGTTTCGGCAAGATTGAAAAAAAAGATGACAATGACCATCATTTCAATTTTGATGCTTTTAACTGCTGGTTTTATTATGCTTTCCTATTTTCAGCAAGGAGAATTATTGAGTGAGTTTAGAGACTTTGTAGAAACTTTATTTGGTTGGGCAGGATTTTTATTTGCTCTGCTTTTGCTTTTTTTCAGCATTTTTATTCTAGGCATTAAAACAAGATTTACTACAGTTAACGTGCCAACTGGTTTATCTTTAATATTCTTATCACTTCTTGGTTTGTCCCAGTCTGGTGAAATTGGTTATACTCTATCTTCAAGTATAGCATCCCTTGTATCGCGTCCTGGAGTTGTAATTTTATTCTTTGGCATTATGGTTATTGGAATTATTATTCTTTTCAATACAACTTTGGATGAATTTGCCATGTTTCTTATTAAAATAGGTGAAAGCTTCGGTAAGTTGTTTCAAAAAGGAGAAAGAGAGGAACAAAAAATAATAGATAAGAAGCAGCCGGTGTTTATGGAAGACAGGAAACTTGTTAGGAATCAGCCCCCACCACAAAAAACTTCACAAGTTCCGATATTAGGAACAAAACTTTTAAGCAATCCCAAAGGTGTAGGAGTAGGAATTTGGGAGTATCCTCCAAACAGTCTTCTTACCCAGAGCACAACTGGAAAAGCCGATAGGGGTAATTTAAAGAAAAACGCACAAATTATTGAGCAAACTCTTGACAGCTTTGGTATAAATGCCCGTGTTGTTGAAGTTAATATGGGTCCAGCTGTCACCCAATATGCACTTGAGATTGCCATGGGTACAAAAGTATCAAAGATTACCTCACTTGCAAATGATTTAGCTCTTGCTCTTGCTGCACCAACCGGACAAATTAGAATCGAAGCTCCAATTCCTGGAAGATCACTAGTTGGAATAGAAATTCCAAATAGGAGCTTAGAGTTAGTAACTCTAAAACAAATGCTTGAGTCTGAAGACATGAAGAAAGCAAAAAGCAAACTTACTGTTGCATTAGGACTTGACGTTTCCGGCCATCCAAAGGTTATAGATCTTGCAAAAATGCCGCATGTTTTAATTGCTGGTACAACAGGTTCAGGTAAATCTGTGCTTGTTAATTCCTGGATTTGTTCATTGTTATTTAGAACCACTCCTTCTGAAATAAGGCTTATACTTGTTGATCCAAAGAGAGTAGAATTAACTGGTTATAATGGAATTTCTCATCTTTTAAGTCCTGTTATTGTTGAGATAGACCAGACTTTATCAGCCTTGAAGTGGGCCCTAGCCGAAATGGAAAGACGCTATAAACTGTTTGCAGAGGTTGGAGTTAGGAATATCGATGGTTATAATGAGCTTTCCGGATTTCAAGCAATTCCATACATTGTAATTGTCATAGACGAACTTGCTGATCTTATGGCTTACTCTCCGGTTGAAGTTGAAGATTCAATTACAAGACTTGCCCAAATGGCCAGGGCTGTTGGCATCCATCTTGTATTATCAACTCAAAGGCCGTCAGTTGACGTTATTACTGGTCTTTTGAAAGCAAACATTCCTTCCAGGATTGCATTCAATGTATCTTCTATGATTGATTCCAGAGTAATAATTGATATGCCTGGTGCTGAAAAACTTTTGGGCCGGGGTGATATGTTATATATTCCTCCAGATCAGGCCAAACCCGCCCGTATTCAAGGAGCATTTGTTTCGGAGCCGGAAGTCAGGAAAGTTGTTGAATATCTTAAAAGTAAGGGGGCGCCTGTTGAATATACAGATGAGGTTACTTCCATGCCTGTTTCTTCGGGTAAAAAAGGCTCGGGAAGAGGTTTTGACGATACCCAAGATACAGACGATTTGCTTGACGAAGCTGTTAGAATTGTTTGTCAGTATGACCGGGCTTCCGCCTCTTTACTACAAAGAAGATTAAGAGTAGGGTATGCAAGGGCAGCAAGGATGCTTGATCAGTTGGAAGCAGGAAATGTGGTGGGACCAAGTGAGGGAAGCAAACCAAGGGAAGTATTAATCAGGAATGCCGATGAGTATTTTGCCCAAAGAGCACAAAACTCGCCAGCTCCCCAAAATTAGTTTTTTTCACTTATGCTTACAGTTGGAGAAATTCTTAAGAAAAGAAGGATTGAACGAAATCTTACTTTTGAAGATATAGAAAAAAGAACAAAAATAAGGAAGAAGTTTCTTGAAGCCATTGAGAAAGGTGATTATAATCAGTTTTCTTCAAGCACATATCTTCGTGGATTTATTAAAAACTATAGCGATTTTCTGGATTTACCTACAACTGAGATTCTAGCAATATTCAGAAGAGAGTATGATAAAAGAGAAAATACTCAAATTACGCCTCAAACTATTCCATCCCAACATTCTCTTCTTAAGTTGACACCTCTAAAAGTTACAGTTCTTACCATTTTTCTGCTTCTTGCTTTATTTTTTGGATACCTTATTCAAGGTTACTTTAGTTTATCAGGAGCGCCATATTTGGAAGTATCAAAACCTAAGGCAGGTGAAAAAATATCTGGTTTGTCTGTTGAAGTTTCCGGGAAGACCGATCCCAATGCAAAAGTATATATTAATAACCAGGAAATTATTGTTGACAGCGAAGGTGAATTCAATCAGGAAATAAGTATAGGAAAAAATACTCCAGCGATTAATATTGTTGCAGAGAATAAAAACGGCAAAACTACAGTTATAGAAAGGATAATTGAAGTTGTTAATCCACCCTAAGACATATATTTGCATGATAATAAAATCCATAGTAAACTACAATTAATTAATAGCTGCCTATGGAAACTACACAGGTATTACTAGTAGTAATAGTTACCATCCTTTCAATAATTCTTGCAGCAATAGGAATTCAGGTGTTTATTATTCTTAAAGAACTGCAAAAGAGTGTTGAGAAAATAAACAAGATGTTGGCTATATTAAGTGTAATTCTTCTAGTGTTAGCAGGCACAAAAGAAGGAAGATTATTTGCCAAAAGAATGAAAAGAAGGATTGAGGGTCAGATTGACCAGTTAGAACATGAAATGGAAAAAGAAGGAGGAGTTATTGATAGAGCAGAAGAGTTAAAGGAGAAAGCTGCTAAAAAAGGTCAAGACGTAGCATCAAAAATAGGAAATAAATTATTCAGAAAACAAGGTAAATCTTAACTGACCTTCTTATTTTTTTGATAGTATTGTCCGCCCATTTGGTATTCAAAAATCGGTTTTCTAATTGGGCCCAAAAAAAGTTGGTAAATTACAGCCCGAATTGATTTATATAGACTTAAAAATAATCCTTCTTTTTCAAATCTCCGGGTTGATACATATAATATTGGATGTTTAAATACTGCAAACTTCGCTTTTAGTTTGTGGGCTTTTTGAATAAGATCAAAATCCTCACCAAAAACAATAGTATCATCAAATCCTCCTATTTTTTCAAATAAAACTCTTTTTATTATTATGCATGGGCCGTTTGCCGCTGGTTTAATTTTCGCAAATAAAGACATACTAGCATTAAGAAGATTTAGAAGAAATCTACCTGTTAACTTATTATTTTTACTTCTGTTCCAAACAGTTAAACAATCGAGATTATATTTTTGTATTGCGTCTTTAATTTGAATTAAAAAATTCTGTTCGATTTCAACATCAGAGTCAAAAAAAACAATAAATTCTCCTTTAGCATGACTTGCTCCAAAATTTCTTGCCGCACTTACATTTTTGCTAGAATGCTCCAAAAAATGCAGGTTTTTTATTTTATCCTTAAATTCCATCGCTTTATTTTTAGTCTTATCCTTAGACCCGCTATCAGAAATAATTACTTCCAATTCCTGATACTGATTTTGGGCAATTGAATTTAATAGGATGGGTAAATTAACTTCTTCATTTAAGGTCGGGATAACCACCGAAAAATATGGAGTCATAGATATATTATTCACAATAAATGTGCCAATGTAAATGCTTTGATTCCTGATAGCCTCCTAAGTTAGTAACAATTCTGCAGCTTCCGTATCTGTTAGTTATATCGTAGGCAACTTGTTTTATCACCTTAAACATTTCCGACAGAAGATTGTCATCCTCAAGCGCCAAAAAAGAAGCAACGTGTTTTTTTGAGATTACTACAACATGAATTTTATAAGACGGTTTTGTGTGGTGAAAAGCCAAGACATTCTCAGTTTCGGAAACTTTATCAACTTTTGTTTTTCCCGTTAACACTTCTTCACAATAAAAATCACTCATAAGTTTAATTATAACCTAAATCCTAGAACCCGTGGTGGTAAAAAATATTTCATTAATACGCCTTGTAATTTAATTTTTGACAAAAAACTCCGATCGGATGAAATTGTCTTTATTTTAAATTCCTTGTAATATAAATCACTTGTAATCTTATTATATGTAATTGATATAATTAACCAATGAAACAAGGAATTGATTATATTGGGATTTCAGTGGGAGCATTAATCTTCAACGAGAAAGGTGAAGTATTCTTGAGCAAAAGAAGTCAAAATGCTAAAAATGAAAAAGGATGTTGGGAGGCTCCAGGTGGGGCAGTTCATTTATAACTCAGCATGATATAGAACACTACAAAAAGTCAATCTAATTTCATACTTTTTTTCTCCCAAAATTTATGCTAAACTAGTTAATTCTTATCATACAATTTCATACTTTATGATTAATGAACTTGATCAAATGTTTCGTCCGTACGTTGCACAAGAAATGATAGATGAGGTAAGACTTAGGTTAAGAGCTGAAAAGCGGTGGGGTAATGTGGTTTTACCAAAAGGATTGAAAGAAACTGTGGAAGAGCATGTTGACAACCTGCCAGTAATTTTAAATGAGTGGGTGGATCTATTTCCAATGCTTCCAGAACAAGTTGATATTAATAAAGTAAAAAAACAATTTGGTGTTCATGACGATCCTGAAGCAGTGGACGGAGATTTATCATATGCTCATCCAAAGCATAAGGAATTAAATGGTAGGAAAAAGAGAAAAGAACATTTAATTTTTGTGACTTTTTTGCCAAAAATTATTCCAGATCCAGTTAGAAACGCTGAACTTATTAGTGTTTATAACGAATATGAACAGCGTAAAACAAAAGAATCTAAATGCGCAAATTTAATCGATAAGTTCGAAGCAGTCTGGTGGGCAGAAATTCATAACTGTATGGATAAGTTAAATCCTAAAGCTATGGAATTAACCAGATATCTTGCTCAAGATTTTACAGAATCGCTTGACGAACCGCTCCGTACACCTATGGGAATTTATTTAACCAGAAAACTGACTTTTTGAATTTAGCTCTCTTTTTGTTTATACGCTATAATACCCACATATGACGTCTTCAGATATTAGAAAGGCATATATTAGTTTTTTTGTTAAACGGGGGCATAAGGAAATTACTCCTAGCCCTTTGGTTCCTGAGAATGATCCTACAACGCTTTTTACATCATCGGGTATGCAGCCTCTTGTACCGTATTTATTGGGTGAAAAACATCCTCAAGGAACAAGACTGGTTGATAGTCAGAGAAGTTTTAGAGCACAAGACATTGAAGAAGTTGGTGATAATAGGCATACAACTTTTTTTGAGATGTTGGGCAACTGGTCTTTGGGTGATTATTTTAAAAAAGAACAATTAACCTGGTTTTTTGAATTTTTAACTAAGGTGTTAAAACTTGATTCAAATAAATTATACGTTTCTGTTTTTGAGGGAAATAAAGATATTCCTAGAGACATAGAGTCAGCATCAATCTGGAAAAATTTAGGAATTTCTGATGATAGAATTTTTTATTACCCAGCTTCCAAAAACTGGTGGTCAAGATCTGGTCCACCGGAGAAAATGCCTGTTGGTGAGCCGGGTGGTCCAAGTAGCGAAGTTTTTTATGATTTCGGTACTCAGCATAGTAACGCTTTTGGCCAAAAATGTCATCCTAATTGTGATTGCGGAAGATTTATTGAAATCGGAAACTCCGTTTTTATGGAATACAAAAAGACTGAAAGTGGAGTTGAAAAACTTTCACAAAAAAATGTTGATTTTGGCGGAGGTCTTGAACGTTTGACCATGGCAGTTGCCAGTGAACCTGACATTTTTAAAACAGACATATTTTATCCAATCATTAATCAAATTGAAAAAACTTCTGGCAAAAACTACATAGACAATTTAAATAAAAAAGCGATGAGGGTTATAGCAGATCACTTAAAGGCAAGTATTTTTATGATTGCCGACGGAGTATTGCCGTCAAATAAAACACAAGGATATACGCTCAGAAGACTTATAAGAAGATCAATTGTTTACTGTAAAGATTTGGGTATTGTAAATGGGGTAGATATTATTCGTGCAGTTGTTCCAGCTGTAGTTAATATTTATAAAGATTATTATTCTTATCTGTCTGCAAAACAGCAGCAGATAACTTTGGTTCTTGAAGAAGAAGCATTGAAGTTTTCAAAAACTCTAGAAAAAGGACTCAGAGAAATAGAAAAAACTGAAAAAATTGATGGAAAAATAGCTTTTAAGATTTATGAAACATTTGGTTTCCCCTGGGAGATGACTCAGGAATTAGTTCACAAAAGAGGAGATACAATTGATAGAACTGAGTTTGAAAGAGAATTTGAAAAGCATAAGCAATTATCCCGTTCAACTTCAAGCGGAATGTTTAAAGGTGGTCTTGCCGATCATTCAGTTGAGACTACAAAACTGCATACAGCGACACACTTACTTCACGCTGCTTTAAGAAAAGTTTTGGGTGTGCATATTTCACAAAAAGGTTCTCATATTACAGATAAAAGATTAAGATTTGACTTTTCGCATCCTCAGAAAATGACTAATGAAGAAATTAAAACAGTAGAGGAACTAATTAACCAACAGATCAACAAAAATCTTCCGGTAACATTTACTATAATGTCCTATAAAGATGCAGTAGCTAAAGGCGCTTTAGCTTTTTTTAGTGAAAAGTATCAGGATAAGGTAAAAGTTTATACAATTGGCCCCGCAAATGCGGGGTGGTTTTCAAAAGAGGTTTGTGGTGGACCACATGTGGACTTTACATCTAAGTTGGGGAGCTTTAGAATAATAAAAGAGGAGAGCGCCGCTTCCGGAGTCCGGCGTATTTATGCTGTTGTTAATAATTAAGGGGATCTGCCTACATGTTTGAAGGAATATTTCGCAAGAAAAAACAGCAAGTGGCTGAATATTTTGTAGCTATAAAACTAGATGAAAGCAGTGTATCTGCCAGCGTATTTACCGTGGTTGACGGGAAAACTGTTACTTATGGCAAAGGGTATGAAGATTTTACCGGTGATTGGGAAAATGCCATAAACGCAACAGATCATGTAGTTTCAAAAGCAGCGGGTGAAATTAACCTCACAACTATTAAGAAAGCAGTTTTTGGGTTCCCACCTTACTACTTGGAGAATGAAAAGATATCACAAATCATACTTCCTCAGCTTAAAAAGTTAACGTCTGAGCTTGAACTTACCCCGTCAGGTTTTGTAGTTCTTCCGGAGGCAGTTAACTTTATGCTTGAAAAACGCGATGGAGGTCCACCAACCAACATTTTAGTTGGAGTTTCAAAGAACCATTTAGTCGTTTCATTATTTAGAGGTGGAAAGATCGTTAAACAAACAGTTACTCAAATAACAGATAGAGTAGCCGATACAGTTGATAGTATTTTGGCTCAATACTCTGATATAGATATATTTCCAACAAGAATTATTCTTTATAGCACTTTACCGCTTGAGAATATCCACAGTCAATTTGTGAATTACAGCTGGCAGAAAAATCCAAAGTTCCTCCATTTTCCTAAAGTAGAATTACTAGATAATGATTTTTGTTTAGAAGCGGTAGTTGAGGCCGCGGCTAGCGAACTTTCTACATCATTTAGCTTAGAAAGTATTCCTGAAACGACTAATGATGGACAAGGAAAACAGGTATCGCCTTCTGATTTAGGTTTTGTCTCCGAGCCAACTTCAACTAATATTACTACTCCTCCATCCTTATCTTTTTCACTTCCATTTTCAAACAGTCAGCAAAAAAATAATATTCCCAAACCTCAAGTTGAAGATAATAATGTTCCCCAAAAACCAAGAGTTGCACTCCCTAACTTTTCAAAAATTAATCTAAAAACAAAAATGGCAGCAATCGCTGTTGTCATAGCTTTTGTTTTTATTGGTGGTGTTTACTATGCTGCTTCATATACTTTGCCTACGGCAACTATTACTCTTGTAGTTGATCCCAAAGTCATGGGAAGTCAAAAAGAAGTGGGTGTCAATTCAGATTTACTTACTCCGTCTAATGAGACAAATGAAATACCTGGTACAAATATAGGAACAGAAGTTTCTGGATCAAGAACTACACAGACTACAGGAACAAAACTTGTAGGCGATTCTGCCAAAGGGACTATAACAATTTACAATAAAACTAGCTCGGAGAGAACATTTGAGAAAGGCACGAATTTAACTTCAGGAAGTCTAAGTTTTACTGCAGACGATGTGGTTACAGTTCCTGGCGCCTCAGAAACACTTGATGGAGATGAATTAAAGCCAACTTACGGTAAAGCAACTATTGGTATTACAGCTTCAAAAATTGGAGCCGAAGGAAATTTAGCTGCACAGACTGAATTTACTGTTGAGGAGTTTTCAAATACATCCTATACTGCAAGAAATGTTGAGGCTCTTGCCGGCGGTACAAGCCGAGAGATTAGTATAGTTTCAGCCAAAGATCAGGAAAATTTAATGAACCAGCTTCATGATGAGCTTAAAAATCAGGCAGCAAATGATCTGATAGCAAAACTTCAGTCCGGAGAACATTTACTAAATGAGTCCTTAATAGGTACGGTTACATCAAGAAAATTCTCAAACGAAGTAGGTGAAGAAACCAAAGAATTAACCTTAACTTTAACAGAGTCGTTTAAGGGTTTGGTTTATAAAGATGCAGATTTCACAACCCTCATGGAAAAGACTTTACTAACCAATATTCCTGAGGGATATGAATTTAAACCCAACGAGACAGTTTTAGGCGTATCTGATGCAGTTATAGACAAAAGTACCAATAAAGTACGATTTACGGCTGATTTTGAAGCAAGACTTTTTCCAAAAGTAAATTCAGACAAAATTAAAAGCGATGTTGCAGGAGTATCTCTTGATAAACTTGAAAGCTATATGAAAACTGTAAAAAACGTTGCCGGATATGAAATTGATGTTGATAGCCCGTTATCATTATTTGACTCCAAAGTCCCAGCAAGAGTTGAAAATATTGAAATAACAATTCAGTCTAGAGAATAATGAAAAAGAAAATATATCACAAAGCAAAACCCAAAAATCCTTTTAAAAAATCTAAGATAATTTCATTAGGCCTTATGGGTTCCGGACTTATTTTAATAGCATTTGCTGTTTGGCCGATATTATCTTTTGATCTTTTGGTCGCTCCCCGCTTTGCAAGAATAGTTAAACCAATTGCTGAATCAGAAGTTATACAGCCACGTATAAGAGGCAGTTTTTCCAATACTTTTGTATCTGCCGCCCGTTCCATTGTTGAAGCTCAGGAAGAAGCACCTGCAAATTCCGATCAAGATTTTACCAAAGCAAGTATTTGGTTTCCTAAAAAACCAGCAGTTAAAATAGTTCAACAGACTTCAGGTACATATTCTCTTTCTATTCCCAAATTAAAGATAAAAGATGCTGAAATTACCATAGGTTCGGATGATCTTAATAAAAGTCTAATACAATATGGTGGTACAGCATACCCTGGCGATTATGGTAATACTGTTGTATTTGGACACTCTGTTTTGCCTTTTTTCTATAATCCAAAGGATTACAAAACTATTTTCTCGTTTCTTCCTTCATTAGATGAAGGAGATGAAATTTTTGTTAACTATGAGGGGATTACATATAAATATGTTGTCGAAAACATGCATGTTGTAGATCCTAGCGATGTGAGTATTTTAGAGCAGCGGTTTGATGATTCTTATCTTTCACTGATTACCTGCGTGCCTCCAGGAACTTATGAAAAAAGGCTTTGGGTTTATTCCCGCCTTCAGAAAATTTAATATGATCTTGGCAATTGATTATGGAAGAGTTCATATGGGTTTGGCAATCTCACAAAGCGGAATTCCATCTCCGCTTAGAGTGATTTCAACCAGAAGCGATCAAAGGAAACTTGAAGACATAAAACAAATATTAACCGAGTACAATATTGAAGGAATAGTTATTGGTAAAGGTTCTGGGGAGCTGGGGAATCATATTAGGGGTTTTATTCAAAAAATAAAAAAATTTACCAGTATTCCAATAACTTCAATAGATGAAACTTTGACAAGTAATCACGCTTTAGATTATATGATTAAAAACAATGTGCCTGTTAAAAAAAGGAAATCCCTTGAACATACATATGCTGCATGTATATTATTAGAAGAATATTATGAACAACAAAACTGATATTGCCAATACTGTAAAGTCTATTAAGAATTTAACTATACAAGGAGCTACTAATGTTGCTAAAGAGGCAGTTTTAGCATTAGGAAGATATTCAAGTGATGGTAAATGGAGTTACCATGATTTGGAAAAAAGCGGTATGCATTTAGCTTTAGCAAGAAGGACAGAGCCTTTAGCCAGAAATGCAATGTATTGGTTATTAAACGAGGCAAAAAATAATTCCGGGAAATCACTTTTGCCTATTGCTCAAAATCTGGTAGCATCCTTAACTATAGCCAAAGAAAAAATAGTTGAAAATGGAATCAGTCTTATTAAAAACAACTCCACGATTCTTACCCATTGCCATTCATCAACAGTAACAGGAATTCTTATAGGCGCTCATTCTGAAGGGATTAAATTTAAAGTTTATTTAACCGAAACAAGACCAAGATATCAGGGACAGATAACTGCCAGAGAGTTAACTTCGCACGGTATTTCGTCAATCATGATAACAGATTCTGAGGCTGTGTTTATGATAAGTAAAGAAGATAATTTAGATATAGATTTAATTCTTTTAGGAGCGGACGCTATTGAAAGAGACGGAAGCGCTTTAAATAAGGTAGGCAGTTATGGAATCTCACTTTCAGCAAGAGGCGCAAAAGTTCCTTTATATGTTACAGCAACAATTTTAAAATACGCACCCCGAGCAATTGAGATAGAAGAGAGAGAAGGAGAGGAGATATGGGCTTCTAAACCGGACAGACTTAAAATTTACAATCCGGCATTTGATAAAATCCCCCCTGAAAATATCACTGCATTTATAACTGAATATGGTTTAATAAAACCACAAAATATAACTTTAACTGCTAAAAAATATAGTCCTTGGATTTTTGCAAAGCATAAAATCAAATAAAAAATTATGGATAAGAAAACCGTAAGCAAGCAAAATAACCATAGTCAACATGTTGCAATTGATGCAATTAGAAAAAAGCTTTTGGGTAAAAAGCTAACATATAGGGAGATATTTACTTTAATGGATGAGATAGGAAGTGAAAGACTTAGCCCGATTTTAACAGCTTATTTTGCAGCAGCAGGTTTTAGAGAGGGTTTTTCTGAAGATGAGCTTTTTTATTTAACCAAAGCAATGGCAGAAACCGGTGAAACTCTACATTTTAAAGGGGTTGTTGCTGATAAGCATTCGACAGGAGGTGTTGCTGGTACGAGAACTACAATGATTCTGGTACCAATTATTGCGGCAGCTGGGATAAAAATTCCGAAATTATCTTCAAGAGCAATTACCTCTCCTTCGGGAACAGCTGATACCATGGAAGTATTGGCGAATGTTACATTCTCGCCTGCTGAGATTCAAAAATTAGTAATGGGTATTGGGGGCTGTATTGTTTGGAACGGTAAAATGGGTCTAGCTCCAGCTGATGATATAATTATTCAAGTTGAGCAACCATTAGCCTTTGAATCCTTTGATAAGATTATTGTTTCAGTAATGGCAAAAAAAATTGCATCAGGAGCAACTCATATTGTTTTTGATGTTCCAGTTGGACCAACAATGAAAATTCAACATTTTAAAGATGCAGAGATAGTTGCCAAGAAATTTAATGTCTTGGCCAGAAAATTCGGTAAAAAAATTATTGTTGATATTAATGAAACCAGAGAACCAGCGGGTCGGGGAGTTGGTCCAGTCCTTGAATGTCGTGATGTATTAAGAGTACTTGAACAGGATCCTGAAAGACCGTTAGCACTAGAGGCTAAAGCTTTAAGGTTATCAACAAAACTTCTGGATTTATGTTATGAGGAAATGGATAAGAAAAAAGTTGGAACAGGAGAAATGGTGGCCGCTGAAATTTTAAAAAGTGGCCAGGCTTTAAAAAAAATGCGGGAGATTATAAAAGCCCAGAAAGGCAATTCGCATATAAAGAGTACCGATTTAAAACTTGGAAAATATAAAAAAGAAATAATGGCATATAAAAAAGGTGTAATTTCCAGCGTTGATAACTTTCAGATTTCAGCAGTTGCTAAAATTCTAGGAAGTCCTGCTGATAGAGCAGCAGGAATTTTTTTACAAAAAAGGATCGAGGAAAAAGTAGGAAAAGATGATATACTTTGTACATTATATTCATCAGATAGCTGGAAATTAAAAGAAGCTGTGGATACGTTAGATAATATGAGGATTTTTAAAATTGAATAAATTATTATGATTAAAAATGTTATAGCTCAATTGCAAATGTGGCTTCTTGCTCAAGGAAGATGTGTGGGTTGCGGAATGCCAATTAATAAAGGCAAGGTAAGCAAAAAAAATACCCATATATTAACAACCTGTAAATGCGGCAGGATATATATACAAAAAGACAAGTCTTCATTCTACGAACGTGCAAAAATATCTCAGATATAAAAACTTTTATGTTTAGAAAAAGTTTTTTATTAATTATCATGCTGACTGCAGTATTAGCAGTTTCATTGTTTTGGTGGCTGTCTGCAACATCTCCGGTTAATATTAAAGACAGCGAACCAGTTGACTTTGTCATTTCATCTGGACAGAATGTATCAATAATTGCTAATAATCTGAAAAGTGAGGGTCTTATAAAAAATGCTAAAGCATTTCTTCTATACACAAGAATTTCTGGAATAAGCGAGAATATTCAGGCCGGAAATTATGAACTCAATCCGGCTATGAGCGTTTCCGAAATTGCAAATCAGCTGACCCATGGAGTTAACGATGTATGGGTTAAAATTATTGAAGGTTGGAGAGTTGAGGAAATTGCTGATTATTTATATAACAACTTTGGAATTGATAAAAACGAATTTATACAAAATGCCCAAGAAGGTTATATGTTTCCAGATTCTTATAGAATTTCAGCTGATTCCAGTCCAACAGAAATTGCCAGTGTTATGAGATCAAATTTTTATACTAAAGTAACGGAAGACATTAAAAATGGAATAACGGCGCAAGGGCTTACTTTACATCAAGGTATTACACTGGCATCTATTCTGGAAAGAGAAGTTAAAAACGCTTCTGACAGACCTATCGTTGCCGGAATTTATCTTAAGCGTCTTAATAATAATTGGCCGCTTCAGGCTGATGCAACTGTTCAATATATTGTAGGCTTTGATGCGGGTGGAAATATCTGGTGGAAGAAGCATCTGACAGCTAGTGATCTAGAAATTGATTCTCCATATAATACTTATATAGTAACAGGATTGCCCCCAGGACCTATCGCCAATCCGGGTCTTGCAACAATTAAAGCTGTTGCAAATCCTAAGGATTCAGATTACTGGTATTACATTTCAGATGACGCTGGTACACTCCACTACGCCAAAACCATCGAAGAACACAACCAAAATATTGTAAAATATCTGCATTAAATAGTGTCAAACCGAGCATTGATTAAGTAACCTTTGAGAATTATCATATAGAGTATATCTATGAATAAAAATTACGATTTAAGTAATACGAAAGAAAGCAACTCTCAATTTATGCAAACACAAGCAGATATTACACAAAATTCTATTAAAAATACTTCAGATAAACATTTACAGTCAAACCCGAAACAGATATCTAAAAAGTGGTTAATATTAGTTTTACTAGTATTATTATTAAGTACTGTGGGTTATTTACTTTATAAAGATTTCCAAACAGTTAGACAACAAGCTTATCAAAATCAACTTACTATTACACCAACTATTACACCAAGTGCTCCAAGTCCAACTTCTACTAATCAGGTAATTGAACCAACCAGTGAAATTCCTGCGACTTTTACTAATAATTTTAATTTTAATAATTTCTCAATTAGATATCCAGATGATTGGAGTCTATTAGATTTAGAAACAAGCGAAGATTTTCCTTTAAAGGAAAGATTCGCAAATCTTAATATTCAAGGTAGGACAATTGCTTTAAAGAGAGACGGATTATATATAATTATTACAGTTGAAGAAGAAAATAAAGGTCAAGCGGGCGGAATCTTTTTTAATGAGGATGAATATAATAAGTTTCTTACTAATAAAGATAAAGTAGTAATTGGAGATTCTACATATTATTTAAATAAAGAAAATAATGCAATTTCCACGCTCCAGGAATCAGATAGTGGTCCATACGGTTGGAGTTCGCTTGCTGAATATATTCCTAATAAATCAGCTTCAGGGAATTCTTATAAGGGATATGAGAATGTTATTAAAAAAAATGGTTATCAATACAATTTTATTGTTGTTAGCAACGAGGGAGGACAAACAAATCCAGAGATTCAAAGTGAAATGATAAGCATATTCAATTCAATAACTTGGTAAATCTTAAATATTTTTTGGAAACGTAAATATAGCTATTCAGATTTTTTGCAATTTCATTAATTTATTCTCAACTCTTTCAATAATGGTTTTTGCTATCTCAAAAGCTTCTTGAGTGTCCTTTTTTTCATAATAATCGTCAGTTCTTTTTAAAGCTACCAAATGTATATTGTTTCTTATATTTCGCAGATTTTCGGCTTTGTCAAACAGAGATTTATCAAATAAATTAGCTTTCAAACAAGCTTCATTCAATGTTTTAAACTGTGTTTTGTCAGTAAAGTGTTCGCTAACTTTATGTCTTATAACGCCACATACTTTTTCGTCTTCTGAAATTAGATATAAATCTTTACATACACTGTCTTTCCATTCATAAGGCATAATGTCAGTACTTTTCAGTTGACCAGAATCAATATATTCTTTCAGGCAGTAATGAATACAGCTCTCTACTATTGTAGCGGTGTATAAAATAATATCTTTGTATAATGAGTATAAAATAGCGCCTGGAAGTTTTAGGTCGCTCTCTATATTGATTAGAAAAATTATATATCTAAAAGCAATTACAATATTTACTCTCAAAACTTTGTTATTAATGAACGAAAATCTAGATTCAAGTTCTTTTTGTGAGGGAATAATTAAGTTTGACTTACTCATTTATTAGTAACTTACTTAGTGAAGAATACCCCTTTTCTTTTAAATAGGAACCTAGTTTTTTATCAGATCTAACGCCAAAATCCTTTCCATATTTCTTTTCAATGGTGCCAATTTTCGTGTCACTTCTTTTCTTCTTTAGAATTTTATTATTCATAACTAAATAATACCATTAATTTAAAAATACTCATAAAAGCCCTCCAATTTATATCAACCTATAATATAATAACTTGTATGGAAGTCGTGCATACTCAACTACAACCAGATATACAATTCACAAAAGAAAAACCACAAAATATTCATGTTGTAGTTTTACCTGAAGTTACTATACCAAGCAGTGGACATAGAGTTAAACTTTCTTTGCATACCGATAATGTTGGTAATTTACTAAGATTTCTTTATTCTTTACCTGAGGAGGAAATTTCTTCACTTTTAATTGAAGGACGTTATCTTTCACAAGATCAATTTAACGAACTGAGTAATCATCCTCTATATAGGTTTTATACTTCTTTAAGGACTACAAAAGTTTTGATCTCGGAAGCTTTGGAAACTTTTGCTTTCACTTACCCAAAAGATAGTGGTATTATTCCAGATGAAGCAAAAGGACTAATAACAAGACCATTTTCACCAATAACTCTTGCCAAAGATCTAGATTATCAAACTTCTTATTATAATGCATATTATTTAGTTCAACAGTGGTTGCAAACAGGAAATACAAATAATTATTTGCCTATGTTTGGGGGATGTAATGAATTCGCAATCGGCTCGGATAACTTATCAGAGGATCAGCTAAAACTGATTGGAAACTCAATTAGTGCTTATATAGCTGATCAACAATATATAAGTAAAAGAGTACCTCTCAGGTTTCTTGAGCAACTATCATACATCGTATCTCTTAGAGATCATGAGCTAATCTTAAAAACTACTCCTCCAAGAGTTACTGACTTTTTAGAGGAGGCGGAAAAATTAAATTCAGTTTTAGCTAAATAATTAGATCGACAAATTCATCCGATCGGATCTTTTTGTCTAGGATAGAAATAATTCGATCCAGGATCGGATTTGTAGTTACAAAACTGAAGGTAGGCGAATTAGTAATTTGGAAAGCGTTAAAGGATTAGAAAAATTAATAAGAAATAAAGGTTTTGGATATGCTATGGAAAAATGGGGTTTAGACGTGCCACGCAATTAATTGTTGACAAGAGTTATATTGTAGTATAGAATAACTCTACATTTAAATACGTTTAGGCGTACTTTGATTGTAGTACGCTATTTTTGTCGTTACTGTAGCAAAACGATTTTTTTTAAATAATAATATACGTGATGGGAAATAATAAACCTTCAATTAGGCAGTATTGGGGAGGCGCTTTTCCTGAAACATTAAAACCCATAGACTTAACCTCTGTACAGAGAGAGTCATATGCGTCTTTTTTAACCACGGGAATTGCACGTCTTCTTTCTGAAATCTCACCGGTTGAGGATTTTACTGGCAAAAACTGGTTATTGGAATTTTCAGAGCATTCATTTGGAGAACCAAAATATAGTTACAAAGAAGCAATTGAAAAAGGTGTAACCTACGATGCCCCTCTTAAATTAAAAGCCACTCTTATAAATAAACAAACAGGCCAAAGACAAACTCAGGAAGTATTTTTAGGCGATATTCCCCAGATGACAGCTAATGGAACTTTTGTCATCAATGGTGTTGAAAGATGCATTGTCAATCAAATAGTAAGGTCTCCCGGAGTATTTTTTTCCGCAGATATTGATAGGATCACAGGCCGTATTTTACATAGTTCAGAGATAAGACCAGAACATGGTTCATGGCTTGACTTTGCAATTTCCAGAAATGATGTAATTACAGTCAGAATAGATAGAAAGAGAAAATTCCCGATCACCACCTTTTTAAGAGCGGTTGGGATTGAAACCGACGAAGAAATGATTAATCTTTTCAAAGCAGTTGACACTGATCCTAAACATCAATACATTAAAACTACAATTGATAAAGATCCTACAAAGAGCTCAATTGAAGCAGTTTTAGAGATATATAGAAGAATGCGGCCAGGTGAACCAGTGGTTTTGGATACCGCCCGCGAATATTTAAAAAATTTATTTTTTAACTCCCGTCGTTATAGTTTGGATAATGTTGGAAGATATAAAGTTAACAAAAAATTAGGTATTAATATACCAAATGACCGTGACCATTGGATTTTGACAAAGGAAGACCTTATAGCCTCAGTATCCTATCTTCTAGGATTGCAAAATGGCAAAGGCGATACCGATGATATTGACCATTTAGGTAATAGAAGAGTAAGAACAGTTGGTGAATTAGTTGCTAAAAACGCATTTAGAATAGGGTTATTAAGACTTGAAAGAGTGGTTAAAGAAAGAATGAGTTTGGCAGGAAGCGGTATGGAAATTACTCCAACTCTTCTTGTTAATGCAAGACCAGTTATTGCAGCAATCAACGATTTTTTCCGAACAAGCCAACTTTCTGCGATTCTTGATCAAACCAATCCTCTTTCTGAACTTGATAATTTAAGGCGTCTTACCGTTATGGGTTCAGGCGGTATATCAAGAGAAAGAGCCTCATTTTCAATAAGAGATATTAATGCTTCACAATATGGAAGAATCTGTCCTGTCAGATCGCCTGAAGGACCTAACATCGGTCTTGTTACATATATGGCCCTTTATTCCAGAGTAAACGAATATGGATTTTTGGAAACTCCATACAGAAAGGTAGTTAAAGAGGTTAGAGGGTCCAAAACTAAAATGAAGTTAACTCAGGAAATTGTCTATTTATCTGCTGACGATGAGCAAAATGTATACATTACTCATGCTTTGGTTAACACAGATGAAAAAGGTTACATTCTTGATACACATGTTCCAGCAAGATATAAAGGTAGCTTCATGGAAACAGAAGCAGTGAATATTAGTTATATTGATATAGTTCCAAGACAAGTTGTAGGGCTTGCTGCATCCCTTATTCCGTTTTTAGCAAATGATGAGGCAAACAGGGCTTTGATGGGTACACACATGCAATGTCAATCTGTACCTCTTCTAAAACCAGCTTCCCCTATTGTTGGAACTGGAATGGAAAAAGTTATTCCGCTTGCAATGGAAAGAGTTATAACAGCCAAAGAATCAGGAAAAGTTAGTTATGTTGACGCCAATATGATTGTAGTTAAAGGAACAAGCGGTAAAGAAGAAGTTTATCAGGTTAAAAAATTCCAAAGAACAGCTCAAAGCACATGTTTTTCACAAAAACCTTTTGTTTCTGTTGGCGATAAAGTTCAAAAAGGTCAAGTTTTAATCGATGGTCCCGCCTCTGAAGCGGGAGAATTGGCACTAGGCCAGAATCTTACAATTGCCTATATGAGTTATGAAGGTTTAGGTTATGAGGATGCTATTGTTATTTCAGATAGATTAGTCAAAGAAGACATATTGACATCAATCAACATTGAAGAATATGAGTCCAGTGTTGTTGATACTAAACTTGGTCCTGAAGAAACAACAAGAGATATTCCTAATGTAGGAGAAGAAGCGCTTAGCAATCTTGATAAAGAAGGCATTGTTATAGTTGGGGCTGAGGTTGGACCCAATGATATTCTTGTTGGTAAGATTGCACCAAAAGGTGAGACTGAACTTACAGCCGAGGAAAGGCTTCTTAGAGCAATTTTTGGAGAAAAAGCAAGAGAAGTAAGAGATACATCTCTTCGTATGCCCCATGGTGAACGAGGAGTAGTTATCGAAGTAAAAATTTTGGACCGTGAAAAAGGTGATGAGCTTGAACCAGGAACAATTAAAAAAATTATCGTAAAAGTAGCCCAGATAAGAAAAGTAGTTGTTGGAGATAAGCTTGCCGGAAGACATGGAAATAAAGGCGTTATTTCAAAAATTGTATCTCAGCACGATATGCCTTATATGGAGGATGGAAGTCCGGTTGATATAATTATTTCTCCATTATCAGTGTTGTCACGTATGAATTTAGGCCAGCTGCTTGAAGCCCATGTAGGACTTGCTGCAGCTAAACTAGGCTATAAAGTAGCAACACCTGTTTTTGAAAAAATTTCAGAGGAAAAAATTGTTTCTGAACTGATTAGAGCCGGTTTTGCTAAAGACGGTAAAATGAGGCTTTTTGACGGTAAGACAGGCGAGCCTTACCAAGAAAAGGTAGTTGTTGGAATAGAATATGTCATGAAGCTTATCCACATGGTTGAGGACAAAACACACGCAAGATCAACCGGTCCATATTCTCTTGTTACACAGCAACCTTTGGGAGGTAAAGCTCAAATGGGAGGACAGCGTCTTGGAGAGATGGAAGTATGGGCACTTGAGGCACACAAGGCGGCAAGAACTCTTCAGGAAATGCTTACAATTAAAAGTGATGATGTTGTAGGAAGAGCCCGGTCATTTGAGGCGATTGTAAAAGGTGGGGTAATTCCTGAATCAACAGTACCTGAATCATTTAAAGTTCTTATCAAAGAACTTCAGGCACTGTCTCTTTCGGTTACACCAACGGACGTTGTTCATAAAAAACCTTTTGTTCAAGACGTTCCCCAGTCTACGCCAGTAACTCCTGCAGATAATACAAGCTTAACTTCATTAGCTCCTACTAATAACACTGAGGAAAAAATTAAATAATATGGATAAACAAACTAATTTAAATAATATCGCAGATTTTTCCGGACTTCTTATTAAGTTGGCATCCCCTGATGAAATTAAACATTGGTCTTATGGAGAAGTAACCAAACCCGAAACGATTAACTATAGAACATTAAGGCCGGAAAAAGATGGATTATTTGATGAAAGAATTTTTGGTCCAACTAAGGATTGGGAGTGTTACTGCGGAAAATATAAAAGAATTAGATATAAAGGAATAATTTGTGATAAATGTGGTGTTGAAGTTACGCAAAGTAGAGTAAGAAGAGAAAGAATGGGTCATATTGAACTTGCAACAGCTGTAGCTCATGTCTGGTTTGCAAAAGGCGCTCCAAGCAAGATGTCTTTGCTTCTTGGTATGACACCGAGGGAGCTTGAAGGAATTATTTATTATGCCAAATTTTTAGTAACTGAAGTTAACGATCAAAAAAGAAAAGAAGCTACAAAATCTTTAGATAAGAAGAAAAAAGAAAGAACTGATGAAATTGTGGACTCATTTAAAGAACAAATTAAGGAGGTTGAAAAACAATTTGAAAAAGAGAGAAAAGATATTTCTACAAAACAAAAGAATAAAGAAGTGAGAGATTTAACACTTGATGAATCCAAGTTTAAAGAAAGACAAAGAGTTATTTCTCTTGAAGAAAAAAGAGAGTCAGAGAAAACAAAACTTGAAGGATTATTCAAACAGCTTAATTTGTTAGTTGGCAATATTAAAGTCCAAACTGTTCTTTCTGAAGAAGAATATTTAAGTTTATCTGATTACGGTCTAACAGACTTTTTTGATGTTAGAATGGGTGCTGGTGCACTTATTAATTTAATTAAAGCTTTAGATCTTGTAAAAATTGCCGCAGATTTGCGAAATGAAGCCAAGAAAGTAACAGGACAAAAGCATATTAAGATAACAAAAAGACTGAGGGTTGTCGAAGCATTTAAAAATGCAGTAATTTCGCCTTCATGGATGATTTTGAAAAACCTTCCAGTACTCCCACCTGATTTGCGACCTATGGTGCAACTAACAGGTGGACGGTTTGCCACATCTGATTTAAATGATTTATACAGAAGGGTAATTAACAGAAACAACAGACTTAAGCACTTAATGGATCTTGGAGCTCCTGAAATAATTCTTAGAAATGAAAAAAGAATGTTGCAGGAAGCTGTAGATTCACTTATTGATACAACACAAAAACCTCAGGTAAGAAGAACTGGACAACAGAAATTAAGATCACTCTCAGAAATGCTTCGGGGAAAACAGGGAAGGTTCAGACAAAATCTTTTAGGAAAAAGAGTGGATTATTCGGGAAGATCTGTTATTGTTGTTGGACCAGAATTATCTCTTTATCAGTGCGGACTACCTAAAGAGATGGCTCTTGAAATGTTTAAACCGTTTGTTTTGAGAGAGCTTATTGCTCGTGGAGTTTGCCCTAATGTGAAGAGTGCTAAAAACTTTTTGGATGAACGGCATCCGCAAGTTTTTGATATTTTGGAGGAAATCACTAAAAATCACCCGGTTCTTCTAAATAGAGCTCCAACTCTTCATAAACTTGGTATACAGGCATTTTATCCAATACTAATTGAAGGTTCAGCAATCAGGATTCATCCTTGTGTTTGTGCTGGATACAATGCAGACTTTGACGGTGATCAAATGGCTGTTCATATTCCCTTATCTGATGCAGCTCAAGAAGAAGCCAGAAGATTAATGCTTCCTGTTGCAAATCTTTTAAAACCAGCAGATGGGAGTTTAATTACTTTCCCAAACAAAGAAATGGTTTTAGGTTGTTATTACGTTACAACTTTAGAAAATAGCGATAGTCAAAAAACTCCTAAGATTTTCGCTGGTGTATCAGAGGCTCTGTATGCTTATCAGACGAAAAAACTTCCGCTTAGAGAAAAAATAGCAGTTAACGTTGACGGTAAAAGAATGGATACAAGCGTTGGCAGAATCCTTTTTAATGAATTACTTCCTCAGGATCTTAGATTTATAAACAAACCAGTTAAAGCTGCAGATCTAAAAAAAATTATTACTGATGCCATGAAGTTTTTGGATTCAGAGAAAATGGTCTTATTAATCGACGCTATTAAAGATTTAGGTTTCTGGGGTTCAACATTATCAGGCGGTCTTTCAGTTTCAGTATTTGATTGTCTTATTGTTCCTGAAAAAAAGAAACTTGTAACTGAGGCCGAAAAGAAAGTTTATGATATTGAATCAAATTATAGTAATGGTCTTATAACGCTTGAAGAAAAAAGAAGACTTTCAAATGATATCTGGATAGAAACAACGGAAAAACTTGCAGATGAAACCTGGAAAATATTACCCAGCTCCAATCCAGTTAAAATGATTATTGATTCAGGAGGAGCCAGGGCTAGTAGGGATCAGTTAAAACAACTTTCAGCAATGAGAGGACTTTCAGTTGATCCTTTAGGTAAAATCGTTGAACTTCCAACAAAATCAAACTTCAGGGAAGGTTTATCAATTTTTGAATATGTTACTTCAACAAGAGGTTCAAGGAAAGGTTTAACCGACTCAGCTTTAAAAACGGCTGATGCAGGGTACCTCACCCGTAGACTTGTTGATGTTGCTCATGATGTAATAGTTAGATTGGAAGATTGTAAAACCGACTTGGGTATCTATGTATACAAAGAGGATAAAAGAAGAACATCATTTGCTCAAAGGATAAATGGTAGGATAGCGGGAGCTGATATCAAAGACGGTAAAAAAGTTATAGTTGAGAAAAATACGGAAATATCAGACGAACAAGCTCAAATTATTGAAACGACCAATGGTATAGATGAAGTTATGCTAAGGTCGCCTCTTACCTGTAATGCCAAATATGGAATTTGCCAGCTTTGTTATGGTAGAGATTTAGCTACAAGAAAATTAGTTGAGATAGGAACTCCAGCTGGAGTTGTTGCTGCTCAATCAATTGGTGAACCGGGTACTCAGCTTACCATGAGAGTCAGGCACGCAGGAGGTATTGTTGGGCTTGACGTTACTCAGGGTTTGCCTCGGGTTGAGGAGTTATTTGAAACAAGAACACCAAAAGTCAGATCACCAATTGTTGAGATTTCAGGAAAAGTAAAAATTGCCGATGTTGCCGATGGAATAAAAGTCTTAGTTGTCAGTCAGGCAACCAGACCGCAGGAAGTAAGAGAGTATATTGTGCCGTTAACAAGTCAACTGCTTGTTAAAGATGGCCAGCTAGTCTCATCCGGCCAGCAGATAACTTCAGGATATCTGGATATTAAAGAAGTTTTATCTGTAAGGGGGTTGCGAGGAGTACAAAAATATCTTATAGATGAAGTTCAAAAAGTATACGAATCACAAGGTATTCCAATTAATGACAAACATTTCGAAGTGATTATTAAAAAGATGAGTGATAAAGTGAGGGTTGAAACAGCAGGAGACACAGACATGCTTCCTGGTGAATTAGTTGATAAAGCTACTTTTGAAGAGAAAAATGGTAAAGTTTTAGCAGAAGGTGGAGATGCAGCAACAGCTCAAGTTGTAGTTTTAGGTATAACCATAGCAGCATTATATACTGATTCATGGTTATCAGCTGCATCATTTCAGGAAACTACAAGTATATTAACTGAAGCCGCCTCAGCTGGTAAGAAAGATCATCTTTTAGGACTTAAAGAAAACGTGATTATTGGAAGACTGATTCCGGTATCAGAGGATCGTGCTGTTATTAAAAACGAATAGACTTATGCCGACGCTATCACAACTTATTAGAAAACCAAGAAAGAAAAAGCAAAAGAAAGTCAAAGCGGCCGCTCTTAGAAAGAGTTACAATGCAAGAACTAGAGAAGCGGCAGGATTTGAATCTCCTTTTAAAAGAGGAGTTGTTACTGTAGTCAAAACAATGACTCCTAAAAAACCAAATTCAGCTCTTCGTAAAATTGCAAGAGTCAGACTTTCAAATAGACAGGAAGTTACAGCATATATTCCAGGTGTTGGTCACGAGTTAACAGAACATGCTGTTGTTATGGTTAGAGGCGGAAGAGTAAAAGATCTTCCTGGAGTAAAATATCATATTGTCAGAGGTAAATATGATACAAGCCCAGTAGTAGGTAGAAAACAAGGGAGATCCTTATACGGAGCAAAAAGTGGTGCTGCACCTGTCAAATCAGCTGTAGCGGCCGCATAAATAAATAATATATGGCAACAAAATTAGCAGAGAAAAAAATGATATCTGGAGATCCAGTTTATAATAGTCAAACTGTAGCAAGACTTATAAACAGGGTTATGAGAAGTGGGAAAAAAGGAGCAGCTTATAAAGCTGTCTACGATGCTTTTTCTGAAATTGAGAAAAAAGGCTTAAACCCTATAGAAACTTTTGAAAAAGCTATAAATAATGTCAGTCCGAAAGTAGAAGTACGTTCAAAAAGAGTAGGTGGAGCAGCTTATCAAGTACCTTCTGAGGTAAGAGGTGACAGAAGGACTTCTTTGGCTATTAGATGGATTATTGCCGCAACAGCAAAAAAGTCAAATAAGGAATACCGGCATTTTTCTCAGAAGTTGGCAGCAGAACTTATAGATGCTTCTAACGGTTCCGGAGAAGCTGTTAAGAAAAAGGACACAACACATAAAATGGCTGAAGCCAATAAAGTCTTCTCACATTTCAGATGGTAAAGACATGATAAACGATCAACAACTTATCCAAGATTTAAAAAAAGTAAGGAATATAGGCATTATTGCCCATATTGATGCTGGAAAAACAACAACTACCGAGCGCATTCTTTTTTATACCGGAAAAACCCATAAAATTGGGGATATCGATGAAGGAACAACAGTTATGGACTGGATGCCTCAGGAAAGGGAACGTGGAATCACAATTGTTTCGGCAGCAACAACCTGTTTTTGGCCGCCTAAAGATAAAGCAAAGGACGGACAATATAGAATAAATATAATTGATACTCCGGGACATGTTGATTTTACAGCAGAAGTTGAAAGGTCATTGCGGGTTCTTGACGGGGGTATTACTGTTTTGGATGCTGAGGAAGGCGTCCAGTCACAATCAGAAACCGTATGGCATCAGGCTGATAAGTATAAAGTACCTAGAATCTGTTTTATCAATAAAATGGATAAGACGGGTGCTGATTTTCAAAGAACAATAAAAACCATAGAAGACAGACTTGGGGCTAGAACTGCAGTAATGGTTTATCCAATTGGTAAAGAAGCCACATTTAAAGGCGAAGTCGATCTTTTGGCTAGAAAAGCATATATCTGGGATGGCGAGGAATTAGGAGCCAAATATGATATTACAGACGTTCCGGATAATATTAAGGATGAAGTAGAGAAAGCCCGAGCTTTTCTTGTTGAAAGAATTGCTGAAACAGATGACAAGCTTATTGAGAAATTTTTAAACGGTGAAGAAATTCCTGAAGCTGAGCTTAAGAAAGGCTTAAGAGCCGCTGTTATTGCTTACAAATTAGTTCCTATTTATTGCGGATCATCACTACGGAACAAAGGTGTCCAGCCGCTTTTGGATGCTGTTGTTGATTATCTTCCATCTCCTATGGATGTTCCGGCAATTATTGCAACAAAACCAGATGGATCAAAAATTGAAAGAAAACCTGATATAAATGAACCGCTATCAGCTCTTGCCTTTAAAATCCAGCTTGATCCTCATGTTGGTAAACTTACGTATGTAAGAATTTATTCAGGTAAATTAACATCAGGAACTTATGTTTATAACGCTTCAAAAAGTAAAAAAGAGAGAATTGGACGTCTTCTTTTAATGCATGCAGATCATAGGGAAGAGATTAAACAGGGTGGGGCAGGATCTATAGTTGGAATAGTAGGATTTAAAGATACCGGAACTGGAGATACTATAACTTCCGAGGGTGATAATATTTTACTTGAGTCAATTCAATTTCCAGATCCCGTTATTTCTCTGGCTATTGAACCTAAAACCAAAGCTGATCAGGAAAAGATGGGTATTGCATTGAATAGATTATCAGAAGAAGACCCAACATTTAAAATTTCAACAAATCACGAAACCGGGCAAACAATTATCTGGGGTATGGGTGAGTTGCATCTTGAGGTTTTGGTTGATAGAATGTTTAGAGAATTTAAAGTACAGGCAAACGTCGGCGCTCCTCAGGTTGCCTACAAAGAAACAATTAAAGGTAAAGCTCAAGCAGAAGGAAAGTATATTAGGCAATCTGGAGGTCGCGGTCAGTATGGTCACTGTTTTATAAGAATTGAGCCAAAAGGTAGAGGTGAAGGTTTTGAATTTATAAATGCTATAAAAGGTGGAGCTATTCCACAGGAATTTATTCCAGCAATTGAAAAAGGGGTTATAGAAGCAGCCGCCAATGGAGTAATTGCCGGTTATCCTTTGGTTGATTTACAAGTAACGCTTTATGATGGTACTTATCATGATGTTGATTCTTCAGAAGTTGCTTTTAAGATAGCAGGTTCCCAAGCATTACAGGCTGCAACCAAAGCCGCAACTCCCATACTTTTGGAACCTATTATGAAGGTTGAGGTAACAACACCTGAAGATTTCATGGGTACGGTAATTGGAGACTTGTCTGCTAAAAGAGGACAAATCTTAGGTACTGAGTCAAGAGGATTAACAAGAATTATTAATGCAACAGTACCCTTAGCTGAGCTTTCCGGATATGCAACAACATTGCGGTCAATGTCACAGGGTAGAGCAGCTTATTATATGGAACCATCTCATTATGAAGAGGTTCCAAAAAATATTACTGATAAAATTGTAGCCAACAAAGTTTAAGAACTTGCAACAAGCTGTATAATATAAGTATTATTTTTAATTTAAAGAAAGGAATCTATTTTATGGCTGATCAAAAAAAATTCGATCGTTCTAAGCCACACGTTAATGTAGGAACAATTGGTCATGTTGACCACGGTAAAACAACATTAACTGCAGCAATTACAACCGTACTTGCAAAATCGGGTAAAAGTACTGCAATGAAGTATGAAGACATTGACAATGCTCCTGAGGAAAGACAAAGAGGAGTAACAATCAATATTTCACATCTTGAGTTTGAAACTGATAAAAGACATTATGCTCATATTGACTGTCCGGGTCATGCAGATTATATTAAAAACATGATAACAGGAGCCGCCCAAATGGACGGAGCTATTCTTGTTGTTTCGGCACCAGACGGTCCAATGCCGCAAACTACAGAGCATATACTTCTTGCCCGTCAGGTAAATGTTCCTGCAATTGTTGTATTCATGAATAAGTGTGATATGGTTTCTGATAAAGAACTTTTAGATCTTGTTGAGATGGAAGTTAGAGAGCTTCTTACTAAATACAAGTTTCCAGGAGACAAAGTTCCAGTAATTAGAGGTTCAGCTCTTAAGGCTCTTCAGGGAGACGCCGAGGCCGAAAAAGGTATTCTTGAGCTTATGAAGGCAGTTGATGAGTATGTACCAGATCCAGTCCGTGATCTTGAAAAGCCATTCTTGATGCGTGTTGAGGATGTTTTCTCAATTAAAGGCCGCGGTACTGTTGTAACAGGTAGGATAGAAAGAGGAAAAGTTCACATTAACGATGAAATTGAGATTGTTGGTATTAAACCAACTCAAAAAACAGTAGTAACAGGTGTTGAAATGTTTAGAAAAATCCTTGACGAAGGACAAGCAGGAGATAACGTTGGGATACTCCTTAGGGGTATTGAAAAAGATCAGGTTGAAAGAGGCCAAGTTCTTGCAAAACCAGGTTCAATAAAACCTCATACAGAGTTTGATGCTGAAATTTATGTTCTGTCTAAAGAAGAAGGTGGAAGACATACACCTTTCTTTACAGGATACAGACCCCAGTTTTATATTGGAACAACTGACGTAACCGGTGAAGTTAATCTGCCTAAGGATGTTGAAATGGTAATGCCGGGTGATTCAATCAAGGGTTCTGTTAAGCTTATTGTTCCGGTTGCAGTTGAAGAAGGTTTGAGATTTGCCGTAAGAGAAGGTGGACATACAGTTGGAGCTGGAGTTGTAACTAAGATTAAAGCCTAAAATGCCAAAAGGTAAAATAAGAGTAAGACTCAAAGCATATGACTCAAGAGTAATTGATTCTTGTTGTCAGCAAATACTTGATACGGCTATAAGAACCGGTGCTCAAGTTGTTGGTCCTGTTCCACTGCCTACGGATCATCAGCATTTTACTGTAAATAAATCGCCTTTTACAGATAAAGACTCAAGGGAACAATTTATGATAAAAACTCATAAAAGGCTTATTGAAATTTCAGAGCCAACTGACAAAACAATTGATAGTCTTATGCATCTTGATCTACCCGCTGGAGTCAATATTGAGATTAAAATGTAGACGTATGGGCGGTAATTTGATATAATCAGCCTTATTCATGAGTAACAAAGTAAGATTGGATAGACCCCAATCCGGGGTCATTTTTTTTGAAAAAAATGGATACACAGACAAAAATAACATCAATTATTGGTAAAAAGATAGGTCAAACACAGCTTTTTAACCAAAAATTTGAGCGGATTCCAGTAACTATTGTTGAGGCTGGACCATGTACGGTAGTTCAGGTCAAAACAAAGGAAAAAGATGGATACAACGCGGTCCAACTTGGATTTATGACTTCAAAAAATCCAAATAAACCTGAAACTGGTCATCAAAAGAAAACGGGAATAGAAAAAGTTTCCCGTTTTTTAAAAGAAGTTAAGGTTGGCGATGTTACATCTTTTAAATTAGGAGAAACAATTAACGTTACGGGTGTTTTAAAAGTTGGCGATAAAGTGGATGTTATTGGAACATCAATAGGTCGTGGATTTACAGGAGTTGTAAAGAGACATCATTTCAAGGGTGGACCAAGAACACACGGCCAGTCAGATAGGGAACGTGCACCTGGTTCAATTGGACAGACAACTACTCCAGGGCGTGTATATAGAGGTAAAAGAATGGCTGGAAGGAGCGGTGGAGGGAAAGTGACAGTAAAGAACTTAGAAGTTATGTCAATTGACGAAAAACAAAACAGAATAGTTATTGCCGGTTTGATTCCGGGCAGCACAAAAGGCATAGTCACAATTTCTTTAAATAACTAAATATGGATAACAATTCAACTATATTTACATACGATATTTACAATCCACAAGGAAAGAAAATTTCCCAGGGGAGAGTAGAAAGTAACGTAGTTTCTGATAGTCTTAATAAACTTATGGCTCAGGCAGTCAGAGTCTATAAAGAGAATATAAGACAGAAAAATTCATCAACAAAGGAGAGAGGTGAAGTTGCAGGTTCAACCAGAAAAATATACCAGCAAAAAGGTACTGGAAGAGCAAGACACGGAGATATTAAGGCGCCAATATTCATAGGTGGTGGAATAGTTTTTGGACCAAAGCCATCTACTAAAAAATTAGGTTTATCAAAGAATATGGCGCAAAAAGCATTTTTAGCAGCTATACTTTCTAAGATTCGCAGTAGAGATTTTATAGCCATTGAGGGATTAACTGATGTTAAACCAAAAACAAAATTATTTGATGCAATGTTTAATAATATTTTTACAAATAACGAAAACCTGCTTTTTATAAATAGTGGTATGGACAACCTTCTAAAGGGAGCAAGAAATATTAAAAGAGTAACACTTACCCCTTATCAAACTGTCAATATTTACGATGTTTTATCTCATCCAAAAATAGCAATCCAAAAAGAAAGTATTGTTAATTTCTTAAAAAGACTTAATATAACAGGTTCTGAAATAAAAACCACGAAAAAAAATATTAAAAAAGCAGCAAAATAATGCATATTTTAAACAAACCAATTATAACTGAACGGTCGCTTACACATGCTAAGCTTGGTTTGTATACATTTGCAGTTTCTAAAAACATAACTAAAAAACAAATAAGAAAAGAAGTTGAAAAACACTATAAAGTAAATGTAGAGTCGGTCAAAACAATTAAATTAAAAAATAAAACCGGTAACTTATGGAAGAAAGCACTAGTAAAAGTTGAAAAAGGTCAGAAAATTGCTTTATTTGATGTAACTACATAAATTTATGTTAAAAACAACAACAACTAAACCAGAAAGATCGCTTTTGACTATACTTCCTAAACAGTCGGGAAGGAATAACACCGGTAAAGTTACAGTCCGTCATCAAGGCGGAAGGTTAAAGAGGTATTTGCGAAAAATTGACTTTTTCCGTGACAAATATGGTATTTTGGGGAAAGTAGTAACTATTGAGTATGATCCTAATAGAACTGCATATATAGCTTTAGTTTTATACGCAGATGGTGAAAAAAGATATATATTGCTTCCTGATGGACTTAAAGTTGGTGACACTATTGTGTCGGGTGAATCAGTCGAGTTAAAATTAGGTAACGCTCTTCCTTTAAGGCAGATTCCTGTGGGAACTATTATCCATTGCGTTGAAATGGAACCGGGTAAAGGCGCTCAGATTGTAAGGACCGCTGGATCATCAGCACAGGTATTAAGCAAAGAAGGGAATTTTGCACAAATTAAACTTCCTTCAGGTGAAGTCAGGAAAATATTTGTTGATTGCTGGGCAACTGTAGGACAAGTTGGAAATGTTGATTGGAAAAATACAGTATTTGCGACAGCCGGTAGGAAGAGAAGACTTGGTATAAGGCCATCTGTAAGAGGTGTTGCTCAAAATCCTCATTCACATCCACACGGTGGAGGAGAAGGTAGAAGTGGAATTGGTCTAAAATCTCCAAAAAGTCCTTGGGGAAAAAGAACTCTTGGTAAAAGAACTAGAAAACGAAATAGATATTCAAGTCAGTATATTATTTCTAGGAGAAAATAATTTCTATGGCGAGATCAAGTAAAAAAGGTCCATATATAGATAAAAAATTGTTAAAAAAGGTTATCATACAAAAAAACAAAGGAGATAGAAGTTTAATAAAAACTTGGGCTCGGGCAAGTCAGATTGCACCTGAGTTTGTCGGTCATAAATTAGGCATACATAACGGAAGAACTTTTATAGAAGTACTTATTTCTGAAGACATGGTTGGGCATAGGTTAGGAGAATTTTCTGCAACCAGAACTTTTAGGGGTCATGGGCAAGTTACTAAACGCGTACTTGAGAAGACTTAAAAAATATTTAATTTATGATACAAGCGATTTCAAAATCAGTCAGAATTAGTCCAAAAAAGCTTCGCATAATTGCAACAGAAGTTAAAAAAATGCGCATTCTCGATGCTCTTGGCGTACTGACAAATAGCAACAAAAGAGGTGCTTTTGATATCAAAAAAACATTAGAGTCAGCAATCGCTAACGCTAAAAATACAAAACAACTAAATCGGGAAGATTTGGTTATTAAGAAGATTGATGTAAATAGTGGCCCTTCATTTAAAAGATGGCATGCTGTTTCAAGAGGTTCTGCTCACGAATATAAAAAGAGGACAAGCCATATTACAGTCGTATTAAATGAAATTAAGACTGTTAAGGAGAAAAAAAATGGGTCATAAAGTTAATCCAAAGGCATATAGAATCGGACCAGTTTATACCTGGAATTCCAGGTGGTTTGCCAATGATACTCAGTATAGAAAATATGTAAGAGAAGATATAGTTTTGCGCGATTATTTAATGAAACAATTAAAAACAGCTGGTATTGCTCAGATAGATATCGAAAGATCTATAAATAAAATTGATATAACTTTATTTGTTTCAAAGCCGGGTATGGCAATTGGAAGAGGGGGGACCGGCCTGGAATTAATTAAAAAGCAGACAGCCCAACTTCTGAAAAAATACCGGGAAATTGGTGATAAGCTCAAATTTGAAATAAAAATTGAGCCTATTAAGAGCATGAATTTGAATGCTCATCTGGTTGGCACCTATATTGCTGACCAGTTAATTAAAAGAGTACCTCATAAGAGTGTAGTTAATCAAGCAATGGGTAGAGTAATGTCATCAGGCGCAAGAGGTATAAAGGTTTTAGTTGGAGGTAGAATTAACGGTGCCGAGATTGCAAGAAGAGAAAGATTCCAACAGGGGACCGTGCCTTTGTCAACAATAAGGGAGAAAATTGATTTCGCTTCAACTCCTGCCTTAACTAAATCAGGATATATTGGTGTAAAAGTATGGATTTGTACTACTTAAGGAATTAAAAATATGTTAGTACCAAAAAGAGCTAAACACAAAAAAACCTTTAGGGGAAAAAATAGGGGTATGAGTGACCGTGGAATCCAATTGGATTTTGGTGATTATGGTTTAATGAGTTTAACCCATGGTTATGTTACTTCCCGGCAAATTGAAGCTGCCAGGCGTGTTGTTGCTCACTATACTAGGCGTGGAGGAAGACTTTGGATAAGAATTTTTCCAGATAAGCCTTTAACTAAGAAACCTCCGGAAGTAACTATGGGATCAGGAAAAGGAGATGTGTATGAATATGCGGTTGCTGTCAAACCCGGAAGAGTTATGTTTGAAATGGGAGGTGTTACCCCGGAAGTTGCAAAGGAAGCATTTAGATTAGCAGCTGATAAATTACCGGTAAAAACAAGATTTGTGGAGTAGTTTAAAAATAGTATGAAAAAGAAAGAATTAGAGCAAATCAAGACTGCATCAGTTGCTGAGCTTGCAAAACAAATTAAAGACACTAAAAAGGAACTTACGGATATGCATCTTGAGACAACGGTTAAAAAAGTGAAAGATACAAGAAAATTTTTTCACTTAAGAAAGAAGTTAAGCGTATTACTTACTGTTTTAAATATTAAAAATAAAAAAGTATGAAGCAATTTACCGGAAAAGTAGTCTCTTTAAAAATGAATAAAACAGCGGTTGTTGAAATTACTACAGTTAAAAAGCATCCAATATATGGGAGGTCCTTGGTTAGCAAAAAGAATTTAAAAGCTCATATTAATGATCAGACTTTAAAAGTTGGAGACATGGTGACAGCTTTCGAAGTGAGGCCAATTTCAAAAACAAAACAATTTATTATTAAAAAATAATTTTATAATTTATGTTGCAGCTAAGGTCGATTGTAAATATAGCAGACAATAGCGGAGCCAAAACAGCTTCCATCATTAGAATTTATGGTGGAAGCAAAAGAAATTATGGATATATAGGAGATTTGGTTCAAGCTGTTGTAAAAATTGCCGATCCCTTAGGTGTTGTTAAGAAGCACGAAGTAGTAAAAGCAGTTATAGTTAGAACCCGCAAAGAAGCAGGTAGAAAAGATGGATCTTACATACGCTTTGACGATAATGCAGTTGTGATTATTGATAATGAGAAAGACAAAAATCCCAGAGGCACACGTATTTTCGGGCCAATCGCCAGAGATTTAAAAGAATTGGGTTTTACAAAAATAATATCAATGGCGCAGGAAGTTTATTAACCCCGACGTTACGTCGGGATAAACTATGAAATTTAAGAAAAACGATACAGTTATAATTACAGCAGGGAAAGACAAAGGGAAGCAGGGTTCAGTTTTAGATATTTTTCCACAAGATGAAAAAGTATTGGTATCCAACTTGAACCAGTATAAGAGACATATTAAGAAAGAAAAATCTGCAATAACAGGACGAACAGGAATAGTGACTTTTTCAAGACCAATTCCTGTTTCAAATATCGCCCTTATTTGTCCTAAATGTAAAAAAAGAACCAGAGTTGGTTTTAGTATCACAAAAAATGAAAAGGTAAGAATCTGTAAAAAATGTAACTTGCCAATTTAATTATGAATAAACCATTACTATTAGACAAATATAATAACGAACTATTGCCCCAGCTTCTTAAGGAATTTAAATTGAAAAATAAAATGTCAGTGTCTAGGATTGAAAAAATAGTAGTTAATATAGGTTTAGGTGAGGCTCTTGAAAATAAGAACGTTATTGAAAATGCCAGCAAACAGTTGATGCTTATAACTGGTCAGAAGCCAAAAGTAACTGTTTCAAAAAGATCGATATCAACTTTTAAATTAAGGGCAGGAGTTCCGATTGGATTAAAAGTAACTCTGAGAGGTTATAGAATGTATGACTTTTTGTTAAAGATAATAGCAATCGTACTTCCTAGGGTACGTGATTTTAGAGGAATAAGCGAAAAAAGTTTTGATAAAGTTGGCAATTACTCTTTAGGTTTTTCAGAGCAGACGATATTTCCTGAGATAAATTTTGATACTATTGATAAAATAAGAGGGCTTGAAATTACAATAGTAACTTCAGGCTCTGATTATAAAAAGTCACATAGATTATTGGAATTATTAGGTATGCCTTTTAGAAAGGGAGGAATAAATGGCTAAAGTTTCAAGTATTGTTAAATTTCAAAAGAAGCAGAAATATTCAACCAGACAGGTTAACCGCTGCGTTTTTTGTGGTAGATCACGAGGATATATTAGAAAATTTGGTCTGTGCAGACTTTGTTTTAAAGAAAGAGCTTATAAAGGTGAGCTTCCCGGAGTTATTAAAGCTAGCTGGTAATAATAAATTTATAATATGACAAATGATATTGTAGGAGACACATTAATAAGAATAAAAAATGGATATTTAGCGGGTAAAAAACAGGTTGAATTACCCTATTCTAAAATAGGAAAAAGTTTAGTTAAATTACTTGCTAAAAATAAATATCTAACTTCAGTGGAGATTATTGAGAATAATAATATAAAGACAATGCTTGTGAAACTTGCATACAATGATAAAACTCCGGTTGTAAGTGACGTAACCCGGGTTAGTAAACCAAGCTATAGAGTTTATGTTAAGACAGGTAAGATTCCAAATGTATTTAGTGGTTTGGGAGTGACCATTGTTTCCACGCCTCAGGGATTAATGACAGGTAAAGAGGCAAGAAAAAAGCGTTTGGGCGGCGAATTATTATGTAAAATTTGGTAAATATTATGTCAAGGATAGGAATTCAACCAATTGCAGTACCTGATAGCGTTAAAATTAATCTGAATCAAAACCAGATCCAGTTGACTGGTCCTAAAGGCAATATTAATGAAACTATACCTGATAAAATAAATATAGAACAAAAAGACAAGACCATACTAGTCACAAGAAAATTAGATGATCAGAGAACAAAAGCTTTGCATGGCTACGTAAGGGCTAATCTTGCTAATGCCATAAGGGGTGTAAATGAGGGATGGTCTAAAACACTTAGTTTAGTAGGTGTAGGTTTTAGGGCTGTTACTGATAGTAAAAAACTAACTTTAACTGTTGGTTTTTCACATACTGTAGATTTTATGGCTCCTGAAGGCATTACTTTTAAAGTATCCGGTAATAATGTGATAGTCTCAGGAATTAGTAAACAGCTAGTGGGTGAGACAAGCGCAATGATCAGAAGAATCAAACCGCCAGAAATTTATAAAGGTAAAGGTATCAGATACAAAGATGAAATAATTAAATTAAAACCAGGTAAAGCAGCAAAAACTGTAGGGGGAGTAGCCACAGGAGTAAAATAATATGAATACAAAAATTGTAAGAAGAATTAAGAGACATAAAAAAATTAAAAAAGCTGTTTTAGGGGCAAGATCTATTCCTAGATTGGTAGTTTATAGGTCAAACAAGCATATATATGCTTCTCTTATCGATGACAGTAATGGCAAAATGATAACAACGGCAAATGAAAAGGGAATTACTAAACCGGGAACCAAGTCAGAAAAGGCATACGAAGTAGGTAAAATGCTAGCAAAGAAAGCGGTAGAAAAAAGAGTCAAATCAGTGATTTTTGATAGAGGAGGGTATCAGTATCACGGAAGGGTAGAATCCCTAGCCAAAGGTGCAAGAGACGGGGGGTTATTATTTTAATTTTTTAAAAATATATGGATCAAAGAAGAAATTCATACAGACAAGAAGATCAGGAATTTTCGGAAAAAATTATTCAGGTAAATAGAGTTTCCAAAAAAACTAAGGGTGGCAATAAAATTGGTTTTTCAGTCCTGGTTGTTGTCGGTGACTCTAAAGGTAGAGTTGGTGTTGGTCTTGGAAAAGCTCCAGATGTTTCACCGGCTATTAGAAAAGGTGTTGTTTATGCAAAAAAACATTTAATTACAGTCCCTATTTACAAGGGAACAATTCCACATGAAGTTAGAATAAAAAAAGGTGCGGCTCAAGTTCTTATTAAACCAGCATCTGTTGGCACAGGAGTTATTGCAGGAGGAGCAGTAAGGGCTGTGGTTGAAGCTTGTGGTATTCAAAACATAGTATCAAAAACCTTAGGAACAAAAAATAAAGCAAGTAATGTTTACGCCACTCTTGAGGCTTTAAAACAGCTAAGGCAATTAAAAAAATAACTATTCAATATGAAATTACATACACTTCCTAAAATAATACAAAGACGACAAAAAAGAGTTGGTCGTGGAGCAGGTAGTGGAAAAGGTAAGACTTCAGGTCGTGGTACCAAAGGTCAAGGAGCACGAACCTCAGTCAAACTTTTATTTGAAGGAGGACAAGTTCCACTTATAAAGAAATTACCTCTTCTTAGGGGTAAAGGAACCAACAAGCCGGTTGGTAAAAAACCATATATTATTAATGTTAAATATTTAAATATACTCCCTAATAAAAGTATTGTAGATATTCAGTCATTAAAGAAGCATAATTTAATAAGTGAAGATTTTACGGACTTAAACATTAAGATATTGGGTATGGGAGAATTAAAAAAATCTTTAACTGTAAAACTAAAGTGTTCAAAGATAGCAAAAGAAAAAATTATCAAGGTTGGTGGTAAAGTCGAATAAAAATTCATGGCAAGTACTTTTGAATCAATCAAAGTAGCTTTCAAAACGTCGGAAGTAAGAAATAAAATATTATTTACAGCATTTATTTTCTTTGTTTTCCGGCTTTTTGCTCACATCCCTATTCCTGGTGTTGACACTGCACGGTTATCAGAGTTATTTGCATCCAATCAGTTTTTAGGACTTTTAAATATTTTTTCAGGAGGAACTCTTGCCAACTTTTCAGTAATGGCATTAGGTCTTAATCCTTACATCAATGCAAGCATTATTTTTCAGTTATTAACTATAATATTTCCAAAACTTGAGGCTCTTTCCAAAGAAGGTGAATATGGCAGGCAGAAAATAAATCAGTATACAAGATACGCTACGGTCCCGCTTGCGATTATGCAATCATTTGGTATGTATGTTTTATTGAGAGGTCAAGGTGTTATTGGAAATCTAGATCCGTTAAGTCTCATAGCTTTAGTATTTACAATGACAGCTGGTACAGTATTTCTAATGTGGTTGGGTGAGTTAATTACGGAAAAGGGAATAGGAAATGGAATTTCTTTACTCATATTTGCAGGCATTGTAGGAAGATTCCCAGTTACTGCATTCCAAACAATATCCACCATAACCCCAGATTTCATTTACCGGGTTATAATATTTCTTATCCTTGCGCTAGTTGTTATTGCTCTTATTGTCGTTGTTAATGAAGGTACCAGAAGAATTACAGTACAATATGCAAAGCGGGTGAGAGGTAATAAAATGTATGGTGGATCAAGCACGCATTTGCCTTTAAGAGTTAATCAGGCTGGTGTAATTCCAATAATTTTTGCTGTTTCTTTAATGCTTTTACCTTCAATTTTAGGAAGATTTCTGGTTTCAGTACCAAATCAGGCTGTTTCCAGTTTTGCCCAATGGATGATTACAGTTTTAGCACCAAATAGTTTATGGTATAACGTTGTCTATTTCTTACTTATTATTGGGTTTACTTACTTTTACACTGCTGTTGTATTTGATCCTAAGAAAATCGCTTCAGAAATACAAAAATACGGAGGATTTATTCCGGGTATAAGGCCGGGCACAGCAACAGCAAATTATTTAAATTATATTCTAACAAGGATTACTTTGTGTGGTGCTGTGTTTTTAGGTTTTATCGCTGTTTTGCCCTCAGTTGCCCAAAGTGTTACTGGAATTAGCACATTATTTTTGGGAGGAACTGGAATTCTTATCGTTGTTTCAGTTGTTTTAGAAACAGTCAAAAAAATTGAATCACAATTGGTTATGAGAAATTATGATTCATTTCTCAGGTAGTAAGTATTAAATTTATTTATTATTGCCACCATCCGAGGAGTCCCCGCCCGAGGCGGGGCCACCTCGGAGGTGACTGAATAGACTCCTCCGAGGTGAATATTGGAGGACAGAAAGGACATATGAGGATTATTTTAATTGGTATTCAAGGTTCTGGTAAATCAACCCAGGGAAATTTAATAAACGAAAAATACAAAATACCTTATCTTTCATCGGGTCATATTTTTAGAGAAATAGCAAAAGATAAAACAAAACTGGGAAGATATGTTAAAGAAACTATGAATGCCGGGTATTTAATCCCCGATAGCAAGACTTTAACAATAGTTGAGGAATACCTTAAAAAACCGACCTACAAAAAAGGTTATATTCTGGATGGTTTTCCAAGGACTGTCCCTCAAGCAAAAGCATTCAAGGAAAAAATTGATAAAGTATTTTATCTTAAAGTTTCTGATAAAGAAGCCTTATGGAGACTTTCATATAGAAACGATGTATTAAGAGACGATGAAACTTTAGGGGCATTGAGAAAAAGAATTGAACTGTTCCATGAAGTTACAAAGCCGGTTATTGAATATTATAGGAAGAAAAAATTATTAATTGAAGTAAATGGTGAAAAGGAAATTAAAGAAGTATTTGAACTTATAGATTCTCATCTAAAGATTTTAGTAAAACATGAAAAATAAAACTGTCATTGCTTTAGTTGGGATGCCGGGATCAGGAAAAAGTATAACGGCGAAATACTTTCAGGATAAAAACATTCCCATACTCAGATTTGGTGAGCAGACAGATATTGGTTTAAAAGAGTTAAATAAAGAGTTAAGCGAGGAAAACGAGAGATGGTACAGAGAGAAATTAAGAAATGAACTTGGGATGGGAGCATACGCAATCAAAATTGAACCAAAAATTAAAAAAGTTTTAGAAACTATCGACGTAGTTGTTCTTGATGGACTGTATAGTTGGGAGGAATATATATACCTAAAAAAGCAATTTCCGAATTTAGTATTACTTTGTATTTTTGCTTCTCCCAAAATCAGATATAATCGTTTGAGTCAAAGAACTATAAGATCGTTGACATTAGAAGATGCAATCAGTAGAGATCATGCAGAGCTTGCGAAATTAAATAAAGGAGGTCCAATAGCTATTGCTGATTACACAATTATAAACGAGGAGAATATTGAAAGTCTTCATAAAAACCTCGATCAATTTCTTCATCAAATTTATAAAAATTAATATGACAGATTCTGAAGATAAAATATCCGCAATGAGGGAGGGTGGGCAGATACTTGGCAAAATTCTTAAGGAGCTTTTAAATCAGGTTAAGCCAGGGGTTGACACTATTAAGATTGATGAACTTGCAGGCAGATTAATTAAAGAAAGTGGAGGAATAGCTTCGTTTAAGACAGTAAATGGATATAAGTGGTCAACTTGTATATCTGTTAATGATGAAGTAGTTCATGGAGTTCCTGATGATGTAATTCTAGAAGGAGACATTGTATGTATAGATGTTGGTCTTTTGTATAAAGGCTATCATACGGATACTGCATGGACAGTACAAGCGGGAAGAGATAGAGAGATTGAGAAATTTTTAAGAGTTGGGGAGGAGACTTTATATAAAGCGATAGATCAGGCAAGGGTTGGAAATAGGATTGGGCAGATTTCAAAAGTAATTCAGGACGGCGTTACCGGAAACGGTTATTTTGTGGTAAAGAGTTTAGTCGGTCATGGGGTTGGAAAGACTCTACATGAATCACCCCAGATACCGGGATATATACATGGCAAAATCGAAAATACTATGTTAATAAGACCAGGTATGACTTTAGCAATTGAGGTTATTTATGCTATGGGTACTTCGGAAATTGAATATAAAAATGACGATGGCTGGACTATTGTAACTGCCGATGGTAGTCTATCTGCGGTTTTTGAACATACAATCTTGGTAACTGATGGTAAACCGGAGATTTTAACATCAGGATTGACCAAACGCCCTATATAGAGTAAAATATAGTATTGCCGTAAAAATCGGATATCTATTTTTTTGTTTGAGAATCAATTTATGCATCAAGGTACACAGGAAGTTGAAGGAATAGTTACTGAATGTTTGCCCAACACTTTATTTAGGGTAAAACTTGATGGAGAAGAAAAAGTAAGGCTTTGTCATTTGTCCGGTAAAATGAGGATAAATTACATAAGAATAATGCCTGGTGATAGAGTGAGGGTTGAAACAACACCATATGATGCCGAAAAAGGAAGAATTATTTTTAGAATCAAAAAATGAAAATTCAAGCGTCGGTCAAAAAAAGATGTAAAAAATGCCGCGTTGTCCGAAGAAAAGGACATGTATATATTATGTGTGATAATCCTAAGCATAATCAAAGACAAGGTTAATTAAATATGATAAGAATTGCTGGAGTTACATTACCTGATAATAAAAGAATAGATATTGCCCTTACTCTTATATATGGTATTGGTCGAAATAACGTTGTTGATATTCTTAATAAGGCACAGATATCCTCAAATAAAAGAGTAAAGGAAATCACTTCAGATGAAATAAGCAAGCTTCAAACTCTTATCGAATCGGACTATAAAGTTGAGGGAGACTTAAGAAAAGATATTACTGATAATATTAAAAGATTAAAAGCAATCGGTAGTTATAGAGGAATAAGACACACAAGAAATCTTCCAGTCAGAGGACAAAGAACAAGATCGAACGCAAGAACAAAAAGAGGAAAGAGAGTGACAATTGGAGCACTTAAAAAAGAAACAAGAGTAAAGTTGCAATCTAGTGATACGGCCGGAGAGGCAAAAGAAGGCGCAGCAAAATAAGAAATAAATAGCATATATGGCAATAATCAAAAAAAATAAACAAGTAGCGGAAAAGGGAAGAGTTTATATAACAGCTACCTTTAATAACACTTTAGTTACGATAACAGATACTCAGGGTAATGCTCTCTTTTGGAGTTCAGCTGGCAACGTGGGTTATAAAGGAGCAAGAAAAGCTACTCCATTTGCAGCTACCACTGCGGTTGAGAATGTGGCAAGGAAAGCATCCTATGCAGGGTTAAAAGAAGTTGAAGTTTTTATTAAGGGACCGGGAGCAGGAAGAGACGCAGCTCTAAGAGGTCTTAAAGCAGGAGGTTTGAAGTTATCTTTAATTGCTGACATTACACCCATGCCGCATAATGGCGTCAGGCCCAAGAAAAAGAGGAGGATATAATAAAAAGTCCAAAATCCGAAATACGAAATCCGAAATACGAAACAAATTATAATTTATTAAATTTAAATTTTTAAAACATTGTTTCGGGTTTCGATATTCGAATTTCGAAATTTTAAATATATGGCTAGGAATATAGAACCAAAAAATAAACAAGCTAGAAGAGAAGGCATAGATTTAAACCTAAAGACTGTAGGTAGTAAATCTCATGCTTCTCTTTTAAGGCGTTTAAACGTTCCTCCTGGAATGCACGCTCAAAAAAGAATGAGAAAACCATCAGATTATGGCATTCAGCTTAGAGAAAAACAGAAAGCCAAAAGAATTTATGGTCTTATGGAAAGACAATTCCATAGATATTATAGGAAAGGCGCTAAGTTTAAGGGAGCAACCGGTGAGGCAATCTTAAGATTTTTAGAGATAAGACTTGATAATGTAATTTATAGATTAGGTTTTGCTCCTACAAGAGCGCAAGCAAGACAACTTGTAACCCATGGCCATGTTTTAGTTGATGGAAAAAAAGAGTCGATACCTTCTTTTGAGGTAAAAAATGGTAACGTGATTACATTAACAAGCAAAACTTTTGAAATTCCAGCAGTAAAAAAAACAATGGAAAATAAGACCTATAGACCACCTGTTTGGTTATCCAGAAAAGGTCCTGCAGGTAAAATTGAAAGAATGCCAGAAGAACGAGATTTCACTGAAGCAATAGATGAACGGCTTATTGTTGAGTATTATTCAAGGTAAAAATTTTAATCCCGATTAAATCGGGATAAAGGAGAGATTTTATGAACGACCCAATGTTTAAAGTAAAAACAATTGAAGAGAGAGCCGATTATGGACGGTTTACCATTGAACCATTAGAACAAGGTTATGGACATACTCTAGGAAATTCTCTCCGCAGGGTTCTTTTATCTTCGTTAAAAGGAGCAGCAATTACTCAAGTACAGTTTGATAATGTCAAACACTCTTTTTCCACAATTCCAGGAATGAAGGAAGATGTTGTAGAATTCATTCTTAATCTGAAAAAAATCAGATTACAGCTTGATTCTGAAAAAGAATATACGATAAAATTAGAAGTTTCAGGGCCCAAAACAGTCGCGGCCTCAGATTTAGATCTTCCAGCAGGAGTGACAATTTTAAACAAAGATCAATATTTAGGAACATTGAATGATAAAAAGACAAAAGTATCGGCAGCCATTAAAGCGAAATCAGGTTACGGATATGTTCCAGCAGAAGATCAAGATAAAAGTGAATACGGCGAAATAAATATCGACGCACTTTTTTCTCCTGTAAAAAGAGTTAATTACAAAGTGGAGGAAACCCGTGTTGGAAGAATGACCAACCTTGACAAGCTTATTGTTGAAATATGGACAGATGGAACAATTACACCTTCTGCTGCTCTTAAAAACTCAGCAAAAATTCTTACCTCATACTTTTTACAGGTTTACGAACCAAAAGCTGAAGCTACCCAGGGAGTGGTAGTTACTCCTGCCGTTTCTGATGAGGTTTTGAAAATGACAATTGAGGAATTAGATCTTCCTATGAGAATTACCAATAGTCTAAAAAATGGTGGAATTGAAACTGTGGGTAAACTCTTAGGTACACCTAGAAAAGATTTAAGTAAAGTAAAAAATCTTGGAGTTAAATCATTATCTCTTATTGAAGAAAAGTTAAGAGAAAAAGGGGTTGCACTAACAGTATGAGGCATAAAGTTTCCGGAAGAAAATTAAATAGGACTTCAAATGAACGCAAAAGACTGTTTAGAAATCTAACCAGATCTTTGATTCTGCATGGATCAATGACAACAACTGTTGCTAAAGCAAAATCAATTCAAGCATCCACTGAAAAAATGATAACTAAAGCCAGAAATAATAATATTGCATCAAGGCGTTTTTTATATAGTCAGTTAAATGATAATTTAGTTGTTGAAAAACTATTAACAGAAATAGGACCTTTATTTAAAACAACAAATGGCGGTTATACAAAAATTATAAAACTGGTTAATAGAACCGGAGACAATTCGAGAATGTGTGTTATCTCTTTTGCAAAAGCCGTTTCAAAAAGTGAAAACGTAAAAAAAGTGCCGACGTTACAGTCGGCATCCCTGCCTCGCCGGCAGGCAGGCCGACCCGAAGGCGTCGGGACAAAAAAATAATCTATGGATAGAAAATGGCATCTATATAACATGTCAGCTAAAATATTAGGTAGAGGCTCATCTGAGATAGCAAACATACTTATGGGTAAAACAAAACCAGAATATAATCCTTCAATGGATTGTGGTGATTTTGTTGTTGTAATCAATAGCTCAAAATTAAGAGTAACAGGTGACAAAATGACTAAAAAAATATACACTCGGTACTCTGGTTATCCAGGAGGACTTAAAAAAGAGTTATTGAAAGATATGTTTGCGAAAAGTCCGCAGAAAGTTGTAAGACAGGCGGTATATGGGATGCTTCCAGATAATAAGTTGAAAGACAAAACAATAAAAAGATTATATATATACCCAAACGAAGAACATCCTTATAAAGATCAGTTATCAGCTAAACCCCGCTAAGCGGGGTAAATAATATATGAAAAAGCCAGAAAAAAAACCAATAAAGAAACCTGAGTTTTACAAAGCTGTTGGTAGAAGAAAAACAGCATCAGCAAGGGTAAGGCTTTATCCTGTTGTAAGTAGGGAGATAACCATAGGTGACAAGACCGTTGGTAAAGACCAAATACTTGTAAACGGAAGAATGATTGAATCTTATTTTCCAGGTAAAGTTGCTCAGATGTTATATAGAAAACCATTTGAAGTAACTGATACCAGAGGAAGATTTGCCGTGTCAGTGAAAGTTTTAGGTTCAGGTCCAAATGGTCAACTGGATGCTGTTGTTCATGGAATTTCAAGAGCTCTCATTTCAATTGATTCTGATAAATATAAACCCCTACTGCAAAAACAGGGTTTAGTTACCCGCGATCCAAGAATGAAGGAAAGAAGAAAAGCCGGTCTAGCTGGTAAAGCCCGTGCAGGCAAACAAAGCCCAAAGCGTTAACCCCCCTTTCTAAACTAAGACAAATTGCTCCGATCGGATCTTTTTGTCTACAGATTGAAATTAATTTATACTCCAAAAAAATCTTTAAACAATTTATCATTTTCGATTTCCTCAACTAGAAATAATCTCACAAATTCTGAAATCTCTAGATATTCTCTTAAAAAATCTATTTCTTTTAAACAAGGATATGCATGTAGATACACACTTTTGTGTATAGGATAAAATCCCCAAACGTGTAAATACTCAGCGAAAATTTTCCTTTTAACAGCAAGTTTCTCAGGTAGATCAAAACTAACAAGGCTCCACTTTTGATCCCATATCCTAGGTTTCTTTATTGTGAGTTCATCTAAAGCAAACTTGAGTATTTTATTCTTTCCTTCTTGTGTTATTTTTATAACTTGCATATTATCCTCTTGGTCTATCTCAACGAGTTTTTGTTTTTCAAGTCTTTTAATTGTTCTTTTTAAGTAAGGAATATTAAATCTTTTCCATACCTCGTATTCATTACCGTCTTTTATAAATGGTTTGAGTGCTCGAGGGAAATTAGGTATAGCAATAGCGGTGGCCAAAAAAACTCCTGCTCCAACCAATTTTAATATTTCTTTAACCGGAGCATATTTCCGATCAAAAATTTCTCTGTCAATCTGCTTAGTTAAAACTTTAGCTAGCTTATCAATTTTATATTCATCCATCCTATAGACATTTTCACCCGATCGGATCTTTTTGTCAACTGAATTTTATTTATGTTAAATTTCATTTATACACACAAAACCCCGCCATGGGCAGGGTTTTGGTTTATCAAATATTAATTAGATTAAAATTTGATAACAGTCTTATTAACTTCAGTATTACTCCATGTTTCCGCATTAGAGTCGCCTGAGTTAAGAGTATTACCATCTCCTTTATTCTTTTGTTTGTTTCCTCCGGTGTCTGAGATGCTCATTGTGTTATTCACAACTGTAGTATGTTCGTTTTTAACTTTTATTTTGTAGCTGGTATGCTCAATGGCCCAAGCTTTAGCAAAGCTGTTATCGCTTATATCTTGGTTGTAAGCTGTTGCTGCGAACGTTGGGGTTACAACAGAACCTAAAAGAATAGCTGCCGTTGTAGCACCAATTGCCAATCTTTGAATAGTGTTCATATTTTAATATTCACCTCCCTCCTGCGCTCGAAAATAACTTTTAGTAATTACGAGCATTCAAATCAATATTGATTAATCATTTTTTTCATTAAATCCAAAGGCGAGCTTCGGCGGGCAAGCCTTTCACAACAAAAAAACCACTTCAGTCTCACAACTTATAGTGGTTAAAATAATTTTAGTCATCGGGCAGTATGACATAGTTTTTTATGCTATAAGATAGTAACCAAAATCACTTATAGCTGTCAAGGGGTTAAAGAAGATTAGTTTGCAGATGGTAATATGCCGGTTTATTTTTATATCTTCTTATTGCCATTCTAATTATTTCTTCAATAAAATCGCCATAATTCATGCCGATAAGTTCAGCAACACCTGGAACACAATCACCAATGTTGATTGAAGGGTTTGGATTAAGTTCCAGAACATAAGGATTATCGTTTTTATCAACTCTTATTTCCACTCTACCATAGTCATGACAGTCCAAAATGTTGTATGTATCAAGAGCAATTTCCGTTATTAATGATTCCAGTTTTTTACTTATATTTTTAGGTGGCCTTTGAGTACGGATCTTATTATACGGGCTGTCCTCTGTCCATTTAGCTTCATAAGGGTAAATATGCCACAGGCCTTCCGGCATTTGGTCAAATATTGATCTTGAGTGGGGTAAAACACGAAGGTCGTTTTCATCACTTCCAATTATTGACACATCATATTCATCACCCTCTATGTATTCTTCAACAAGAGCCGGGCTTCCCATCTCAATGATGACTAATATATATGCATAGTCCCATTTAGGGGTAGGTATACTGTGAAAAGCTAAAAGCTTCTTTACACGTATTTTGTCTATACAAAGGGCTAAAGTAAAAGGATTTGAGCCGGTGTAGGGTATCTGCAGAGCATCAAGTATTGACGCTGCATGTGGTTCCAGAAGACTTGAATTATTAATTCTTTCACAGACATTAAAAACTAAATCAACATCACTCTTATGAAGTTCGTTAAATGCCTTTGGTAAATTATTGAAATCAAAAAAAGTTACCTTATATCCTCTTTCAATTAATGTTTTTTCGATATTTTTTCCTACACTCATAAGGTCGTTTTCTACTTCATTTTCTACACCTTCGTAGATATTACACACGATTCCTATATGAAGTTTCCTGAGATCTTCAATTGAGGTTTGCTGAATATTCACTATTTTATTTGAACGGATAAGATCGCGGCTTGTAAGAAGGGCTGGTGCAAACCTGTTTTTTCTCAATGTTCTTCCTACTGAGGAATAGCTTTTAAAAGGAACTACGTCAATTTTTATCATTTCCAATATTTTCGAAACTGTGCTTTCAGCTTCTAAGTAAGATTGGCCGCGGACTAAAACCCATCCGGCATTTTCATATCCTTCTGGAGGTACCAGAATGCTATCTCCAACTTTCTTATACATCTGAAGATCAATTACATTCTTATCTTTCCTAGCCTCATCGATACCAATAATTTTTGTAATGATTCCAGAAGTTTTGGGAATAAAAAACTTACCCATTACATAATATTTTGGCATTTGAGCGCTGGAATCAACATTCATTCCTAAAGCTATTTCCACCCCTGATTTAATTAAATCAAAATTATAAACGTTAAATACGCTTTCATGGGTATAGTCTCCGCCAAGGCGGGAGGCCACTTCAATTACTTTAGGTCCGTTTAAGGAAAGTTTAACTTCAACATGCGCAAGACTATTTCTTACTCCCAAAACAATAAGTGCAGCTTCAGTAATTTTAACCAGCGATTGTTCCTGCTTATTATTTATTCTTGGTGGAATATAATCTCCTGTTTCCTGGAAAAACGGTAGATCCATTGCTGTTTTTTCATGTATCCCGCAAATATGCGGGACTCCATGTTGGATGTAACATTCAACAGAAAATTCGTGACCTTCAATAAATTCCTGGTATACAAAAGTTTGTTTGTTATATTTATAGATCGGGTCAAATTCAGGAGTACAGTTTTTTAAGACATATTCGTATGCTTCATGAGCTTCTTTAAAATCATTAACTTTAATAACAAATTGGCTATCTGATCCATAATTAGGTTTAATGACAGCTGGAAAACCAATTGTTGTAATTGCTTTTTCTAAATCTTTTGTATTTTTAATAATGTGCTGGTTAATAAAAGGGAGTCCGCAGTTTTTAAAAACTTCCTGCATTTTAAATTTATCTCGAGTATTTATTGCTGTGGAGTAGTCATTACCTGTAAGTTTTAATTCATCACAAATTTTGGCAAGAAGTGGTACATCGTCTTCCCAGAAAGTAATTGCACCAGCAATTTTAATATCCTTATTTTCTGCTAAAAATTCTTTCACGTTCAAGATTGCCTCTGAGTGGTTATAGTTATCGGCAATTATCCAGTGATCAACATATGGTTGGGCCCAGTTTTTCTCAGGATGCAAAACAATAACAGTCAAACCCATCCTTTTAAGTTTTTGAAAAACAAATCTTTTTTTAATGGATCCAGTATTTATAACAAGAAGAGTTTTCTCCATAAGTTTATTTATTTTAACACTTATTTTTCTTGAAATACTTCTTGACGGTTCACTTTATAAAAGTAATTAAAGTATATAAACCATGCAATAAGTATAATAACCCCAGAAGTAACAATTGGAAGCCTAGTATCAATTGCTGCTAAAAACCCTGAAAATATAGGTGGAATCGCCTGTGCTAGAGCAGCGAGAGATTGATTAATACCCATAACTTCACCTTGAGATTTTTCATCTGCTAGACTTGAAACAACAGATGTTAAATTGGGTTGAGTTATACCATTAAATATGGCAATTAATGGTAAGACTATTAAAAATAAATAGCTTTTTTGTGGAAGTAATAATATAAATAAAGAAAAACCAAATAGCAATATCGAATAAACTAAAATTCTTTTTGATGAAATGTATTTTGCAAGTATTCTGACACCAATCCCTTGAGTTAAAGCTACCCAAATCCCAATATATGCAAACATATCCCCTATTTGTCCTTGTGTATAGTCAAACTGTTCAATAAGATAAACTTGAAAAAACTGAGCAAAAAAGCTAAACCCGAACATGAGTAAAAACATCACAATAAATACAGCTCTTAATTTTTCAATAGCAAATGCTCTTCTTATATTATTTACACCGGCAAATATACTAATTTCTGATTTAACTGGCTTTTTGAGTGTTTCAGGTACTTTGAAATACACAAGGAGAATGTTAACAATAGTCAGAAGTGTGGCAAAAATGAATGGCGTTGCAAAATTGAACCAGGGAACTATATTCGGATCAGATAATTTTCCAGCAATATAAGGACCTAATATAAATCCAATTCCAAATGCCATTCCTATAATACCAAAACTTTTTGCTCTCTCTTCAGGTTTAGTTATATCTGCAATAGCAGACATTACGGCTGAAATATTTCCTCCCGTAAATCCAGATAAAAATCTGCTTAAAAATAATAACCAGATAAGGGAAAACTGAATACCTGTTGCAAAAAGCATATAACCAATGCAAGTTCCCAAAAGAGAGATTAGAATTATTTTTCGTCTACCCCAGTGATCAGACAATGTACCTAAGATCGGTGCCCCTAAAAATTGTGCAAGAGGATAGCTTCCTATAAGTAATCCTAAAAGTAAAGTTCTTACTATTAATGGCGTTTGCTGGGTAACTAATGTTGAATTTTGAGAAATAAATATTGGAGCAAGTATAGGAATTATAATACCGATTCCAAGAAGGTCAATAAATACAGTTATAAAATAAGGTAAAAGCGAAATTCTTTTTACCATAAAAGTATATTTAACGATTTATAATGTATAATTGCAACATCATGATAAGTATCACAAATTTAAGAAACGACAAAAGTAAATGGTCTATATATTTCCAAAAGGAAGAGATTATAAAACAAATCCGCAATTTTTTTTATAGCAGAAAATTCCATGAATTACATACGCCTCTGCTTGTTTCATCTGTTATTCCAGAATCATACCTGGAATTTTTTACAACTGATGTTTTAGAAAGAGATGGGAGTAAAAAAAAGTTTTTTCTGACAACATCGCCTGAAGCTTCAATTAAAAAAGCATTGGTCGCCGGAGTTGGGAATTGTTTTGAAATTACCAGAAGTTTTAGAAATAAAGAAGGAGGTAGTCATTTTCACCTTCTGGAATTTACAATACTTGAATGGTACAGAGTTGATGCTAATTATAAAGACATTATGGAAGATTGTGAAAATCTAATAACTTATATTTTAAAAAAAATTAAAAAAAATTTAAAAATTAATTATCAAGGGAAAATTATTGACCTTACTCCTCCATGGAAAAGACTAAGTGTTAAAGAAGCATTTTTAGAATATGCAGGTATTAAATATGATGATATTGATAATTTAAAAAAGATCATTAATGTTGCAAAGAAGAGGGAATATAAAGTATATAATACAGATACTTGGGAGATGATTTTTCATCAAATGTTTTTCAATGTAATTGAGCCAAAAATTAAAAAAGAAAATAAACCTGTGATTTTGTATGATTATCCAAGAGAAATGGCTGCATTATCCCAGATTAAGAAAGCTGATCCGCGTTTTGCAGAGAGATTCGAATTTTACATAGGAGGTCTTGAGTTGGGTGATTGTTATTCGGAGTTAACTGATTATAAAGAGCAAGAATCCAGGTTCAAAATGGAAATGGAAACCATAAAAAGATTAAAAAAAACACCGGTTAAAATGGATAAAGATTTTCTTTATGCTTTAAAATTGGGTATGCCTAAAGCCAGCGGAATAGCTGTTGGTGTTGATAG
>JACOXO010000032.1 GCA_016182365.1 Candidatus Gottesmanbacteria bacterium | reverse complement strand
TGTAGCGCCCGGCTCAATTGTCATGTAAAATACAACTAACTTATGAACACTACAAATAACAACAAAAACACTAACGGTTCAAAACCAAAGAAACCTCATAAACTATATGAGTTTAAGTTTAAATTGTCTTTTAAAAACTTTTTTGTTGCCATATTTATAGCTTTTGTTGTTTTCTCTCTAATAATAAGTTATTCAGAAACTATAGACAATACAGATCAGAAACCTTTGGGTGATGTAATTGTTGATGTAAGAGATGGAAAAGTAGCTAAACTTATTGTCGAGGATTCTAAAGTTACGGCTGAATATAAAGATCAGACTAAAGTTGAAGCTCAAAAAGAACCCCAAGACTCAATCTATACAATGTTTGAGGCAGCCCGTGTTGATCCTAAACTTGTAACCATTGAAATTAAGGATACCTCAGGTTCTGCAGCATTCTGGAGTCTTGTTGCCAACCTTCTGCCAGTTCTTCTTTTACTTGGCGTGTTTGTATTTTTCTTCAGACAAGCCCGGGGAGCTCAGGACAATATTTTCTCATTTGGTCAATCCAAGGCTCGGCTGTTTAATAAAGACAACCCTAGGGTAACATTTAAAGATGTAGCCGGAGTAAACGAAGCCAAAGCTGAGCTTGAGGAAGTTGTTGATTTCCTAAAACACCCGGGAAAATACAGAGCACTTGGAGCAAGGACACCCAAAGGTGTACTTCTCGTGGGTCCGTCAGGAACAGGAAAAACCTTGCTTGCCAGAGCCGTTGCAGGTGAGGCAGGAGTGCCATTTTTCTCTATGGCAGGATCTGAATTTATGGAAATGCTGGTCGGGGTGGGCGCAAGTAGGGTTCGTGACCTCTTTTCTACAGCAAAGAAAAACTCACCGGCAATTATATTTATTGATGAGATTGATGCAATAGGCAGAATGAGATCAGTGGGTGTGATGGGTGGGCATGATGAGAGAGAACAGACTTTAAATCAGATACTTGTTGAAATGGATGGATTTGAGCCATCAACTGCACTCCTAGTGGTGGCAGCTACAAATCGCGGAGATTTATTGGATCCGGCTCTTCTAAGGCCAGGTAGATTTGATAGAAGAATTAGCCTCGATTTGCCTGATATTGAAGGCAGAAAAAACATTCTGGCAATTCATGCCAGAGGCAAACCATTTTCCAAAGAAGTTTCCTGGGATAAAGCAGCAAAGAGAACTGTTGGTTTTTCTGGGGCTGACCTTGAGAACATGCTTAATGAAGCAGCCATACTTGCAGCCCGTCACAATAAAAAAGAAATCTCAATGCATGATTTGGAAGAGGCAGCAACTAAAGTTAAACTGGGGCCTGAGAAAAAGAGACTGCAGACTGATCTTGATAAAAAAATGACAGCTTATCATGAAGCAGGACACGCAGTTGTCACCCACGAACTTCCGCATATGGATCCGGTATATAGAATATCAATTGTATCAAGAGGAATGGCTTTAGGATTTAACCTTATTGTTCCATCAAAAGACAGACTTCATTTGACAAAATCACAGATATTAGAGCAGATTACTTCGATGCTTGGCGGAAGAGCAGCAGAAGAGGTTGTGTTTGACGAATTCACCTCGGGCGCTTCCAATGATATTGATAAAGCCACAGAACTGGCAAGAGATATGGTTTTGGAATATGGAATGAGCTCACTTGGGCCTGTTAATCTCGGACCTCATATTGACTATACTGATTCAGGCAATGCCTATATGGAAAAAGCTACATTATCCCCTGAAATGCTGGCAAGGGTTGATAGGGAAATTGAGAAGATTTTGGATACGGCATATAAGCAGGCAGTTGCCATTATCAAAAAGCTTAGAAAGAATCTTGATAAGGTTGCAGCTGAACTTATTACGAAAGAAACTATAGAAGGTGAAGATTTCGAAAAACTGATGGGTTTTCCCAAAAAAGCCTACATTCCAGCATCCTCTAAAAAGTAGTTATGGACAGATTTATAATAATTGATGGGAATGCAATACTTCACAGGGCATATCATGCACTTCCACCCTTGACTAATAAGGATGGGAAAATAACTAACGCAGTATATGGTTTTTCTGCAATTGTTCTTAAAGTAATATCTGATTTTAAACCTCAATATTTAGCTGTCACTTTTGACAGGCCTGCTCCAACTTTCCGGAAAAAATTATACAAGGAATATCAGGCAAAAAGACCTGAGATGGAGGATAATTTATCATCCCAGATTGAAATGATTCATGATCTTGTCAAAGCCTTAGGGATTCCAATTTACGAGCTTGACGGATATGAGGCAGATGATCTTATTGGCACAATCTCAAGAACAATTGATGGAAAAGTTGAGAAAATAATTGTAACAGGTGATCGGGATATTTTTCAGCTTGTGAATAAAGATACCAAAGTTTTAATGCCGACCAAAGGTTTATCAGAAGGTAAACTGTTTGGAGTAACTGAAGTAAAAGAAAAAATGGGTGTCAGCCCCAATGAAATCACCTATTTAAAAGCATTAACCGGTGATTCTTCTGATAATTATCCGGGTGTATCTGGAATTGGACCAAAAACTGCAACATTTTTAATTGAGAATTATAAAACTATTGACGGAATTTATAATGCAATTAAAACTCAAAAGTTTAGTGTAAAAATCCCTGATAAGGTTGTTGAAAGATTAGCTGAGGGTCACCAAGACTGCATGATGTCTTTAAAACTTGCAACAATTGTCACCGATGCTCCTATTAAATTTGATCTAAATAAAGCAAAATTACCCCAAAATGGAGAAAAGTTTGCCAGAGTCTTTCAGGAATTCGGCTTCGAATCACTTTCCCGCAGGGCAAGCGGCAAAGTTATTCAACCAGCTCCTAAACCAAAGATAGAAACTAAACCTAAAGAAAATCAATTAGGATTATTTTAAAGGAGGTGTTTATAATTTATGAAGTGTCCAAAGTGTAATGGAGTAATGGAAGAAGGTGTTGGTTCAACACCTAGAGGTGGAATACTGTTTTGGGGACAGCCGGTTGGAAATAAAATAACCGAATGGTTAACAGCAGGTGGAACTGTAGATAATAAGACGTATATAAAAATACTCAAATGCAAAGAATGTGGGTATTTAGAAAGTTATGCAAAATAAGTTTCAAACATCCTTTCCTGCAAAATAAAAATCCCCCGCCAGGTTGAAGTTCAAAGACTTCGGGCCGAGGATTCAAAAGTATATTACAATACAAATAATATTATGTCAAACTTAAAAGTTGCTCTGGTTCATGATTATTTGAAAGAATACGGAGGTGCCGAACGTGTACTGGAAGCTTTGCATGATGTTTATCCTCAGGCTCCTGTTTACACGTCTTTTGTAGACTGGGGAGGATTAGGGCCTCATGCTGAAAGGCTTAAAAAATGGAATATAAAAACCAGCTGGATGAATGATATTTATCCAGTTAAAAAACTTCATTCACCTCTTAGGTTTTTAGCTCCCTGGGTATGGAAATCGTTTGACTTTAAGGGTTTTGACGTTGTCATTTCCTCCTCGGGCTGGTTTATGTGTAAAGGAATTACAGTTCCCAAAATCACAACTCATATCTGTTATTTACATCATCCGCCACGCCACTTATACGGATACGCAACTGCAGTTGAGTGGAAAAAATATGCTATCGTTCGCGCTTATGCTGCCGTAGTTAATCATTTCTTACGGATCTATGACTATGAAAGTTCGCAAAAAGTAAATTATTTTATCGTAAACTCCAAAGAAACCCAGAGAAGATGCGAGAAGTTTTATCGCAGGGAAAGTACGGTAATATACCCGCCCGTTGTGCTAGCGGAAAGCGTAAAGGGTAAAGCGGGAAGCAGGGAATATTATTTGTGTGTGGCAAGGTTGGCACGAGCAAAACATATTGATCTGGCAATTAAAGCATGTGTGAAACTGAATAAACCTCTTAAGATTGTAGGAAAAGGCCGTGATGAAGGATTTCTTAAGTCACTTGTCACAAGTCAAATGTCACATATAGAGTTCTTAGGGGAGGTGAGTGATGAAGAATTGGAAAAAGTATACAGTGGAGCCAAAGCTCTAATATTTCCTTCCCAAGATGAAGAATTTGGAATAGTTTCTGTTGAAGCGCAATCAAGAGGAGTACCTGTTATTGGTTTAAGGTCTGGGGGAATCCCGGAAACTTTAATTGATGGGAAAACGGGAATATTATTTGATGATTTAACTGTTGAAAGTTTAGTCAGTGCAATTAATAAACTTGAAAGGACAAAAATAAATCCACAGGATTGCATTAGAAACGCAAAGAAGTTTTCAAAAGAAAGATTTGAGAACGAGATTAAAGATTTTATTTCAAAACACAAAAAATAGTGTAGAATATTTTTAATGGATACTGATACTGTTCGTGATAAAAAAATAGTTTCTCAAATATCTCCTAAAAATAATATTTTGTCTTATTTGATAGTCATTTTAATAACCATTATATTCTCTGTTTCATCTATCTTAATTTATCAAAAACAAATGAGTATAAAAAATAATCAACCAATTGATTTGGTTGAAAAACTTAATATCCAACCCACTCTTACAGTCAGTATGAGCGAAAACCAGTATACAAGAGTTGCTGGTTGTAATGGCGACGAATGTTTATTTCAAGGAAATCCCGAGGTAGGCGCTGTTGAAGGTTACGGACACTTAAGGGGATATTTTTATTTATTAGATGACGTTGATCATAATGGACCAGTAGTTTGTGATACTTTGGTAGTTACCGATGGTAGTCAACCACTTATAGATGATTTAAAAGCATGGGTAAAAAGAGGCAATACTATAAATACAATAAATGAAAACGAACAGCTGGTTGCTAATATTTATCTTGATAACTTAAATCTTACAGATCAACAACTAATTACCAATTCAACTTCTGATAATCCTGTGGATTTAAGTGTCATAAGAAAAACACCCGAGGGTAGAGGTGCTCCAGCATGTGAAAGTTTTCTTGACATAATTAAAGTTAACTGATTGTTTTTACCTTCCAAACACACTACAATAGCTTCATGGATAATGTAGTTGAAGTTAAAAATCTGACTAAAAGATTTGGTAAATTCACAGCTGTTTCCAACATCTCTTTTACTATTAAAGAAGGAGAAATCGTGGGCTTTTTGGGACAAAATGGAGCAGGAAAAACAACAACTATAAACATGCTTTTGGGCTTATTAACTCCAACCAAAGGAACAGTAAGGATATTAGGCCATGATTTATCAAAAGAAAGAAGCAAGGTTTTAGAACAGATGAATTTCAGCTCATCCTATGTAAAAATGCCATGGAGACTAACTGTATGGGAGAACCTTTTTACTTACGCTCTTTTATACAATGTTAAAAATCCTAAGCAGAGGATTGCTCAACTCCTTAAGATATTCGAAATAGAGGATTTAAAAGATAAACAGGCAGGTTTTTTATCAGCAGGACAAACTACAAGAGTAGCATTAAGCAAAGCATTTATAAACAACCCGAGACTTGTTCTTCTTGATGAACCAACCGCAAGCCTTGATCCTGATATTGCAGAAAAGGTCAGAGATTTTTTGAAAAAAATTCAAAAAGAAGAAAAAGTAACTATGCTTTTCACCTCTCATAATATGGCTGAAGTTGAAGATGTTTGTGATAGAGTAATATTTATTCAGAACGGAAAAATAATTGCCCAGGATACGCCAGCAGGACTAGCCAAAAGAATAAAGACAAGCAAAGTCAGATTTATGATGATTGACGGAATGAAAAGAACAATTGAATATTGCAAGGAATATAAATATCCATATCAGGAAGATGGCAGGTATATAACAATATCTGTTAAAGAGCACAAAATTGCAGAATTTATTAATAATTTGGCTAAAAAGGGGATAAGTTATAGCGAAATCACTATAGATAAACCATCTCTTGAAGATTATTTCTTATCTCAAACCTATGAAAACAAATAGAATACTTGCAATACTATATAGACACCTTGTTTTATGGCGCCGGGATTTTGACAAAATTGCCGAAACATTCTGGTGGCCGATTGTCGATCTTATTGTCTGGGGGTTTGTAACTATTTATTTGCAAAAACAAACCGGAGCAACCGCTGAAGCAGTATCCTTCTTTTTAGGTGGTGTTATTTTTTGGAGTGTTATCAATAAATCACAACTTGATGTAGGTATGACCTTTTTGCAGGAAGCATGGGATAGAAACCTTATAAATGTTTTTGCCAGTCCAATTACTAAATGGGAATTTTTGACAGCCACTCTTCTTTTAGGTCTTATAAAAGTAATTTTATCTGTTATTGCAGTTGGATTGCTTGCGATCTTTCTTTATGCATTTAACATTTTTAAATTGGGCTGGTATTTTATTCCTTTTATGATAAATCTTCTGGTGATGGGTTGGTGGATAGGGATATTTATTAATGGAATAATTATAAGATATGGTTATAGAGTTCAGGCGTTTGCCTGGACACTGATATTTGCTTTCCAGCCAATTTCTGCGGTATTTTATCCAGTGTCGGTTTTGCCTCCATTTTTACAAATTGTAGCCAGACTTACTCCGGCAAGCTATACTTTTGAGGGAATGAGAGCAGTTTTAATAAGCGGAACCTTTAGTTTAGAGCTGCTTCTTTTGGGAAGCTTATTAAACCTGATCTATCTTGTTCTTTCTTTACTATTTTACTCAAGAATGTTTAATGCTGCGCAAAAACACGGTTATTTAATCCAATTTAGCTAATATGCCGGAACTTCCTGAAGTCGAAACACTTAGACTGCAATTAAATCCCATCTTAAAAGGACAGGTGATTTCTAAGCTTGAAATATTAAATAAGAAAACTTTTCATGGTGATCCCAAGCTTATAATCAATCGAAAAATTACAGGAATTTCTAGATTTGCCAAGGTTTTAGTATTTGAAACTAAGGATGTTGCAATAGCTATTCATCTTAAAATGAGTGGCAGGCTAATTTATAGAGGCAAAAAACAACCTAAGAACCTAAAAATAGATGATATTGAGCTTAAAAAACTTCCCAATTCCCACACGCGCGTAACTTTTCATTTTAAAAGCGGCGATATTTTATATTTTACAGATCAAAGAAAATTCGGCTGGATTAAACTATTAGATAGGGTAAAGCGTGAAGCGTTAAAGGAAAAGTTAGGAATTGAGCCGTTTAGCAAGAATTTTAATGTTGAAAATCTTTACAAAATTACTTCAAAAATTAACAGGCCGATAAAAGTAGTTTTAATGGATCAAAGCTTAATTTCCGGAATTGGGAATATTTATGCCAATGATGGACTGTTTTGCGCCAAAATCCATCCCAAAACTAAAGCAAAGGATTTAGATAAAAAGCAAATACAGAAACTTCATGAATGTTTATTAATGGTACTTAAGAATGGAATTAAATATAAAGGGGCATCTGAAAATCTGTTCAGGGATGCTTTTGGTCAAAAAGGAGAATTGCAAAATTATTTTTATGTATATGCTCGTGAAGGCAAACCATGCAAAGTTTGTAGAACTCCCATTGTTAAATTTCGTTTAGGAGGTCGCGGAACCTTCTTCTGTCCAAAGTGTCAGAAATCACAATAGGCTTGACGGTACCTTCTATATTTGTTAGAGTACAGAGTAATATTTGTATGAATAATTGTCTTGTTCCTAAGCTTATTATCTTTTTTTATTGTATCTAACAAACCCGCTAAGCGGGATTTTTTTTGGTTTTTTATGACAAAACCTAGATATTTACTGCTTGAAGACGGATCAATTTTTAAAGGAATTGCTTTTGGAGCTGATGTTAACTGTTCAGGTGAAGTAGTTTTTACTACCGGTATGTCCGGGTACCCGGAATCTTTAACAGATTCTTCCTATCAAGGGCAAATCCTGACATTTACTTATCCGCTTATTGGTAATTATGGTGTAGGAGAAGATGAGACGTTATTTGAATCAAAAGGCATTAAAGTTAGGGGAGTAGTGGTTTCAACTAATGTAAAAAACTATTCCCACTGGCAGGCTACACAGTCTTTTGAAAACTGGCTTAAAAAAGAAAATATTCCCGGAATTTCCAGCATTGATACCAGAAGTCTGACGATTAGATTACGGGACAAGGGAACAATGTTGGGTGTTTTAAAAGATAAACCAGTTAAAGAAAAAATGGAAGATCCGAATCTTACTAACCTGGTAAGTGAAGTGAGTATTAAGAAACCAGTTACATTAGGAAGTGGAAAAAAAAGAATACTGGCTATTGATTGCGGTGTAAAGCAGGGGATAATTGAGTCTCTTTTACAAAGAGATACTACAGTTATTAGAGTGCCCTGGGATTTTGATCCATATGCCGATGATGCTAGGTTTGATGGAGTTGTAATTTCAAATGGTCCAGGCGATCCTAAGATGGTTAAAAAAACCGTTCTAACAGTTAAAAAAATTATTGCTAAAAAAATTCCATTGTTGGGAATTTGCCTTGGAAATCAGATATTGGCTTTGGCAATTGGGGCCAATACCTATAAAATGAAATTTGGACACCGTTCCCACAATCAGCCTGCAAGATTAAAAGGTACTGCAAAGTGTTTCTTAACCACTCAGAACCACGGATTTGTGGTGGATACAAAAACATTACCTTCCGGCTGGGAAGTGTGGTTTGAGAACTTAAATGATAAAACCAATGAGGGAATAAGACATTCTAACCTCCCATTTATGGCAGTCCAATTTCATCCTGAAGGTAAACCAGGACCGTATGATACGAATTGGATATTTGATGAATTCCTGGAAAGGGTAAAGTAAAATAATTTGTAATTTAAAATTTGAAATTTAAATTGAATTTTTAATGGCTTAATTTATAAATTAATTAATTTAATCATTCAATAAAAATTAAAAATTTCAAATTAAAAATTGATTACCGAAAACATGAAACAAAATAAACATGTTAAAAAAGTATTACTTCTGGGATCCGGTGCTCTAAAGATTGGTGAGGCTGGAGAATTTGACTATTCAGGCTCTCAAGCGATTAAGGCTTTAAAAGAAGAGAGAATTGAGGTAATTCTTGTTAATCCCAATATTGCAACCATCCAAACATCGAAGGGGCTGGCTGACAAAGTATATTTTGTTCCTGTTACAGTTGATTTTGTTAAAAGTGTGATTATCAAAGAAAAACCCGATGGGATACTTTTAGGTTTTGGTGGACAGACCGCGCTAAACTGTGGGATAGGACTATATAAAAGCGGAATCCTCAAAAAACATAAAGTTGAAATTTTAGGTACTCCGATGCAGGCAATTTTGGATACTGAAGATAGAAAGCTGTTTGTTGATGCCTTAAGTAGAATGCATTTAAAAACTCCAAGAAGCATCACTATAAAATCGGTAAAAGAGGGTATTAACGCAGCTCAACAAATAGGTTTTCCTGTTGTTCTCCGAGGAGGCTATGCTTTAGGGGGAGCTGGTTCTAGTGTTGTTAGAAACAGATCACAACTTCGGGATCTTTTGGAAAAAGCATTATCTTCGGCCCCGCAGATATTGGTTGAGGAATATTTGGGAGGATGGAAAGAGCTTGAGTATGAGATTATCAGAGATAAGTTTGACAACTGCATAACTGTGTGCAACATGGAGAACATGGATCCGATGGGGATTCATACCGGAGAATCAATTGTTGTTGCTCCTTCCCAGACTTTGACAAACTTCGAGTACTTTAAACTGCGGGAAATTGCAATCAAATGCATAAGGGGCTTAGGAATTGTTGGAGAGTGCAATATCCAATTTGCCATAAATCCAAAAAGATTCGAATACAGGATAATTGAAGTAAACGCCAGGTTATCAAGATCATCTGCTCTAGCTTCAAAAGCAACAGGATATCCTTTGGCATTTGTAGCTACAAAGCTGGCCTTAGGTCACGCTTTATCTGAGGTAAAAAACTCTGTAACCGGAGTAACCAGCGCATTCTTTGAGCCGGCTTTGGATTATGTGGTTGTAAAAATACCGAGATGGGACTTATCTAAATTCCAGGCAGTCAAGGTAGAGATTGGAACAGAGATGAAAAGCGTAGGTGAAGTCATGGCTATAGGCAGATCGTTTGAAGAAGCAGTACAAAAAGCGGTCAGAAGTCTGGGCCTCGGCTACGA
>JACOXO010000042.1 GCA_016182365.1 Candidatus Gottesmanbacteria bacterium | reverse complement strand
CGTTTTTCATGATGATGTAAGCTCCTCGAGCCTTCTAAGATAGAAAAGTTCTTGATTCACATCGGTATAACGTTGACTTAGCCGTTGCATCAAATTGAATATCACGAAGGATTTCAGTAGGTCCTTTTGGTGTACGGTAAAACGAAACTCGCTCAATATGCGCTTCCAGAGCTGCTGGTGAAATCCTTTCTGGTACCACGTTGAGTTCAACGCTCTGGAAATATCAAAATAACGGTGACTTCTTAATGCATAGGCAAAATCTAATATAACGATTTTTTTCTTATAAAGAAGTATATTGGTAACGTTAATATCACCGTGGCACATCCAGTTTGAAGTAAGTTTCAACCACTGGGGTGCAACACCGGTAATCAAGCCAGCAGAATGAAGGAACAAAGATGCGTAAGGGAAATAGATCAGTAGATTTCTTGATAAAAAGTAAGGAAGAGTCATAAGATGGACTGTAGAGGGTTTTTGTATCAAGCCGTTCTTCTTACTAAAATCGTTCATTGTATTAACCTTTTCTAAAAATTTTAGTACTTTCATGTATACATCTAGTCGTGTTTCAACATCTACTTTTAAAAGGGATTTTGCTGGCAAGTATTCCATTACGAGCGCTACGTAATTATCAACTTTGAGAATTTTTAGTGGCTTAGGGATAACAATGTTTGTAGTCTTTAATTTCTTTGATTGTTCATAGAATAATCGCTGATACTCATACTCACGAAACAGCGACTTACCATTGGTATTTATCTTAATAAAAACCAAGGTATCCGTTTTTTTATCTATGTAAAGACCTTTTTTGGACGAGCTTTGCCCCCATAATTTTTCTTGTTTGTATAACTCGTACCTGTCAGATATTGTTTTCGGCAACAAGTTACTATCTTGCTTCATACAACTTTACCAACTCCCCACTTTCGCCAATTAACAGGTTTATTTTCAAAGCGTTTGAAATTAACCTTGAGTGCTTTATTAATAAGACCTTCTGGAATTCGGCTTTTGATCTTTGTTGCTGGCACTCCGCCAACTATCGCATAAGGAGGGACATCTTTGGTAACAACCGCACCTGCAGCCACTACTGCTCCTCGATTGATCGTAACACCAGAAAGAATCGTAACGTTCGCTCCGATCCATACATCATCACAAACCTCAATGTTTCCACGTTTATACTTATCGCTAAATATCATGGGTTTTTTCCAGTTAGAAACGTCGTGATCTTGGGCAACAAAAGTAACATTGGGGCCAATCATAACGCAGTTGCCAATCTTTACTGTACTTCCAGTTGTTATAATGTCACAATTTTTATTTATATATACATGATGCCCAATAGCAACATTGTATGGTTCGACAATGTTTGCAAAATAGATTCGACTATGGTCTCCAATAGAATGTAATTTCATTTTCAATACCAGGAGGTAGAAATTAAGTTGTACAGATGAAACCGCATAATATAAAAAACGGTAGACTGGAAATAACAAATGAACAATTTTTTTCATATCTTTAGATTATTTTTGTAATATAGTTTTGATATCTTGCAGGGAGGGTTGAGAAGTGAACAAAGATTTCGAAGACCTGGCGATATCCCACATTGAATAATGACTATGCAGTTGATGTTTAAATAATCTGATGTAAAGTAAGATCAAAAGATAACCGATGGTGGTAATGGGATTTTTAAAAAGAAACTTACCGAGGGATATTAAAATTAAAGGCAAAGGAATGTGATATTGGCTCTTTAATAATTGGGCTGGAAAATGGATTGCTATTTGTTTCTTACCACTAATAAATCGATTGCTTTTTTCAGCATGTTCGGAAACTAATGAGGGTGATCGGAAGATGACTTTTGCTTCTGGGGCAAAAACAAATTTAAAACCTTTTTGGATACATAGAAGATAAGAGAAGGAATCCTCAGGACAATCTTTGGGCCATATTATTTGCGAATAAAAATTGCGAGAAAAGGCACGGGCCCGACCGTGACATAAGTATAGGTTCCGACCCCCATTTATTTTTTTGTAAATGTCCTTTTTGAGTTCGTGGCTGTCAGCAAAAATTTGTTCAATGAAACT
>JACOXO010000031.1 GCA_016182365.1 Candidatus Gottesmanbacteria bacterium | reverse complement strand
AAATACATAACGCAAGGGACATCTGGAAGATAATAATAGGTTCCGAGCTCCTTTGATCCTCCGGACATTTTAGTTTTTGCAAGCTTTGTCCAGACCTTATACGTCCCGGTTGGTGTCAAATTCCATTTACCTGTTGACACCAAGAAATTGAAAACCTGATTTGACCCTTCCCATCCATATACTCTCTGGTCAGATAAATCAACTTCAATCCATCTCTCATCATTTGCTCCAAGTACCTGGTCAGAATTGTCCATGTCCTCAATTTCTTGAATCTGGGTAAGCAATTCGCTTTTACTAACCAAATAAGCAACCGGCTGGTTATTAAATATAGGAGTACCTGAAGACTGGGTAGGATTACTACTCTCACTCATAATTCTTTGGATTTCTTTATCAGATGTTAACTGTTTATCAATAATATATGAGGCGAGAATAGGTTTAAATGAGGGAAAACCAACTATAAATGATGCTATTAAAATTGAAAGTGCAAGCAATCTTTTCATTAACTATATTAAGACAGGTTTTTATTCAATTGTCAAAAATTTAAGGGGGTAAACTACCACTTGTATTTTTCCAGAGCTGATAACTGAAAGTCCTTTAAAGAATCTTGATTAAGATTTAAAGAACACAAATTATATAAGTCTGTTTCTACATCAACAGCCATTCTCCATTTTTCATCATTATATTCTACTTCGGTTTTGGGGATGGTTCTTAAGTAGCTTTGAGCAAAATCTATGCATAACGCCTGCCTACTTTTATATGCCCTACCATTATCGGTATCTTTTGAGAAAAAGAACATTGCAAGAGTTACAAAAGCTGAAACTGCAAAGATTATAACTAAAGCAAATACAGTATAATGAAGTTTTATTATACTTATGTTCTAAGAAGTAAAATTGATCAAAAGTTATATATTGGATTTACTCATGATTTAAAATCTAGATTAATTAAACATAATAAAGGTCTAATCTTATCAACAAAATATAGAAAACCTTTGAAATTAATTTACTTCGAAGGTTGTCTTTCAGAAGAAAAAGCGATTAAAAGAGAAAAGTACTTTAAAACAGGTTTTGGTAGGAGATTTTTGAAAAGTAGGATATAATAAACACTTGTTTACGCAGGTTGAGTCGCAAGATAGAGCGGGCCCGCCCGCAACGTCTCGCAAGCTCGCCTTGCGTGACGGGCGGGGCCGATAGCTCAACTGGTAGAGCAACTCCCTTTTAAGGAGTTGGTTCCGGGTTCGAGTCCCGGTCGGCTCACTGAAAGAGATTTTGAAGAAGAATAATGAGAACGGCTGTGGTTGGGAGTGGCGGGGCTTTCTGGCGAAGGAGAGTAAGACTTTTTGAGTGGACACCAACACGTGTTGAAAGTAACATAGACATGAATGGATAATTTACTTAAATCACTGGTTGTTAAACGATTAGAACAACTACGAATCGAGCCAAACCAAAATTTAGGACAGCATTTTCTTGTTGACGAGCAATCTTTAAATTTACTTACCCAATCCGTATCCCCAAATACTACAGTTATAGAAATTGGTGCAGGAGTGGGTCAAATCACCCAACTTCTTGCCAAAAAAGCAAAAAAGGTTTTTGCGATTGAAATTGACAGACGCTATAAACCAATCCTATCAGGAATTGCCGGTCAACATCCCAATATCGAAATTATTATTGCCGATGCGCTGAAAGTGAATTTTGAGGATATTATTGGTAAAGATTTTAAAGATGTGCAGATAATCGCTAACCTGCCCTACCATATAACCGAGCCGGTTCTGCATAAAATTGCAAAACTTCCAATTAAATGCAGTTCTCTGGTGGTTGGCAAAAGATTAGCTGATGCAGTACAGGCCGATGAATCAAATCCAGACTTCGGCCAACTTAGTTTATTAGCGAGAACTTTCTTTAATGTTGAATTAATAGCAACTCTTGAGAAAAGTAAAATATTGCCTCCTCCAAGAACAGAATCTGCAATCATAAGATTAATACCCAAAAAAGAAACTGAATTAAAATCAAATGCAAGAGATTATCTTTTAAGAAAATTGTTCCTGACCTCTAAACAAGGCACTTTTGTTAAAAATGTTCTGAAAGAGGGGCTTATAGAATTTCACAGTGGAAAATTATTAACACAAAATCAAGCAAGAGAAATTATAAAAAATATGGGAATTCCTAGTACAGTTTTAGAAAAACCATTTCAACAGCTGAATAATTCTGAATTGGCTATATTATCTTCAGCTTTAAGACTTTACTCCTGACAGCCGCATGTACAGCTACCATCATCATTCTTATGTTGATGATTACAATATTCACACTTCGGCTCATTATTATCGTTAGCCACTGAAAGATCACCTCCAGTTACATTTATAACGATTTGTTAAAGTGAGCGTCAACTTCTTTCCAGTTGATAACATTCATAAATGCTTTTATATACTCAACTCTTTTGTTTTGATATTTAAGATAGTAGGCATGCTCCCAAACATCAATCCCTAATATTGGATTTTTACTCTCCATCCATGGATTATCCTGGTTAGGAGTATCCATAAGAGATAAATTGCCCTTATCAGAAATTACCCATGCCCATCCGCTGCCGAATCTGTTTAATGCTTTTTGCGTAAATTGGTCCGTAAACATATCCATACTACCAAAACTTGAATTGATAGCCTGTAAAAGTTTTCCTTCTGGCTGTTGTTTCTCCGGGCTCATGATTTTCCAGAAAAAAGAATGGTTGGCATGCCCACCACCATTATTGCGAACCTGCATCCTTACTTTCTCAGGCACTGAATTTAATGCGCCCATTAAATCAATAATATCCATCTTTAGAAACTTATCCTCACTAGTTAAAGCGGCGTTAAGTTTTTCAACGTATGTTGCGTGGTGTTTGTCATGATGAATTGTCATTGTTTGTTTATCAATATAGGGCTCAAGTGCATCGTACTCATAGGGAAGTTTTGTAAGTGTGAACATAATCACATTATATACCACTTTGCAAGATGTTTTTCAATTGATACAATACTGTTTATGCTACCTTCATTTCTTATAACTTTTCGAGAAGTTATTGAGGCAAGTTTAATTGTTGCAACAATCCTAGGGATTTTAGTTAAGTTAAAAAGAAAAGAATCTATAAAAACTGTATGGCTGGCAACTTTAACTGCAATTGTAATCAGTGTTTTTCTTCTTTCTATAGGAAGCCTTGCTGGATTTAAAATACAGGAAATATACTCTGGTCCTACTGAGGAATTAACTGAAGGAATTTTAATGGTAACCTCGGCAATATTTATTACCTGGGCAGTTTTTTTCTTACATAATTACTTTGGCAAATACAAAACTCTTCTTCTTACTAAAATTAAATCAACTGTACAGGATAATCAGGAAAAAGGATTATTTGGACTGGTATTTCTGGCAGTTTTTAGGGAAGGATTTGAAATCGTTCTATTTCTGACAACTATTTATTTTTCTGATAATCCGGCAAATATATTTAGCGGATTTATTCTTGGAGCAATTTTAGCTTTAATGGTCTCAGCAGGATTATTTATGGGTACACTCAAACTGCCTGTTTTTTATGCTTTTAGAGTAACAAGTCTTCTACTGATATTATTTGCAGGAGGACTTTTAGCTCGAGGTGTACACGAATTTGCAGAATTTGGAGCTATACCTGAAATATCATCAAGAACCTTATCACTTATTCCAAATTCATCAACTTTCCTTGGAAGTATGATCAAAGCTGTTTTCGGAATAACCCAGAAAATGGATTTTGTCCAAATAAGTCTTTATGCTTCCTATGTGCTGCTTATGACCTGGTGGGTATTTTTGCGCCGCCAACAATCTGCTAAAAATTAATCACTATTCTTAGCAGTTGGAATAACCATATTTTTACCATTTTGGGCAAGAAATGATCTTCATTTAATCCATTTATCAATAGGTACCAATGGTAATAACCCCTCTTTCCAGCTTCTATTCTGAGTACTAGGGGGAACGAATGTTTTTCTAGGAAAACCGGTATTATCATGTAGCATTCTCCTTACAGTAAAATTATCTGCTAAGTTTAAAATTGGGTGCCAAAAAAATACTATAGTTCCTAAAGCAAACAATTCGCCTTTGAGATCTTTTTGAATACCCTCTGATAATAGCCATGGAGTATATGAAAGATAAAAAAGATAATTTTTCCGTTGGTCAGTTATACCCAATTTCTCACGAAATAAACTTTGGGAAATTCCTTCTTTAATAGCTTGATTTAACTTTCTTAAGAATTGACTATTATAATCTTCTTTATCCACATAATGAGTTGCTCTTACGTCGTGATCTATCTGTTTCTCGTGTATTCTGACTTCAAACTGATCACCTTCTACACTCAAATCATATGAATGTTTGCCTCTAAAAAAAGTTCTTCCCAGGTTTCTTACGCTGTTATATATTTCAAAAGCAAGCGTATCGTCTCCGATATTCACTTCTTCATATTCAGCAGATTTGTCTGAGTCTACAATTACAATATCTCGTCTCATATCAGATACTTGCATAAAGCGGTCAGCTGTTGGTATATCAAGCTGGGTAGTTTTAGCCAAGTTTCCGCTTCTTTGATAAATTATTTGTCTTGGCGGCAACCCTGAAATTCTCTCAGGTTTATCGGGTGTTTGTGGTAAACGGCGGAGTGTTTCCATAAATAAATTTAATTGTCGAAAGGGGCAAAATTCTAACTTTTATTTGGGGTTTGTTGTGCTGCGGCTTGTTTTAATTCCTTTTTGGAAACAACTTCTTCGGCAACAGCCTCACTATGCAACCTATTCTTTTTCTTAGCACCCCTAAGGAAGTTGAGTTTTGCTCTTCTGGCATGACCTTTTTTAGTTATGACAATTTTATTTATCCAGGGTGATACGGCCGGAAAGATTCTTTCAATTCCAATATTTCCAACACCAATTCTTCTGACAATAAATGACATATTGTCGTTTGCTCCCCGAATTCCAATAACTATACCTTCAAATGGCTGAAAACGCTCCCTTGTGGTTTCTTTTACTTCTCTCTTTGTTTTTCCTGCTGTCTTCTCTTTTTCAATGATTCTGTAGAATACTTTTACAGTATCCCCAGCATTTATTTTCGTCCCTTTTATAGTCGCATGGTTTGCCATAGGCTGTTATTATAGCATATTTTTGCCTGTTGACATTAGTTACTGGGCGTTATAAAAATAATAGGGTAAATTTTCCTAAAATATGATCTCATTCGTTGTTGGAACTCAATGGGGCGATGAAGGAAAAGGAAAAATTGTTGATCTGCTATCCCAAAAAGCAGATTTTGTAGTCAGATTCCACGGAGGCAATAATGCAGGACACACTGTAATTGTTAATGGGAAAAAGTACCCTTTCCACTTAATTCCCTCAGGTATTCTTAATAAAAATTCAGTTGGAGTTATAGCCAATGGAGTAATTATTGACCCGGCTGTTCTAATCGAGGAAATAAACCTGCTTAAAAAAGACGGGATAAACTTAAAAAATAAACTGTATATATCAGACCATTGCCATTTAATTCTCCCCTACCATAAAGCTTTGGATGAGGCATATGAAAATGCCAGGGGTAAAAACAAATTGGGGACAACTAAAAGAGGAATAGGGCCTGCATATGCTGATAAAGTCAGCTATAACGGACTTCGGATCTATGAGCTTGTTAGATGGAAAACTTTTGAGGAAAAATTTGCCTTCCAGGCTAAAATAAAAAACAAAATTCTTAAAACTTTTGATGTTAAACCAATTAATATCAAAAAGTCTCTTGAGGAGCTTAGAAACTACAGAAAAACCATAATTGGGTACGTAACTGATACTTTCAATTTATTTGCTACTGCAATTAAAGACAAAAAATCCATAGTTTTTGAAGGCGCACACGGAGTGATGCTGGATAACGACTGGTCTCCTTACCCATTCTCAACAGGATCAAATGTGATAACCGGCGCAATTAATACTGGATCAGGAGTAAACGCATCTCTAATTGAAGATGTATGGGGTGTAGTTAAAGCCTACACATCAAGAGTGGGCGGAGGCCCATTGCCCACTGAACTTAAAAACGGAATTGGAGATTATATACGCAAAAAAGGCAATGAGTTTGGTACAACAACAGGAAGGCCCAGAAGAATCGGCTGGCTGGATTTAGAGGCTGTAAAATTTGCCTGCAAAGTAACAGGGGTTAATAAACTGGCAATAACTAAGGCTGATATCCTAAGCGGTGTTGATAAAATTAATCTTTGCATCGGCTACTTGTTAAAAGGAAAACCTATCTCCTACACATCCTGCGGGTATGATGAACTTTCCAAGCTAAAACCAATCTATAAAACTTTTAAAGGCTGGTCTGAGGAATTAAATACTCTTTCAAACTTCAAACAGCTTCCAACTGCCTGCAAGGAATATTTTGCATTTATTGAAAAATTCCTGGGCATTCCTATTAAAATAATCTCCAACGGCCCCGCCCGCGAAGCAGTTTTGAAAAGTTGAGAGTTTTGTTAATGTAGTATAATGAATTTAGTTATAAATCAATTTAAAAATATGACATTACCTAAAGTTAAAAAGAAAAAATTAATCAAAAAAGATTTTATTGAGTTGGCTAAAAAGGTTCAGAAAAGCTTTGAAGAAGAGGCTAAATATTTAATTGAGAAAAGAGAGAAAAATGGAGATATCTTATCCATCAGAACTCATAACCACTCTTAAAGGTAAATATCTTCTTTTGGATTCAAATCTATTTATTGATTCTATATCCAAGCCCACTGTCTTCAAAGAGTTTTTAAACGGATTGAAAGAGGCTGATATAACACTAACTACGCTTGAACTTATCAAGTTTGAGTTACTAAAGGGATCTGCTAATTTAAACAAGTACGCAGAGAAGGAAAATTTAATCGGTAATATTATTGATGTATTACTACCAATTGTTCCTCAAACCTCTATTTTAGTTTTTGAGTTGATTAAGAAATATGGAATTGACGGTACTGGTTTAACAATCACAGACCTCTTTTTAGGAGCAATGCTGATCCAGTACAAGAAAAACATGTACTTAATGACTAGAGATACTACAGATTTTATTCAAAGAATATTTGACTTAGCATTTGTAATAAATATCCCTCATGGTAAAGGCATTTACACTTATGGAATATACCAATATTCAAAATGAGATTTTTATCTTCTACACGGACTATAAAGATGATAATAGTTTTGAAAAAGTTAAGAGGAAGTTTCAGTTTTCTCAAAAAAAGATGTAACTATGTATACTCTCAAGTCTCTGATTTCACCAACTATTTCATCCTTACATTTAGCAAGAGTCTCACTAAAATTATTAATCTCATTCTTAGTAGAAAAATTACTAGCTTCTTCTTTTGGAATAGTCACTTCTTGAACAATTTGTTTAATCTTTTGTAGGTCAGATTTTGTCAACATAAACTTCATCTTAGAAAATACCGGAACCAAAGTCAATAAATTAGTGCCAGAAGGCCCGGCGGTGCCGAAAGATAAACAGTTTAGTTGATAAAACACCTATTTTAAGTTAAGATATACCCCTATGGCTAAGGAGGATTCTGCTTGTCAGGACATTCCAAAACAACAATTACCAGAGTACTATCTTCAGCACCAACCTCTACAACCTAAACTAGAAATAGCAAATTACGTTGAACAACAGGGCGGTCTTGTACCACGTAGATTTGTTTCTTTACAAGAGGCATTGGAATCAAAAAGACCATTCTTCATTCGAAGCGAGCACCCTCAAGATTACTACGGTGTATCCGGACTGTTGGCAAGCCGTGTTATTGATGACCAAAGAATTGCTAGAGCGATTACAGCCTGCCAAGAAGGTCTTGGTTTTGATATTGACTGGAGAGTTGTCGATAGTAATAGATCGAATACTCGAGTCCTGTTTGATACTGAAAATCAGCTTATTGCAAGAATTTCTGAAATTCCCCAAGTTGATTTCGAAACCGGATTCGCAAGACTTAATTTAGACATGATTGAATTTTATGCTAAGCATATGGGGATTGATCCAGAGCATTTTCTTGCAGACATCTCATATTCTTACTGGGAATATATTGACGGCTATAACCGTACTGTTGTAGCTGATAGTGCGATTGAAGATAGATTTCATGTGATGACTAATAGAAGTAATAATAAACAAAAAGGAGATTTTGTAGATTGTTACTGTATTGTTGAAAATGGTCAAATTATATATAAAGGTCCCTCCTATGCTCGTGAATTTCCTGAATTTCTTCAAAGAGGAGTGATAACTGCTACTGATACCTATCAACAAATAGCTAATTTAGAAAGGTTTGATCCCAAACGACGACCTATTATTGAAATGCAGGGACCGATAGAAAATCCTGATATCAATTATTTCTTGCAGTATCATCGCGGAACAGAATTTAGGCCATCTACTTTTACTTTAAATAGAAATGCAAGTAAAGGAGAAATTGAGGCAACATTTTGTAGAGGCGCAACAGCAGAAAAAGGATAGATATATAAAACGTCCTTTGTTGATATGGATACTTTTTTTGATATCATGCCTCAACCAGGAGGATGTGACAGACATAACGACTATGTATATTCGGAAATAATGTTAGGAAGAAGAAAGATGCAACTTCAAGTAGGTATGATGGACGATATAGCAACAGATACTTGCGATATATTTCATCTTGGTAGATCTCAATTATTTAAACCACCTCTTACAATTGCAATTTCACTTAAAGACTTACAAAGAATTGAGCCAGCTAATAAGGTAAGACGAGCCGCGATAAAAAAAGGCATGATACCCACTGTAAACCTCTATGTCATTTCAGATGGTAGAAGAGCATTAATTAGAAGAATAGGTTAGTGCCAAAAGGCTCTTCTTCCAGTAAACATCATTGCAACTCCTAATTTATCTGCCGTATCTATTACTTTTTGATCATTTATTGATCCGCCCTGCTGGACTATTGCTGAAATTCCATGTTCTGCAGCTAGTTTTACACTGTCATCAAACGGAAAAAAGCTGTCGCTAACAAGTATTGCCCCTTTTGCATATTTCCCGCAATCGGCAAGTGCAATTTTGGTAGACTTAACCCTTGATGTCTGCCCGCTGCCTATCCCTCTGGTCATAGGAGTATTCTTATCAACAACAATTACTGTATTTGATTTAATACGGGATGCAAATTTCCAGCCAATTTTCATCTGCTCCAATTGCTTTTTTGTCGGCTTTTCCTTTGTTACCACTTTCCAATTCTTGAAACTTTTATCTATATCACTATCCGCATCTTGAATTACAAAACCACCTTCTAACCATTTAATCTGATATTTTGAAGTAACAGGAGGGATATTACCAAAAGTATAAATACCCATGCTTTTCCTTAGAGACTTTAGATATTCAAAAGCATTTTTTTCAATCTTAGGTGCGGCAATAATATCAATATGCGGACCAACAACTTTTGCGCAAGCTAAATCAATCGGTTTATTGACCACAATTATTCCTCCAAACGCAGATTCAGTATCTGCATCAATTGCCCTTTCTAGAGCCTGTGAAATTGTATTTCCCAGTGAAATACCACAGGGAGTATTGTGTTTGATAACAACGCTACAAGGCTCCCTAAATAATCTCACTGATTCTATTCCTGCATTAATATCAGTAATATTAACTAAAGACAAATCTCTGCCCCAATGTTTTTTAAGAAACTGTAGAGATGATCTGATCTGCGGATCAGCATAAAAAGCAGCTTTTTGATGCGGGTTTTCACCATATCTTAAATCCATTATTTTTTTTCCGGGAATTGTTATTTTTTCCGGGAAAACATCTTCCGTTAAATATCTCGAAACTAATGAATCATAATAGGTAAGAAGTCGGAAAGCTTTTGCGGCGAGCGCTTTTTTTAATGTATTTAATTTATTATCTTCTAAAGATTTTATAACTTTAATGTAATCATTCGGATCGACAATAACAGTTACATGCTTATAATTTTTGGCAGCAGCACGAACCATTGTAGGACCTCCAATATCGATATTCTCAATCGAATTTTTTTGTTCAAAGGGATAAAAGTTACACACAACCATATCAATAGGAATTATTCCTAAATCTTTTGCTTGCTTCTGATGAGTTTTATTACTTCGGTCAAAAAGAATCCCGCCTTCAATCTGAAAACTGATTGTTTTCATTCTGCCGTCAAAACTTTCAGGATTTTTTGTTACTTTTTCAATAGGAATAATCTTGATACCTGCTTCTATAAGTGTCTTTGCTGTTCCTCCGGTTGATATGATTTCAAAACCCAACTTAATAAGTGATTTAGCAAAATCAACAATACCTGTTTTATCAAAAACACTTATAAGAGCATATTTTGGATTAATTGTAATCTGTCTGTTATCCGGAATAAACTTTTTAGCAGTTATTTTTTATCTCGGGGTTCTGGTAAACATTTCTTTGTTAGATTTAAGTGCTGGACAAGAAACTACCCTTAAAACAGGATCTTTACTTACTCTTGCTGCGATTATTATCATAGGAATACTCTTGACCTTAAGAAAAGTCAGGCAGCCTTACTTATTTTATAAAAATAGAATCACTCATGGAAAAGAAACCGTCTACTACCTTAATATAACTAATACTGCTGCAACTAAGAATTTCCTTGATCGAAGCTTCAAAACCTATTCAATGCAGTTAAGTAAAACTTTTGTTCTTCGCAACGTCCCTGAAAGTATCCAACTGAGTAATTATATACAGCAATTGATTGAATACGCAAAGAAAAATCAGTGAAATGGATTATTTATTTTCTTGATTATTTTTCTTAATTTTGTTCTTAACTTTTCAAAAGAATCTTTCACTTTTTAGACTTTCCAAGCAGATACACTTTCATAACTTCTACTGTCAAAGATAATAATAACGGCCCAATAATCACTCCCAGCGGACCGATAAGAAGAATCCCGCCAAAAATTCCCAGCATGACTATAGCAACATGATCTTTTGCTTTATCACCGAGTATTTTTGGCCTGAGAAGGTTATCCACACTTCCTACAAAAATAAAAGAATAAATCAACAGGCCAACACCTTTCAGAATTAAAGAAGTTGAATCCTGAAAAACTCCGTCCAGAATTAAAATAAGCGACGCAGGAACCCAGATAACTCCTGTCCCGA
>JACOXO010000030.1 GCA_016182365.1 Candidatus Gottesmanbacteria bacterium | reverse complement strand
TTATTAGGATCGGTGAACAACTTCAAGAACGCTTACAATCAGACGAAGATGTTTTATCTAATTTAAGTATCGAGGAGTTGCAAAAAAAATCGGAAAAGAGTGAATTATTATTTGGAGATAGTTTATCTGCGTTAATGCAAATTTGGGAAAATATTCACCCAGGAGAAAAATTTATTCCTGTGCAATGGAAAATACCAACTGGTTGAAACTTTTATTTTTTATTTATTCCAATCTCAAGTTTAGTATTGATAATTTTAGCAATATTTACTATATATTTTCTATAAACTTATGACTCGGCAAAAAGTGAGAAAACTTATTGAAAATTATACTAAAGGATGGATTAAAAATGACTTCAATTTAATTATTTCTACTTTATCTCCAAACTGCAAAATTATTGAATCTCATGGACCAGTATACAAGGGATTTATCAAAATAAAATCATGGATCAACTCCTGGATAAATAGTGGTAGTTATGTAACTAAATGGGATATAACCTCATTTTATTTCATTAAAAACACTGCTTTTTTTGAATGGTATTTTGAATGTGTAGTTGATAACAAGAAACATAAATTAGAAGGAATAAGTGTTGTAAAGTTTAAAGATAATAAAATTTCATTCATTCGTGAGTACCGCACAACAAAACAGTTGTTCGATTGGAAGAGATAATATCCGGAGGTGTCAAACTATCACACCCTCGGGGTGTGAAGTCATCGGAAAGAATACATTTTACTCAATAAAATCAATAAGAAATTTTGATCTTTTTGGGTTATAAGGATTGTGGAATTTGTTAATTTCTGCTAACTTATTAAAAAATTTGTTTTCGATTTCTGTACGATCCTGCTGCCCATTAAGAACGATAATTTTTTGCCATAGTAACCATTTTTCTAGTTCATCAGGAGTTAAACCTAGTTTATTTCTTCTTACTCGTCTAAAACGATTCATTTCGTGTTGAGTTGATTTAACCTGCACTCCAACAAAATCAGTGGTATATGTAAAAAATCCTTTCTGTAGATATACCTCAAGATCAATACCACTGTGATCCATAGAACTATTTGGTGGAATAACATCTATTTGATCAACGTAAGGCAACCCAAGCAATGTGTAGTAAACACTTGTAATAGACCGAATACCTTGTTCATCATACCCCGGATACTGCTTTCGTAATAAATTCAGATTTAACGCATTAAAAACAGCATTGGAAATTGATGATAGTTCTCTTTCTCCTTTATTCATAAATTAATGTACTTTATTAGTTTTTGATCATATAATATATCATATGAGTGTTACTAAGAAAACTAAAAGAAAACTCATAAACAACTATGTTGATGGTTGGAAGAGAAATAATCTTGAATTAATTGTCTCAACCCTATCACAAGATTGCATAATTATTGAATCACACGGACCGATGTACAAAGGAGTTAATGAAATAAAATCATGGGTTAAAGAATGGATTGAAGCTGGAAGCTACGTAACTAAATGGGGTATTACTTCATTTTATTTTATTAAAGATATTGCTTTTTTTGAGTGGAATTTTAAATGCCTTTTGTCTGGAAATAAACATGAATTAGATGGAATAAGTATTGTGAAATTTAAAAATAATAAAATTTCTTATATACGCGAGTACCGCACAACAAAACCCAAGGTGGCGTAGCTATTCCACCTCTAAGGTGGGATTATTTATAGCAAAATATCTATAATCCGGAGGTACCAAGCTATCACATGTTACCTTCTCCTTCTTAACGGTCCTAAGGCTTGCCCTTCAAGTTGACGTATTCTTTCTCTACTTAAACCTAATTCTTTCGCTACTTCATCAAGAGTTGCTGGTTCTGAATCATCTAAACCAAATCTTCGAGTTAAAATCTTTTTTTGTCTTTCGTCTTCTAATGTGTCCCTCAATTCTCTTACTGATTTAAATAATTTTTCTTGCTCAAGTAGTTTTCTTTGTTGTATTTTTTCTATATCTAGCATTGATTTATGGGGACCTTCGGAAGGATTTTGAGATAATTTGGGTTCTTGTGGAGTCTGTGGTTTTATTGGAACTTCTTTTGATTCCATATAAACACTTTATCATAAAGTGATTTATACGTAAATTCCTGCGTTGCGTACAATCTTCAGATATTACATCTTTCCTTCTAGTACATCCTTCATATGTGTTTTTCTTGCTTTTGTTTTTGAATATTTTTTGTCACTTTTTAAATAACCCCGAATTGAATTAAGAGTAAGTTCAGTCTCCTTAAGTTTGTTAGTTTCCAGTTTGTCAAATTCAATAAATTTCTTGATTGCATTGCTTGCGTACTTCCTGACTGGATACCGTAACTGATGTAATTTTGATAAATCGCCTTGTATTGTTCGCTTCATAGTGATTTTTCTTTATTATTTCTATAATCCAGAAATTATATATTTCTGTCAAGTATTTTTAGTAGCTCGTCCACTTCCTAGGTGGGATTTAATTATTTTCTATCTACGTTAGAAAGTAATTTTGCTGTTTTATATATATCTGGAAGCAATAATGTCAGTAAAAATATAAATGCTATAAATCCAGCCAGATCAATTAATCTCACTGGAATTGAAAAAATAAAAAATCTCGGGTTACCTGCAAAGAAAATAATAAAGTTTGTAAAGAATAAACCTAATCTTGCTTCAGTTGGACCAACTTGTTGAATTGATAAATTAAATGTCCCCAACATATTTGTTTTTAAAAAGATATGAATCATGGTAATAAGAATAAGGGCTAAAACCCAGACCCAGACAGCTGTATCAGTAATAGCAGCAGTTGTTAATCCTCCAACAAATAAAGCTGCAGAAAAAGAATCTAGAATATGATCAATATAATATCCATACTTTGGTCTAGAAATCTTACGAAAACGTGCAAGTCTACCATCCAAACTATCAGCAATCCAATGAATAATTAAGCACAAATTGACGCCTAAAAGGGTGAGTAATGTTGTATTTGTAAATAAATAAAAACTACCGCCAGCAATCGCAGCAATTAATGCAATTAAAGTAAGTGTGTCAGGAGTTATAAATTTTGGAATTCTAGCAACTGCGTAGTTAAGAAAAATCTCTTCGTATTTTGATGTAATAGCAAATGTAATTCTTTTCACTTTAACAATATATTATTAATAAAAAGTATATCATGGGATAATCCCAACTTAATATAAACTATTCCTTATGAATACCAAAGGTGGCGTAGCTGTTCCACCTTAGAGGTGGAAATAACTAGACCCTCCAGTCTGTTTTTGTTACAGTAGATGTATGAATCTTTTTTCCTACATTTATTGGCATTTTGCCGAGGCTCCTTTTGGGATAATAAAATTGACATCCAACTTCCTTGTATGCACTGAGCATTTATTTTCCATTAGTATCCTTCTTAAAACTATTTTTGCTCCATTTCGAAGAGTGACATTTGATCAGGGTCCTGGATTTAGTTTTAGTAAATATTTCGAAGTAGTATTATCCAATTTAATATCGAGGATTCTGGGGGCAATTATAAGAACTGTTGTTATTGCTATTGGAATTATTTGCCAGCTTGTTGTTATTCTTTTTGGATTTACTACCCTTATTATTTTTATCCCTCTTATAGGATTTACTCTTCCTATTTATTATCATGTCTCGGTCCTCACTGAAAAGAAAAAGGAAAGAAAAGAAATCTTATCTTTATTTTCCCGGGTGCCTTTTCCGGACCTTACCGCCTCTGAACTTGGACATTTAGCAAAAACTGACGTTGGTTCATTTCTTTTTTCAAGGCTTGTTATTGAAAAAAATGATATTGGCAAACTCAGTTTGAAAGAACTTTTAAATAAATATCCTTTATCTGAGAAAGATTTTTATGAAGTTGTCAGATGGTACAACCATGCTAAAGATGATGAAGAAGAATATTCTAAGTGGTGGAATTTGAACAATCTCCTTCGGGTAAAACCAATAGGCAGAGACTGGGTGTATGGATATACAATCAACTTGGACCGGTATACAACTGATTTAGTGCTTCAAGGATATGAGCTCCCCCATCTTGTTGGAAGAAGAGCTGAAATTGATAGGATTGTAAGAATACTTTCACAGTCTGGTAACAATAACGTTCTCCTTGTAGGAGATGCAGGATCAGGAAGACACGCAATAGTTTTAGCTTTTGCTTTGGATGTATTTGAAGGAAAAGTACTGACTCCACTTAGGAATAAACGGGTACTGGAACTTAACTTAAACATTTTAATATCTGAAGCTAAAACACCAACAGAAGTAAAAGGTACAGTTGCCAAAATCCTAGATGAAGCAATTAGCGCAGGAAATATTATTTTGGTTATTGATGATTTTGACAGGTTTGTGGGTGGTGGACAGAATAGTGTCGATTTAACCGACGTATTCAGCAAAGCTTTTACACGCAAAGACTTGCAGGCAATTGGTATAACTAACCGCGAAGCATATCATAAGTCAATAACAGGAAATAGCCAGATTAATAAAATCTTTGAGATGGTTGAGGTGGCAGAAATCTCCCAGTTTGATACGTTAAAAATTCTTGAGCATTTAACTCCCTATCTTGAAACTAAATACAAAGTATTTATCCCATTCCCCTCATTAAAAACCAGTCTTGAAAAAACTGAAAGCATTACCACTATCCCCTACCCTGAAAAAGCAATTGATATCTTAACTGAATCTGCATTACAAGCAAATACTTTAAATAATAAAGTTGTAAGCCAACAAATAGTAGAAACGCTTATTAGCCAAAAAACTAAAATTCCCACCGGTCAGCTTTTAAAAGATGAAAAAGAAAAACTTATTAATCTTGAAAATCTTCTCCATGAACATATTATTAATCAAGAAGAAGCAATAACAGAAATCGCAAGAAGTCTGAGGCGTGCGCGTTTAGAATTAGCTTCCAAAGGAAAACCAATCGGGACATTCCTATTCTTAGGACCAACAGGGGTTGGTAAAACTGAAACAGCCAAAGCTCTTGCACGAGTTTATTTTGGAAGTGAAAAACTATTAAATCGAATTGACATGAGCCAATTCCAGGACAGTCAAAGTGTTAAAGATTTAATTGGTAATACACAAAATTCTGAGCCGGGAATTCTTGTTAAAGCAGTAAGAGATAACCCGTTTTCAGTTCTACTTTTGGATGAGATTGAAAAAGCATCCAAAGATATCCTAAATATTCTTCTGCCTATATTGGACGAAGGCTATATCATGGACTCATTTGGAAGAAAAGTGTCATTTACAAATACAATAATTATTGGAACTTCAAATGCCGGAAGTGAGTTTATCAGGCAGAGAATTCAAGAAAATGCTGACAATTTATCAAAAGAGCTTACAGAGTATGTACTTAGAGAAAAAATATTTTCTCCAGAGTTTATAAATAGATTTGACTCAGTTGTAGTTTATAAACCGCTGACCAAAGAGCATTTAAAACTTATCGCCCGACTTATGCTTACAAAACTGAATAAGAGAATGGAACCAAAGAAAATAACAGTTGAAATAACAGATGATCTTATTGAGAAAATATCTAGCCAAGGTTACGATCCCCAATTTGGTGCAAGACCAATGAATAGAGTAATTCTTGAGAAAGTTGAAGACCATATTGCCCAAGGCATGCTCAATGGTACAATCAAGGCTGGAGATAAAGTTATTATACCTATATGATCATTTTTGTAATTTTAGCAGGAATAATAGGAGCAATAGTACTGGCTCTTACTGTTTTTGTACTTATATATCTATTTGCTTTCCAACCACATATGGTTAAGGGTGAAGCTATGTTGCCAACTTATCCTAATAATGCTTATGTCATCACTGATAAATTGTCTTACAGATCCGGACAACCACAAAGAGGAGATATCATAGTTTTTAAAGCACCGGCAAATCCTGAATTTGATTATATAAAAAGAATTATTGGATTACCCGGTGAAAAATTAATGATTCAAAACGGAGTAGTATATATTAATTCAAATCCGATAAAAGAAAATTATCTTCCCGAAAATTCTTTAACTTTATTATATAAAGATCGCTTTATTAAAGAAGGTGAAACAATGGTAATTCCTCAGGATAATTATTTTGTACTTGGTGACAATAGAAAAAAAAGCGCTGATTCAAGATTATGGGGATTTGTGCCAAAAGAAGATATTATCGGAAAAGTAACTTTCTGCTACGCAAACTGTAAGTAATCTACTCTAATTTAGATTTATCCTCTAAAATCTGTTTTACGTGAACTTTGGGGTCAACTTTTGGGTAAACTTTTGCAATCTTGCCTTGCGGGTTTATAAGATAAGAAATTCGTAATGTTTTTCCCTGCCAAGCGCCGTATTGTTTTAAAACTTTTTTATCAACATCAGAAAGTAAAGTGAAGGGTAATTTATGTTCGCTGGCAAATTTCTTATGGCTTTCGACACTATCTTTACTAATTCCTAAAACAACAATCCCCTTGTTCCTAAACTCTTCCCAATTGTCCCTTATACTGCAAGCCTCTGTTGTACAACCTGAAGTAAAATCCTTTGGATAAAAATAAACCAAAACCCATTTTCCTTTGTAATCATGGAGAGAATGTAACTTCCCATTTTGATCTGGAAGTGAAAAATCAGGAGCATTTGTATTTTGAATAAGTATCATAAATATATTTTACCATGATTTATAAATACCAAAGGTGTCGTAGCTATTCCACCTCTAAGGTGGAAATTATACGTTAAGTAACGCTTTAAAAACAAAAACAGTACCACCTAAAGAACCTTTAAACGGTTCTGTCTTAAAATCTGTTATATTATGTTCTTGAAAAGTTTGTTGAACGCGTTGATCTCTATTAAATACTCCAGCAACACTTGCAACAAACAATCCATCTTCTGTCAGATTAGATCTAGCTGTTCCCACAAATGCTTCGATATTCTCAGGACCAACATAGTTAATACCATGCTTAAATATAACTAAACAATATTTGGTCTGTGGAATAATCGGTGGTACTTTATCGGGATATGCTCCTAAATATACGAATACATTATCATAGCGGCTTGAGTTCTTAGACGCAGCATTAGTTCTTCTGAGATTTGACTCCACAACATGAACAACTTTTTGGGGATTTTGCTTTTTTATTCTAGTGACCAAAGAGAGCTTTTTATCGGTTCCAATAACTAATACTGGATCATGATTTGCTATAAGTGGATTTCCTTCTTTGTCTTTATAGGTAGCTATTTGGTCAACAAGAGGACCCTCGATATCAAGACTGACTCCTCTTTCAGATAAAAAACTGCCGAATTTTGAAACAAGCTCTGCCATAAAGTAATAACAGTCTATTTTATGTTTAACTCACTGTTCTCCGCTATCGAGTTCAAAAAGATCGAGACCGCGGACGCTGGGCATAGAGGAACCGACTAATCCCTGCATGCTTCCGTAAACATTGGCTGTTGATAAGATAAGTTTTCTTACTTGCATCTCCCTGGCTTTCCAGCTCTTTTCAAATGAAACTCTTTCTTTTTGAATCTGTATGTTCATCTCCTGATAAACTTCAACTAATGCCTCAACCTGCTGTCTGAACTCATGCCCGGTTATATATTCGTATAACATTTCTGCTTTATCACCTTTATGTAAACTTACTGCTTTTTGATAGGCAATATCCAAAAGATTTTTTCTAAGAAGTATAGCCAAAGGAATGACCAGATCAAAATTTACCACCCAAACTCCGTCTTTAATTCCCATTCCGCTGGTAATTTCAGAAGGCATAATCTGAGTAATAATTACCGGTATATTTGCCTTCTCGCTTCTTAAATTTTCTTTAAGTTTTGCTATCCATGAGTCAGACCAGGATTTGGTTCTTTTTAGTTCCCACAAAATTACGCCGCAAGACATTCCTCTTGGACTTTTAACTGTGTGTTTAATGTCAGCGCCACTTGTTCCCTTGGCAACCGGTTCAATTAAATCACCATTAAAACTTTCCCTGAATAAATTTTCAATATCAAGTTCTAATACCTCGCCTTGAAGTTGTTGCGAACCTTGAGAAGCTTTTCTTTGAGCCTCTTCGAGGGATTTTTTTAAATCTGAAATAACTTTTTCCTTTTCCAGATCTTTAAGTCTATGTTCTTCAAATGCCTGTTTAAAAACTTTATCTTCAATTTTTTTACGTTCAGTGTCAATTTTTCTGGCGACTGTCAGTTCCAATTCTTTTTCTCTGTCTTCAAGTTTTCTTTTATCCTCACGCAGCTTTAGTTCATTCTCACGGAATTCATCCAGTTTATTCTGTTTCTGTTCAAGTTGCTTTTTTAAATCTCTAAACTCCAAATTATATTTCTGGTCTAGATTTTTGGAGACCTCTTCTTCAATGTGTTTTTGCAGTGCTTGAGTAAGCTCCACTTCCATATTGCAATGTGGACAAATTATTGTAGTTGGCATATAAAAAAATTATTTAACCGAGATGATTTTATATTCTATACTACCTGCTGGGGCATTAATAGTAACACTTTCATTGACTCTTTTTCCGTATAGTGCTTGTCCTATTGGCGAATTTAATGAAATCTTTCCATCTTGGGGGTCTGCTTCGAAGTCGCCAACAACTGAATATTCAATTTCTTTGCCGTTTTTTAGGAGTTTAACTTTATTTCCAATTCCTATTGTTCCATCGGTCTTTGCAGAAATTACCTTTGCAGTTTTTAGCTGCCTTTCAATTCTTCGAATTTTTGCATCAATTGTAGAAAGTTCAAAACGTGCGGCTTTATACGCCCCATTTTCTGATAAATCTCCTAACTCCCTTGCCCGCTGCAATTCATCAACAGCTTTTGGCCTTTTATTCTGCAAATCTTTGAATTCCTTTTGGATTTTCTCAAAACCGGATTTTGTAAAATAGGTCATAAGTTAATTTCGAAAATATTTTTCATAAGGACCTAAAGGATATCCTATATCTAATTCCAGTAGAAGTGGTATTGCAATATTCAACATTAGATTATTAGTATGCGTATTATTGTGTTGTTTAGATTTTTCTTTGTCTAATTTTACCCCTTCAGGCAATATATGATCAGTATAGGGTTTGGCGAATCGGACCTCAATGACAGGTTTTGATTTTGCTCTTACTTCTCTGTAGAATTGCTCTAGCATTGCTTTATAACCATACTTTTTCTTTATACTTTCTAAAGCTGTTAAGAACTTATCCCCACCATATACTACAACAGGTAAGATAGGGACTCTTTCTCTTGTAGCAAAGTAAACTGTACCAGGTTCTGCTTCTTTTAATGTCCTTATGTCATTCCCGTCATTGGGATTTCCGAACCTAGTTCCTTCAATGGAAGTACCAATAACAGCATGAGGATGTTTATACACGCGGTCTACAGCACGGATTGTACTAGGAGTTATTTGCACTCTATCAGCAAATATAAATCTTCTTGGACCACCAAGTATAATTGGTTGATCTTTTTCATTCTCTTTCTTGGTAAACCATACAGGCAAAGGTAACCCTAATTGTCTATAAATTCTGTCAATGGGTTGGGTTTCAACATTACTATGTGGAATAAAAAACATAAAATGTTTACGCCTTACAGGGATATTAATTTCTGTACCATTTGTATTGATTTTTCCAACTGGCAGTAAAGATAAAAATTCAACAAAATGAGAAGCGATGTCTAAATAATGATGGGGTGGACCAACATACCTTGGTACATCAGTAGTACGAAAAAATTCTTTCATAACTTAACATCATATAGGCAAAGCTTGTGGGTGGTGATGGAATCCCGCCAAAAGGCGGGTAAACTCCCCATCCGCCTCTTTCTTACCTGCCCGCCGCGTCTTGTGCGCGCTGATGGAATCGGACCATCCGCCTCTTTCTTATCAGGAAAGCGTTCTACCAATGAACTAAGCGCGCATTGGCAGGTACCAATGAACTAACCACCCAGAAATACCGGAACAATAGATGTTATTCTACCAAAATACTTAGGGGAGCTCAATAACAAGGTTATTTTACGGTGTTGGTGTGGCTGATGTTGAAGCGGAAGATGCCTCTAAACTTCCTATTGTTATAATAACATCAGTATCTTCATTTTCAGCAAGCGGGACACTACTTAACGATACTGCATAAGTTTTGGATAATATCTCTTGCAGTTGTCCTATAAATCCGGAAGGGACTCCTTCTTTGGCCTGAATTATTGTTGTTGTAAAGCTGCTATTTGCTGCGTTTCCAATTTCCAAAACAGAAAATCCTGCAGTTTGAAGAGTACTCTCTAAACTTGCTGCTTCACCGGATATCCCGCTACCATTTAAAACTGTGATATCGTATAAAGATAGATCATCAACAATTGACGTTGGCGCAGGAGTATTTGTAGGCGCTTCGGTAAGAGAAGGAGTTGGTGTCACTTTTTCAGATGACCCGCCTGCGGCGAGTGAAGTCGAACCGTTTGCAGATTCTAGTTCTCTTTTAATAAATGTTGCAATTAAGTTAGGAACATAGTCCAGCGATGGATCGTTAGATTGGATTTGGCTTACTATATACAGATATTTTTTGCCGTTTGAAGTGGGCGAGATAGTCCAAGGCAAAGTAGTGAAA
>JACOXO010000029.1 GCA_016182365.1 Candidatus Gottesmanbacteria bacterium | reverse complement strand
AAGGGATTAATATATTCGTTTAATTGTGTAGATTCAACTGATCCGGGAGTCACTAAATTTTGACTTTTAGAATTTTTCCATGATTGAAGTAAATATCCCCCTAGAAATGTTACTACAAATATAATTAATAGATAAATTGAAAAAAGTAGATTGCTGTTTTTCTTTTCAACTTTAACAAATTCTATATCTTCCTGTTTTGATTTCATAATATATAATTTATTAATGCAAACAACATCTAAAGTATTTGAAAAAATAATAGATCTTCTTAATAAAAATCATATCACGTATAAGTTATACGAACATGCTCCTGTTTTTACAAGCAAGGATGCCGCAAAAATACGAGATACAAAAGAAACACAAGGCGTTAAGGCGTTGCTGTTTATAGCTGACGGGAAACCAATACTGCTTGTATTGCCAGGATCATTAAAAGTAGATACCAAAACGTTTAAGAACAATAAGAATATTGAAGATCTAAGATTTGCTACAAAAGATGAAGTTTTTGACTTAGCAGGAGTTGAAGTGGGAGCGGTACCACCTTTAGGAAATATTATGGGTATCTCCACTTTTGTAGATAAGAAATTGCTAGATGAGGATAAAATAGCCTTTAACGTGGGCTCCCACACAAAATCAATTAAAATGAAGACAAAAGACTATTTAGTAGTATGCAATCCTGAAGTTAGTGCTTTTTCCTTGGTTGGGATTCAGAAATAGCTAGAGTTTTGGCCAGTTCATTGACCATTTTTTTAGCATGGATCCTACTCATTCCAATTCTAGAAACAATCCTTACTTTATTAGTCGTTCCCAGTCTTTGACCAATGTCCAAAATTACCCCGTCGCTGTTTGCAGTTATGAGTACATTATCTGTATATAAAATTGGCGTGGTGTCAAAGTTGACGCTTACCTCAAACGACGAAGATCCCTGATTTTTCTTGTCCATACTTAGAAAAACTTTATTGTAACAGTTTTTCCTTACCAGAATCAAGGTCCCCAATTTTATTAGTTGCTTTAATCTTCTGGCCAAGGCTTGTGAAGGTAGAAAATGTCTGATTCATCATATTGTATGTATTGGTAATATGTTTCCCCAGTATTGATAAGTTGCTATCTACTTTTTCATAGTCTTTCTGAATTGCTCTTATCGAGGATAGTATCTGTTTTGCTTTCTCCTCAATTTTTTGGCCTTCAAAACTTATAAGGATTGCCCTTATATAGGCATAAAAAGTAGTTGCAGAAACCGGTAGAACCCGTTTTGCTGCAGAGTAGTCAAACAAAGAAGAATTGTTTACTACCTCATAATATATTGCTTCAGAAGGAATATACATTAAAGCATAATCAATTGTGCCTTCATCGGTAAGAATATATTTTCTTGAAATATCGTCTATATGCTTTTTGACATCTTTTGCAAATTCTTTTTTTGCAACCTGTGTTTCAACTTCAGTCTTAGCATTTGTTAAAAGCCTGAAATTCTCCATTGGGAACTTAGAATCAATCGGCACTAATCCATTTCCTGTTTTAATAGCCGCATCAACAATTGCGCCTGATTTAAATGCATATTGAAGGTGGAAAGATTGTTTTGGCAATACCTGAGACAATAACTCTTTTAATATTTGCTCCCCAATATTCCCCCGCAGTTTTGGAGATCTTAAAAACTCCTGCAAATCGCTCATGTTTCTACCTATCTCTGTTACTTCACCTAGGTTTTTTTGAACTGATGCAATTACACGCGAGGCATTATCCAAGCGTTCACTTATATTCCTGCTTTGTTGATCCATTCTTGTATTTGTGGATTTTAGCCAGGCAACAAGCTCATCGGATACTGACCTTTGGTTTACCCATTTTTTAATAAGGAATGCAAGAATTACAAAACCAAGAAGTACAATTAAAGTTAGGGCAAGAAACTGTGAGTCCATTGGACAAACATTGTAGCACAACCAAAAATAAAAAGTAAAAACTACGGTGATATGGGAATTGTTTCAACCATGCTTTCACTTACAGAACTCGATCGACTATAAATTATTTGAAAGACTGACGATGTCCAGACTAAATCGCCTTTTCCTGGACACTTTGGACAAAGTTCCCCTGTCATACAAGGCTTACAATATACATTATCAGGATAAATATAGGGAAGTGGAGCGAAAAGAACAATTAATATAATTAAAATTGCTAATAAAAATCTTTTATGAGACTTTAATGTCTTCATAATTTAATTATATCAATTACAATAAGACTATGCGGACTCATATAAGCAGAAGAAAAAATTATCTACCAGGGTTGGTTTTGACAGTTGCGCTTTGGGTTTTTGCAGTATTTATTTTTTTAAGTATTCCCCCATCATCAGTTTTAATAATAGGAATATTTATAACAATTTTTATAACTGCCGTTTTTCTTACCTCCTCTTTATTATTAGGAAACAGCAGAAATGGATTATTTATAGTTTTAGCAATCTTAGTTCTTGTCATTCTAAAAAGACTTGATATGTTGACATTATTATCTGGAATTATTGTTTTTGCCCTATTATTTACACTAAATCTGCTATTTAAACGGGATAAATAGTATAATACGAGAATGAAATTCTATATAACGACAACGCTTCCGTATGTAAACGCAGATCCACATATTGGATTTGCCATGGAAATTATTCGAGCAGATGTCATTGCACGATACCATAAACTTTTAGGCGATGAGGTAGTATTTAATACTGGGACAGACGAACACGGTCAAAAAATATACCAAAAAGCCTTGGAGGAGCATAAAGATCCACAGAAATATTGCAATGAACATGCTAAAAATTACGCACAACTTAAATCTATTTTAAATATAAGTTATACCAACTTCATAAGAACTACAGACTCACTACATATTACAGCGGCCCAGGAATTTTGGAAACGATGCCAAAAAGATATTTATAAAGCAAGATATCAAATAAAATATTGTGTCGGCTGCGAACTGGAAAAAACCGATTCAGATCTAGTTGATGGAAAGTGTCCAATCCATCCAAATAGAAAATTGGAGGTGTATGATGAAGAAAATTATTTTTTCAAATTTTCCAATTATCAACAACGGCTCTTAGATTTTTATGCAAAAAACTCAGATTTTGTTATCCCACAGTTTCGTTTTGAAGAAATAAAGAATTTTGTTAAGTCAGGTTTAAAAGATTTTAGTATTTCTCGTTTAAAAGAAAAGATGCCATGGGGGGTACAAGTTCCGCAAGATACTAAACACGTAATGTACGTTTGGTTTGACGCTCTAACAACAGGCTGCTATGTGGCAAGCAATGCTTATGTCAGCTGGTCTTCCCAATAGCAAACAAATTTACATTGAAGGATTTATTACATCACAAGGCCAAAAGATGTCCAAATCATTAGGTAATGTTATTGACCCAATTAAACTAGTTGGTAAATATGGAATTGATCCAATACGCTATTATCTTTTAAGAGAAATTCCGTCATACGACGATGGTGATTATTCTGAAAATAGATTTAAAGAACTCTACAATGCAGATCTTGCTAATAATTTTGGGAATTTAGTTTCACGAATAACAAAACTAATTGAGCTTAATAACCCACGTATTGAAAAAAGTGTAATTAAAGATTTTTCACCTGACGTTACAATGCATATTGAAAACTACCGTTTTGACAAAGCATTGGAATATATTTGGGGTCACATTAAAGGATTAAACGCATATATTGATAGAACAAAGCTATGGAAAAAAGGAGAACTACATGAAGTAGTTATATGGAGCGAAATTATAGATGGAATAAGACAAATTGCATATGATTTACAACCTTTTTTGCCAGAAACTGCAGAGACTGTGAAAAAGCAATTTCAGGGAGAAATCATAAAATCCCAAAAACCTTTATTTCCAAGAATAAAATAATACAATAATAAGTTTTTTTGATATATTGATCTTTTGATTTTATGATTGACACACACTGTCATTTAAACTTTAAGGCCTTTGATGGAGATGTTGATTCTGTTGTGCGACGATTTACCCAGAAGGGTGGAGAAGGGCTTATTGTTGTTGGCGCTAAGATAAACTCCAGTGAAAAAGCCATAGAAATAAGCAATAGACAGTCTATATGCTACGCTGCTGTAGGTTACCACCCTCATCATGTCAACGAAATTACAAATTTTGAAGAAATTGAAATACAACTTGAATCTCTTATTAGAAATCCAAAAGTTGTGGCGATTGGAGAAACCGGGATAGATTTCCATCACTATAATAACTATCCTGCAATAGATCTGGAAAACAAGAACAGACAAAAGCAGCTTTTTGAGATTCACCTCAATATCGCAAACAGAAATAAGTTGCCTTTAATAATTCATTGCAGGGACGCCCAGCAAGAGTTAATGCAATTTCTATCTAATTTTATGAAAGATAAATGCTTAACTGGTGTTTTCCATTGTTTTGACGGAGATAAAGATTACCTTAAATCGGTCTTAGCATTAGGATTTTATATCGGTTTTGACGGAAATATTACTTATAAAGCAAATAGTCATTTAAGAGATCTTGTAAGTCAAACCCCGCTTGAACGGTTGGTTGTTGAAACCGACAGCCCATATCTAACACCCATACCTTTTAGAGGTCAAAGAAATGAACCTTCGTATATTACTTATACAATTGACTGTATAGCGCAGATAAAAAATACTATATCTGAGGATATTAGAAAGATAACCATGAATAATGCTAAAGAATTATTTAATCTTTAGGTGTTACAATATATACTATGAATAGGCTATTTGAACGTTATCCAGAGAAAACTGCAAGAGCCATAGAAATAATTATTCCATCAATAACATGGTTTCTAATAACCCTGCCTTTCTGGTTATCATTTTTTCACCCGGCTCTCGTTGCCTATCTTGTTATAGCTTTTGACGTTTATTGGTTTTACAAATCAGCAACACTTGCTATAAATGCAATACGCTCCTATTTAACATTATCTTCTCACGTAAGGGTTGACTGGCTTTCACTTTGTAAACAAATCAAAGGTTGGGATTCTATCCATCATGTTATTATAATTCCTGAATTTAAAGAACCTTTATCAATCCTTAGAGATACACTAACAAACTTGACAAAACAGGATTTTCCTTTAAAAAGTATTTCTATCGTATTAAGTACAGAAGACAGAGATTTAACAGCTGACCAAACCGGAGAAATTTTAAGAAAAGAATTTGGGATGAAATTTGCAAATTTCTGGATAATTAAACATAAATTAAATTCTAATGAAGTTGCCGGTAAATCTTCAAATATGGCAAATGCCGGAAGGTTTGTTTCTGACGTTTTAATAAAAAAAGGCTATGACTTATCTAAGGTGACTGTCACTTCCTGTGATGCTGATATATTACTGCACCCCAAATATTATTCCAATTTAACTTATCAGTTTTTGACAGATCCGGATTCACGGTTTAGGTTTTATCAAGCAGCAGTTCTTTTTTACTCCAATATTTGGCGGCTTCCCATACCAGGCAGAGTTTTAAATACTATAAGCAGCATTCTAAATTTGGCTATGCTCAAACAAGGGAAAAGACTTATAAACTTTTCTACTTATTCAATTTGTCTTGATACAGTTAAGAAAGTTGGATTTTGGGGGGTTGATATTATACCTGAAGATTATCACTTATTTTTTAAAACGTATTTTGCCCTAGGAGAAAAAGTGCGGGTTACTCCTATATTCCTACCGGTTCTGGCTGATGCTGCAGAATCCTCTACTTTTTGGAAAACAATGATTAATCAATATGAACAACATAAACGCTGGGCTTGGGGAGTATCTGATATTCCCTTTGTTGTACATAATTATTTTACTAACAAAACAATTCCATTCTGGGATAAAACAGGAAGGCTGGTAAACCTTCTTGAACAGCATATTTTATGGCCAACCAACTGGTTTATATTAACAATCTGGTCTTCAATCCCGCCTCTTATTAATCCTTATTTTGCCAGAACCGTTCTTGGACATAACCTTTCACAAATTTCATCGGCAATTCTAACAATATGCGCAATTTTTATACTTGTTATCATATTTTTAGATGCAAAAATGAAACCGCAAAGACCAGCGCACTTTTCTAAATGGAAACTGCCTATACTTTACCTGCAGTGGTTAAGCCTGCCATTTATCTCTTTTTTCCTGTCAGCCCTACCTGGTCTTGATGCCCATACCAGGCTACTTTTAGGGAAAAGATTGGAATATAGGGTTACCGAAAAGGTATAATACCCTCATGTTTGACAACACCCCACTTTTATACCTTACACAAAGCTTATGGCGTGATGAGGCTTTTTCTGTTTTAGTTGCATCTCCTGGAGGATTTGAGACTATCAGAATAACCTCATCTGACTATAGTCCACCTCTTTATTATCTTTTTCTTCATTATTGGATGTTAGTTTTTGGAAAAGCAGAAATAACTATAAGAGTTTTAAGCCTCATTTTTTTTATCGGATTTCTTTACATCTTCTACCAATTTGCAAAAGCGATTTTTAAAGATAAGTGGGCAAAAGTATCTTTACTTCTGGCTGCTTTCAATCCCATGCTAGTCTACTATGCTTTTGAAGCCCGAGGATATTCCTTAAATATTCTAACTACAACTGCCTCCATGTATTATTTTTACATAAATAAACCTCTTCCTTATATTATTGCAACCACTCTTGCTCTATACACACATCCTTACACAGTAATTGTTCCGGTAGTACAAGGATTATATCTTCTAATTTCTAAAAAGCTAACCAAAGAAAAAATCATAACGATGGTAATACCTTTTATTTTATATACCCCCTGGATGTTTGTTATTGCCGATCAACTCACGAGAACAGAAAAGATGTGGATGTGGCCTATTAACCTTACATTAATACTATCAGTTCTAGGAAACCTGTTAATAGGATATGAAGGTACACCAGGATTTTTGTGGAAATATACAATTATTCTTTCAGTTACTGTTTTTGTTTTATATATTTTTGCAATTTCGACAAAAAAAAGATTTAAACAGAATATTTTGTTTTTTTTATGGGTGTTTGTCCCGCTTGCAATAGTTTTAATCATTTCTTACTTTAAGCCAATCTTTGTAAATCGTTATCTTATCACTGTAAGTAGCGCCCAGGTAATGCTTTTGGCTATTGCACTTAAATCTATTAAAACTGTGATTATAAAAAGATTACTTACAGTTTTCTTTTTCGGGATTTGGTTATATTCTCTTTATTTCCTACCACCATATATTAAAAAGGTTGATGTTAGAACAGCTTTTGCACAAATCAATACAATAGCAAATGAGGAGGATTTTGTTTATGCAAATACCCCTCTGGTATTTTTTGAATCAGTATATTATTACAAAAATCCTACAAAGGTATATCTTTTTAATCCGCAGCATATTATTCTACCTAACTATCTTGCTATAGTATTAATACCTAATAAAGTACACAAAGACTTTTTCCCAAAATACCCTGCTAGAACATTTATGATTTACGAAGATGGTCATTATGAAATTTTTTCAGGATTCCCAGATATTAATAAGTGAATATGGATACGCAAATCAACAAAAAAAAATTAGGAATATTTTCTTTTCTGTCTTTGAAAAAATCCAAACTTCCAAATATTGAGAACATGAGTAAGTTTAATGATTTGAAGTTTATGTTTGCAAACATGCCGTTTTCTTTACCAATACGAATATACTTTATCTTACTTGCAATTTCTTTTATTATTCTTGGATTTACTTTTAAAAAGCTTCCGCCACTTACCCCTTTGTTTTATTCTCTACCTTGGGGAGAAGAGCAGCTAGTAAGATCCAGTCAGTTATTTATTATTCCTTTTTCGGAAATTATGGTCTTTATAACTAACATCATAATAAGTATACTTTTTACTAATAAAGACAAATTTCTGACACTTTTAATCTTATGGACAAACTGCTTTTATGCATTACTAGCTTTAATTACCCTAACTAAGATAATATTTCTTATAATCTAAATATGGCGCAATTTATTGGTTTTCTAACTATTGTTGCTTTAATATCCACTTATGTAGCAACTTTTTTTGTTAAAAAAATTGCTATACACTATAACCTTGTTGATGATCCCGCTATACGTAAACACCCCGCTCATATTCATAAGGGAATAATTCCAAGAGCAGGAGGTCTGGCTTTGTTTATTGGCATACTTGTTCCGATTGTGTTTTTTTTGCCAGTTGATAAAACTATTATTGGTATTATGCTGGGAGCACTGATTACTGTTGTAATGGGACTTATCGATGATTGGAAAGACGTCAACCCTTATATCCGCTTTATAGGCAACATTGCAAGCGCTGTATGTGTTGTAGGAGCTGGCATAGGCATATCTTTTATCAGCAATCCCTTTGGAGGAGTTATTCACCTTGATTCATATGTTTTACTGCCTGATTTGTTTGCAATTCTTTTTATAGTCTGGACAATGAATGTTGTTGGTTGGTCCAGTGGTGTTGACGGTCAGCTACCAGGATTTGTTGCTATTGCCTGTTTTGTTTTAGGCATTCTATCTTTAAGATTCGTATCTGAGGATATATCTCAATGGGTAGTAACAGCACTTGCATTTATTACCATGGGTTCATTTTTAGGGTTTTTACCATGGAATTTTTACCCGCAAAAAATAATGCCGGGATATGGAGGTAAAACTTTGGCCGGTTTTATGTTGGCAACTTTATCAATACTTTCTGGAGCAAAAGTAGGAACTATGTTTTTAGTGTTAGGACTTCCTATGACAGATGCACTGTTCACAATAATAAGAAGACTGGGCAAAGGAAAATCTCCTGTTTGGGCAGACAGAGGACATCTTCATCACAGGCTTTTGGATTACGGTTGGAGTATAAGAAAAATTGCCGTTTTTTATTGGGCTATTACAGCACTTTTGGGGATTATAGCTCTGAATGTATCTTCACAAAATAAGGTATTTATTCTTTTAACTTTAGTCGCTGTTGTTGGAGGAATTATGCTGTGGTTAAACAAAGCACAAACTGAGTTTACTCAGTCTTCTGAGCATACTCAGCGGAAACCCAACCCTCAGTCCCGTCAGAAAGTTTGATTTTAAACCAGTCTGGTTCCTCATCGGTAAGAGGATATTTCTCATCTGGCTTTACTCTCGCCAATTCTTCAGAGTCTGTCGAAGGTTCTTTCCTTACCCTTAAGAAATTATTTGGTGTATCAAGAATTGTCACAAAAGGTTTCTCTGGATCTTTGCTTGTGGCTGTTGTTGTTGGTTTTGGAGTTGCTTTTGGTGTAGCTGACGGTGTTATATTTGGTGTTGTACCTGGCGTAGTTTCTGCAGCACTTTCTCCACCTTCGGATATACCAAGTTGAGCCGTAATTGATAATTTGAAACCTGCGGTTGCGACTGCTTTAACTGACCTGGTTATAAAACCAGGTGCTGAAATGATTACTTCATGCTCTCCTGGTTCAACATTTCTCAAAAGCAAAGGTGCAGTTCCCTGATCGGTTCCGTCTATCTTAATTGTAGCTCCATCGGGAATTGATACTATTGAAATCTCTGTATCTTTTCCTGATAATGTTTCAAGAGTAATAACTTCTCCTGATGAAGCCAAATCAGATATACCCAATTCTCTATTGACAACCGTTAGTATATTTGAAGAAAGTACCACCTTCCCCTGCCATGAAGCTGAGTTTGTTGCTGTAGATTCGGGTATCAGCTTAAGAGTATATTCACCAGGTTCAATTCTATCCTCATAGGGAGTTCTTCCTAAAAAACGACTGTCTAAAAATACGCTGGCTAGCGGATCAGATTTTACCTGCAAACCGGCCTGACCTTGTTGTTTTTGACTGGCTATCAAAAAGCGTACACCGAAGAATAAACCAACACCAACAGCAATTATAAGGGTAATAAAGAAGATTTTTTTAAACATATACTTTACGCTAAAAGTATGATGGACTATATCATAAAAGGATATATTTATCAACGCAAATATAAATCCTATAGGTTTGACCAGCAAACTTTAATATGTTATATTTAACCCTTCAACTATGAATAATTGGTTTAGATTATTAGCCAAAAGCCATTACAACAGTAACTACATCAGTTTTCGCCTTAGAAGGTTTTTCGAAAAAACAAGTATCCGGAAGGTAATCGGTATACAGCTTACCTCAACTATGTTCCTTGCCGGGATAATAGTACCGCAAGTTCAACTTATCTCTGCAAATATCACAACCAACTCAAAAACTACACCTACTATAGTATCACAGTCAACCATAACCGAAGTAACTTACACCTGGCCTCTTAATAACTATCAGGTATCACAAAAATATCAGTTTTATCATCCTGGACTTGACTTAACCGCGCCTTATGAGGATTCTGTTATGTCCATTGCTAAAGGTAAAGTTGAGTCAACAACTACTTCAAATTGGGGGTACGGTAAATATGTGGTTGTAAGGCATGAAAACGGATATGCGTCACTTTATGCTCACTTAGCAGAAATTTTGGTAAAAACAGATGATGAAGTTGACAAAAATACTGTTATCGGAAAAGTCGGGACAACAGGCTGGTCAACAGGTTCCCATCTCCATCTAGAAATCCACGGCCCAGATGGGACTATAAATCCTCTTGAAATCCTACCAGCAATTAAAGTAGAATAAAAATAGTATTATGATATTTCCATTATTTCCAGATTCTGTAAAAATAAAAGACAAATGGCATTACCGGTTAGCTATAGTCATATCAATAGTTATTGGAGTATTATCATTATTCTCTATTATATCCTTTTTATTAAATGCATATTTTGGTAACCAAGCAAATAAATTATACAGTTATTCAAAATCCCCAGTAGATCAATATTTAATTGGGGCAACCATCTGGATAATTATTGGTCTATTTGCAGGAAATGTTATTTATCGAATTTTTCTTTTTGTAATTTATGGAAATAAATGGCATAAATAAACTTCAGTATTCTTAATTATCCTCTTTTACCTGTTTTATCCTTCTGCAATATTTCATTAAAGTTTCGTGCGTTAACTATATGGACATCTTTAAATTCTATAAGATTTTGTAGCCCATAATCTCCAGTCACGATATAACTAGCATTTCCGCTCTCAGCAGTTGCAAGTACTATATTGTCTTCTGGGTGAGTTGCTATATTTGGTATTGGTGTAGTAATTGGTACTATCGTTGCACGTTCTCGTACAAGTTTTATAAACGATTGTGTCTGTTCTAGAGTTAGTCTAGTTGTAAAGTATGGTTTTGAAAGTGTTCTTGTAAGTTCATTTATCAGTGGTTCAGAAGTAATCATCTCAACCTCGTCATTAATCCAAGCATCAATAACAAAAGAAATAGGTCCTTGAGAAATTGTAGTACCAGATGCAAGAGTGTTGGTATCGTATGTAGCTCTTATCACGATTATTTAGAAAAGGCATTTTGATTCTTACTTTCTCTGCGAACCTGTGCAATAGCTTTAGTAACACCCTTTTGTATTTGTACAGAGGTTTGATCCTTAAAAGCAGTTCTTATTTCGCTAATTAAAGCAAAATCTTGATTTCTACGTTGTTTCATTTGCTGCAGCTTCTCGAAGTCTTGTGCTGATACAATAGCTGCAACAGGAATACCGCTTTTTTCAACAACAACTTCTGTTTCACCACGAAACACTTTATTAAGTAATTGGCTCCAGTTTGAACGGACGTCTGACGCTTTCATAGTTTGTGTCATAATTGTACAATATAGCACGGTTTTGTACAAAAGTCAATATCAAAACGCCGAAACTGGCTGGAGTTTTAATTTTTGACAAAATGATCCGATCGGATATTTTTGTCCAAGATTTATTTATATTTTTTTACTAAAAACCCCGACGTTTCGGCCGGGGTTTTTTTGTTAATACTTTTTATCAACGTTTTAATAGTCCATTCCGCCCATACCACCCATGCCTCCCATTCCACCCGGCATACCCCCAGCACCTGCTGGCGGGTTTTTCTCTGGAATGTCTGTCACCAATGCCTCAGTTGTAAGTACCATTGTAGCTACAGATGCTGCATTTTCAAGAGCTGACCTTGTTACTTTAACCGGATCAACAATTCCTTTTGTTATCATTGAACCAAATTCCTCAGTTAAGGCATCAAAACCATAGTCTTCTTTGTTTGACTCTTCTATTTTTTTGACAACCCATCCGCTATCTACTCCCGAGTTAGAAGCGATTACACGGACCGGCTGCTCCAGGGCTTTATTTAGAATATCAATTCCAATCTTCTCATCTTCAATTGTTAAAGAATTTTGAAGCCTGGTAAGAACTTTTCTTGCCCGAAGGAGCGACACTCCTCCTCCTGGAATAATACCTTCTTCAATTGCAGCTTTGGTTGCGGCAACTGCATCATTTACTCTTTCTTTCTTCTCTTTAAGCTCAATCTCTGTTGCTGCTCCAACATTAATAACAGCTACACCCCCAGCTAGCTTTGCAAGTCTCTCTTGAAATTTTTCTTTATCAAAGTCAGAGGTAGATTCTGCAATCGCTCTTCTAATTGAGGCTATTCTTGCAGTGATTGCTGACTTTTGACCTTTACCTCCGATAATTCTGGTGTTTTCTTTATCAGACCAGATTTTATCTGCTCTTCCGCAATCCTCAACTGTTACATTTTCAAACTTGACTCCGGTATCTTCAGAGATTACTTTTCCGCCTGTTAAAATTGCGATATCCTCAAGCATCTCTTTTCTTCTGTCACCAAAACCAGGAGCTTTAACAGCCAGAACGTTAAACGTGCCTCTCAGTTTATTAACAACTAAAGTAGCAAGCGCTTCACCGTCAATCTCATCAGCAATAATCACAAGATTCTTGGAAACTTTCACAAAGTTCTCCAAAAACGGAAGAAGATCGGCAATAGCCGAAATCTTTTTATCAGTTATTAAAATATAGGGATCTGCAATTTCAGCTTCCATTCTATCTGGATTAGTAACAAGGTAGGCACTGGCATATCCTTTATCAAATTCCATACCTTCCTTATACTCAATCTCCATCTGCAGACCTTTGCCTTCCTCAACAGTAACAACGCCGTCTTTACCTACTTTATCTAAAGCTTCAGCTATCAATTCACCAATCTGGGTATTTTGCGCTGAAATGGTTGCTACTTGTTTTACCTCTTCTTTTCCTTTAAGTTTTTTTGCCATTGTTTTAAGCGGTGCAACTACTTGGACTACACCTTTATCAATCCCGTGCTTAACAATCATTGGATTTGCACCAGCGGTTACGTTTTTAAGACCATTGTTTATCATGGACTGGGCAAGTAAAGTTGCTGTGGTTGTTCCATCTCCAGCAACATCATTGGTTTTAGAAGCTGCTTCTTTAATCAGTTGTGCTCCCATATTTTCAAATGGATCCTCTATATCAATTTCTTTAGCTACAGTAACTCCATCATGAACTACATTTGGAGCTCCCCATTTCCTATCTAGAGCTACATTCCTGCCTTTAGGACCAAGGGTTGTAACTACAGCCTTAGATAAAAGGTTAACACCTTTAGCAAGAGACTGCCTTGCATCTTCAGAAAATTTAAGTTGTTTTGCCATAAGTTTAAATAATGTTTAATACTACTTCTCTACAATTGCTAATATATCTTTCTGTTCAACCAACAACCATTCTTCCATTCCTACTTTAACTTCGTTCCCACCCCATTTTTTATACATAACTTTTTGTCCTACCTTAACAACCATAGAAACTTTCTTGCCATCGCTAGATATACCACCTGCTCCAACAGCCATAACCATACCTATCTGAGGTTTTTCTTTTGCGCTATCGGGAAGATAAATGCCTGAGGCGGTTTTGCTTTCAGCTTCCAGAGGTTTGATTAATACATTATCAAAAAGTGGTTTGATATTTTGTTTAGCACTTTTTACTGTAGCCATTTTTATAATCCTCCACTAAAAATTTTTAATACTTGGCAGTCTGTAGAAACAAGTGCTATTTTAATAAGACTAAGGGTATTTGTCAAGAAGCGGTTAATAAAGGGTTGGAAGTTCAAATCCACCTAAGATATTAAATCCTATGGCACCACCGATTAACTGGAACAGTGCCCATGTAGCAGCAACTATAATAAGACCAATGATAGCTGCAATAATCTTATTTCTTGCAGTCTCTATGTTAGCTTTATCTCCACCACTGGTTAACCATGATGTTAACCATGATATACCACCTAATATTAAATAGAAGAATGCAAGAATAAATGCTATAAGAAGGAGGAATGATACAGCTCCGCTAAACAGCCTGCCAAAGTCTGTGATTTTGACTTCAGTTGGAGCTTGAATATTTACAAAACAATCAGAATTGTATTCAACAATACCAGTTTCTGGTACATTATTTACAGAATCGCATGATTTAAGACTTACTGTCTGACCATTATTAGGATAAGCATTGCAATTTGTGGTTGTTGTAAAACAGATTTTCGAATTCTGTAATTGAGGCAACGATAATCTAGAATCACCACAACAACCAGGAGCTGCAAAAACATTAGTAGACGAAATAATAAATGTAAATACCAGAAGAAAAGCAATTAAGGTGGTTTTGAGTTTCATATTAAGCTTAAATTAAGCTTGACATAATCATATTTTATTGTCAAGATATAAATGGTAATAATTAAAAAGGAGTTTTATGAATCTAATTCAGGCACATTTTATGATGATGAAACAAATCATCATGTCACCAAAATCATTTTTCGATGGGCTGTCTACTAATGAAGGATATAAGAAAGTCTTGGTTTTTACTATTATTAACGTAGTTGTAGCCTTGATTGTAAGCTTTATTTTTTCAGCATTGTTTGCCGGAAATAAGGCAACAGGTGGTTTGGGCATGATTATTTTAGGAAGTGTTATTATGATTCCGTTTATATTAGTTGGTTTTTTCATCTGGACAGCAATACTTCATGTTGTTGTTAAGATTCTTGGCGGTAAGGGAACATATAATGGAAGCTTTCTTGCTGTTGGCTACTCTACAGCGTTAATGCCATTTACAGTAATTCCATTTATCGGCATGGTCATTGCTCTTTATTATCTATATATAGAAATTGTAGGTTTTAGGAAGATCCATCAGTTTTCAACAGTAAAAGCTGCAATTACCGTAATACTACCAGCAGCTCTAATCTTTGTAATGCTTTTTGCATTAATTGCGGTTATAGGAATTGCATTCTTAAGCGCTATCGGTCAGGGTGGACTTAATAACCCAAATCAGTTGCAAAATATGCAGCAGTATAAACAAACGGTTCCTCAGGACGTGCAGGAACAAATGCAGCAGATTCAGGATTCAAGTGGCACCTATAATTATAACGACACGACTTACCCAACAGGATATAACACTTACGATGATTCGATGATGCAAGATGCAACTCAATAAGATAGTAAATACTTACGGATAGTTTGTCTGACGTCAAAGGTAAACCATAAAATAAAAAATAACCAGAGTATTTGACTCAAAATAATAGTCAGAATTTCTGGTATATATGGAGGAGTAAAATTATATGTCAGGCCTCCAATTAGACCCACTAAAATAATAAAATTCCCGCAAATTAGCATATACGATTTGGTTAACTTGTCCCTTGTTATAAGAGCAAATGGGAAAATCCAAAGAAGATAATGAATTGCAAATCCGAATGAAATAATATAGATAATAAGCACAAACCATTTGGCTGTCTTATAAATTTCTATATACTTAATTCTACCCAATAGGAAAACAACAATAACGGATAAAATTTTTGTTATTGCTCCCCAGTGGAATAATATTGATTCGCGGTTAAAATATTTGGCAGGAATCTTAAGTATTGCTGCAGGCCCCCACCAACCCAAAACACTGGAATATTGACTAATCCCTTTTATCATATTAAAAAATGCCACTTCTACTACCAAGGTTTTATATAAAATAACCGATATTAAAGAGGGTATAAAGAAGGACATTAAATATAAAAATATTTTTTTAGTTTTGGGTAAAATAATTAATAAAAATATCAAAGCCCAAGGTTTCACTGCAACTGCAATACCCAAGCTTAAGAAACTCAAAAATACCTTTTTATTATTTAGTAAATATAACGCTAATACTGTAAAAAAAAGGACTATTGAATCAAATTGACCATAAAGTACGCTTAAAATAATTGGTATAGGACTGACACTGTAAACCAAAGCAGGGATCTTTTTTCTAGTGATTTTAAAAATTATTACAGCAATAAGACTATCAAATACAATAACTGGAAGTTTTTGGGTAAATACGTAAGGAAGGCCATAACTTTCCAGCCGTATAAAATAAGAAGATGCAATTGCAAAAGCTGGCAGAAAAGAATAACGGTGACGAAATTCAATTGTTTGATAAATATCTTTTTTTTCAATAATTGTTCGTCCGGCCCAGTGGAATGAAGAAATATCAAAACCTGATCCGAAAGGAAATATGTAAATAAATGCAAAACGGATAAGCAAAGCAAAACAAAAAATATATAGACTAATTTTTTTTGCATAAACAAAATAGTCTTTTTTATTTATTAAAATTAAGGAAATATAATTGAAAAATAAGATTATTGGAATAAGCAGTAAAAAAAGGCCGTAAGACGGAGCGAACATAATCTATTAATCCAGGCAGAACTTTAACGAGATCCTTCAAGAAGATATATAGCAAAGTATACTAATATAATCCCTACTAAAAAGAAAGAGGTCTGGGAAACTGCTTTTTCTTTTTTATATGACGAGTGTATTTCAGGTATTAAATCAGATGCAGCAATATATATGAAGTTACCTGCAGCAAACCCTAAAAGAATTGGGATAATATAGCTCCCGGCAGACAAAACATAAAAACCAATAATAACACCAATAAAAGATACTAACGCGGATATAATGTTGATGATAATAACCTTTTTTCTTCCAATTCCCAAATGCAACATAGTTCCGAAATCTCCAATTTCCTGAGGGATTTCATGGGCGCCAACTGCTAAAGATGTGACTATACCAAGTGGTAACGAGACCAGAAATGTTGCAGCAATGGTAACACCATCCAAAAAATTATGAATTGTGTCTCCGATTATTAATAAAGGTATTGTAGGATGAGCTTCTTTATTATTATCTGAGTGATGATGATGCGACCAGAGAATAAAACGCTCGATTACAAAAAATACAACTAACCCAAAAAGAACTGCATTAAATATATTAGACGGGGATATTTCAAGTTCATCTATTGTCTCAAATGCCTCCGGCAATAAATCAAAAAAAGAAACCGCCAGCATAGTTCCTGCAGCAAAAGCTATAAGAAGGGGAGTAATTTTTTTAGTCCAGTTTTTCCTCCATAATAGAAATATTCCTCCAAGAAGAGATACGAAGCTGCCTAAAAAATTAAATAATACTGCAATTATTAATATATCCATTATGAAGTCATGCTTTGTGTAACCAACATTGCCACCTTAGAACCATCAGCTCTTCCTTTAAGACTACCCATAACAGCACCAATTAATTGACCCATCTGTGCGTTTGGCATCTTATCTTTTGTCTGTTTAATAACAACCATTATTTCCTCATTAGTCATTAGTTCAGGTAAATATTTAGTTATGAATCTTAGTTTATTTTCCTCCTCAGTTACCAATTCATTTCTATCAGCCTTTTTCATAAGCTCAATTGCTTCTTGCCTTTTTTTAACTTCTTTCTGCAAAATTAGAATTATTTCCTGATCAGAAAGTTCTCTCTGCTTATCAATTTTGGCATAGTTAATTTCAGAGAGAATATAGCGGATAGTCTTAAGTTCTTCTGGATCCTGTCTTTTGGTTGCAATAACCAAATCAGATTTAATTGTGTCTATTAACATATTGGTATTGTAAGATTAACTACTTAGTGTAGTCAATAATATAATCAACAACGCTCTCAGGCTGTACATCTAGGTATAAAATCCAGACCCTGACTGTTTCTGTTCCTTTTCTAAAAATTGCCTGGGTATTGTCAGAAGATATTAATCTCCATCCCTTATTTACCATTTCGTTTTTGTAATAGTTAATTATCTGATCGCTTATCACTCCTTGAGGTGCCTGGTAGTTGTAAGTTTTTTTATCACTATCCTCGGTCACTATACCCGCTGTTGAACCAGGGTATATTAATATTTGAGTTGAATTATTAACCTGTGACGGAATAACAACCTGGGGACTTTGGTAAGTTTGAGTGGAAGTAAAAAAGATCAGAATAATACAGGTTACAATAATGGCTGTAAGAATTACTTTTAAAGAAAAATCTGCTTTATTAATTCTTCTTTTGCTGGTCCTTTTTCTTGATCTTTTGACATTCTTTTTTTTGGCAGGCATATTAGTATTATATGAATAATAACAATGAAAAGTAAAATTGTACCTATAAAGACATGGGATAAAATTAAAGGCGATGAAAAAAGTTGCGGGTTTTTAATGTTTCCGGCAACCAATATATATGACAACACAAGAAGAAATAAGTAATATTTTGATCTAATTTCAAAAATTTTCTTCAATAAAACAATATACGGAAAAATCAGAAAAACAAAATGGTGCTGCCAAGACAGCGTGTCAATAAGAACAAGTGAAACTAAAAATAAAGAAAATCCAATTCCGGCGTCTTTTATTTTTCTTAGACGATAAACTACAGGGACAAAAATAGCAAATGAAATAAAGTAATTTAAATAAAGTCTTAATTTATTATCATTTGTTAATCGTGAGATAAATCCCATCATTCCCTGGTTATAATAAATTTCTCTTCCCGATAGATTTAAAAGTGGCGGTAAAACATTATTAAAGTAATATATATAATAGGAAGACAGAGTTATTAGCAAAAAAATAAAAACAATAACCAAAGAATTTATTATTAACCTGAACTGTTTTTTAACTAAAAAATATAAAAACAAAAATATAGTTATTGGCTTTAATACAACCGAGAGTCCGAAAAATAGACTTGAATAATTAATCTTTTTTTTCTGATATAGATATAATCCTGAGAGTAAAAACAAAAGTACAATATTATTGCTCTGTCCCATTCCCAGAGTAAACCTTACTGGAAACATAAAAAGAGTCAGAGTAAATAAAATTAAAATATGAAATGGTTTTAGTCTCCAGTTGATAATTTTTAAACTTAAAAGAACACAAATTAAAATTGAAGTTATTGATAAGAATGTAAATAATGCCTGAGAAATTTGATAAGGAAGTAAAGTAAAAGGGATAAAGGGAATAAGAGAAAAAACAGGATAACCTACTCCGGTAAAAAGACCTTGGGCTGTATACGGATTATTTCCTTCAACAAGAGTTTTTGCAGCCAAATAAAATACACTAAAATCAGGTGCTATTCCCATACCGCTTATTGTATCAAACAATATCTGAGATTTATTTCGTTCTATTTTGATTATGTAACGCTCCATTGACAGATAAATTCTCCGGATTTAATCTTGTTGCATGCCCAACTGCCCGAAAATTCTATATATAAAAGTAGTCGTATTAAATATTTAGCCACCCAAAAAAGGGTGGCTTGTTCGTTAGAGAGGCGGTGAGAATATAAATATATGAACACAAAAATTGCCTTAAGTGGGATATCAATCCTTGCATCATTAGCATTAGTCGGCGGCGCAACATTTGCACTTTTCACTGATGTTGGTACCTCAACTAATAATGTTTTTGCAACTGGCAATCTAGATTTAAAATTATCAGATGATACACCAGAAACTGATCAGGATGATGTTACTGCAAGTTTTGGTGGATCAAATCTTGGACCGGGTGATTGTACAACAACACAACAGCTCAGAGTGAAAAACAGTGGAACTATCAACGGAGATCATGTGGAAATCTCAGTTGCTAATTCAGTAACAGATAATGGTACACCGGCTGTAGATCCTATCGATCAATTCATGATGTTAAATCTATTCCAATATGATGGAGGAAATATCAGCGTTGCAGATTTCAATTCTAACGGTTTTGCAGATCTTGATGATCTGGAGAATGTGGGAGTTGATAATTTAGGGCTTGGAGATTTAAACACGGATCATGATATAGATTTGAGTGTTTGTTTAGACTCCAGCGCTGGGGATGATCTGCAAGGAGACAGTGTTAGTAGCGATTGGACAATAACTTTAAATCAGGATGCTACTCAATAAAAGTTATTTGTAGTGGTGGGGGTGGAAATATCCCAACTTGGGATCCCCACCTGGGAATGAGAGTTTATGAATGTAATTAAAACAATATTAAAAATTGTAATATTTGGGTTTTTGCTTTAGAAGCTGTTGCTTTTAAAAACAGCCAGGGAATAACAATTACCCACAGGATTGTTGAAAAATTAGACCAGGATGGAGCAATTGTATTCAAAACCAAAGGAGATGCAAATAATTCCAGCGATTCGGAACTTATTCCAAAAAGCAGTGTTATAGGAAAACAGGTATTTACCGTCCCCTATTTAGGCAGATTAACGGCATTCTTAAGAACACCAGTTGGCTTTATTGCCTTAATAATTGTTCCTGCAATTATTTTTATATTAGGGGAACTTGTAACTATTAAAAAAGAAATGGAAAAGCAAATAAAGAAAAAGGTATTAGATGAAATGAATCCAAACCCATGAAAAAAATATTATTTTTATTTGCCCCTTCACTAATATTTTTATCTTTATTATCTTCAACCAAAACTTATTCACTTTTTTCAGATACAGCAATTTCTTCAAATAACACCTTCACCGCCGCAGAAGAATTTCCTAATAATCATCTGGTTATAAATGAAGTAATGTTTAATCCTGACAATCCCTTTTGCACCGGTGGTGAACCAGCATCAGAATGGGTGGAAATTTACAATCCAACATCAACTACGGTAAATCTTGATGGCTGGACAATTCATGATAATACTAACTCGGATGTTTTACCAAATGTTAGCCTAAATTCAGGATCGTTTGCAATTATTGCCAACTGTTCACAAAGTGAGTTTACTGGAATATGGAATTTTCCTCCAGGAACATTGTATATCGATCTTGGAAGCGCAATAGGGAGTGGTCTTGCTAATGGCGGTGACGAAGTTAGATTAGACGATAATAACGAACTAACAGTTGATCATGTCAGTTATGGATCGAATATTAACGCGTTTAATCCTTCCGTGTCTGCACCAATAACTAATCATACAATTGAAAGAAATCCTATCGGCTTTGACACAAATAGTGCAGGAGATTTTGTTGATAGAAATCCGCCTACACCGGGAAGTTAATATGAAAAAGAGAATTGTTACTATAATTGTTTGCCTGCTTATAATTAGCTTTGCGTTTGGGTTTTGGATGAGGAGTGAACCTTTGGTATTGGGCGCAACCGCCCAAGCTGTGGGCGACTTAACAGTTGATTGGGGAGTTCCATCGGGCAATCCTATTTTTTCAATTTCCAATATGTCTCCTGGGCAAACTGAAACAAGAACAGTAATGATAAAAAACGAAGCAACTAACGGAAGACCGGTTGCAATTCGGGCAGTTAAAACCTCAGAGGTCGGAGATTTATCAAATGTTTTAGATTTTGAAATTAAAGATGGTTCAACAGTTCTTTATACAAATACTCTAGATCAGTTTTTTAATGATGGTGGAGAAATAAATGGAATTGAACTTTTTGTTATAAGGCCCAATCAGACAAAAACATTAACTTTTGCAGCAACGTTTCAGGAGTCTGCAGATGATACATTTCAAAATACATCAGTAATTTTTGATTTGATTGTAGGTATTGCTTTTGATATTCCATTGGAATGTAAAAATATTAAGTTTTCAGGATCCCCTATTTTTGGTACAGAAAAGAAGGACAAACTCAAAGGAACAAACGGCAATGATCTGATTATTTCCTTTGAAGGAGATGATAATATCGACGCTTCAAACGGAAACGACTGCATAGTGGGCGGAGCTGGAAATGACAAACTGGATGGATCAAATGGAAATGATATTCTATTCTATTTGCTGGAGAAGGAGATGATAATCTTGACGGTTCTAACGGCAATGATAAACTTTTTGGAGAAAGTGGAAATGACAATGCTAAAGGTAGCAATGGAATAGATACTTGCGAAGCTGAAAAAAAGCAATCATGTGAGGTATAATCCTTGTATGGATTTTCTCAAACCTTACAAAAAGCAAATCGACTTATTTCTTTCAGCACTTCTAAAAAAACAGGCAGATACTCTAGTTAAGAAGTTACTAACTTTTGCAACAACAGGTAAAACCATTCGCGGTTCATTACTTTTATTCACATATCAATTATTAGGCGGGGGAAATAAGAATGATGCTATACAAACAGCTGCAGCGCTTGAACTATTTCATTCAAGCCTTCTTATCCATGACGATGTTATTGATAATGATAGACTACGCCGGGGTAAAGAGTCTTTTTGGGAGCTTTACTCAAAAGGGAAAAACAGTGATCACTTTGGAAGGTCAATGGCAATATGTGCAGGAGATGTTGGATTTTTTCTGGCTTTTGAACTTCTATCAACTTTATCTTTGAAAAAAGACAGACAGGTAAAGCTTGTCAATCTCTTTTCGCGCGAACTTTTTCATGTTGGTATTGCACAATCCTGGGATGTAGAGGAAAGTTTCTCAAAATCTCTAACCAGCAAAAAGAAAATTGAAATGATCTATAGATACAAAACTGCAAGATATACTTTTTCTGTTCCTTTTTTGGCCGCGTCAATACTAGCTAATAAGCATACACTTATTAAAAAATTTGATCGTTTGGGCGAAACATTGGGTCTTTTGTATCAAATTAAAGATGACCATCTGGGCCTTTTCGGAAAAACAACCAACACAGGTAAACCCATAGGCAATGACATTATCCAGAAGAAGAAAACTTTAATCATTGCTCTTCTTATGGAAAACATAACTCAGGAAGAGAAAATAAAAGTCAGGAAAATTTTTACAAAAAAGCTGGTTTTAGGAAATGATATTTTATATATTCAAAAACTAGTTCAAAACTCAGGTACAAATAATTATATAGCAAAACTTATGAATAGCTATGCAAAAAGTGCAAATAATATTATTAAAAGTATTGATATAAGTAAAAATAACAAAGAAGATCTTTATAATCTTGTGGATTTTTGCCTTAACAGAAAACAATGAGGGGAAAACATACTATCCTCAATTAAATCGAGGATAGTATGAAAAATAAACTGATAACCGTTACCTTACTTCTTTTTATCAACGATAAGATATAAGCCTGAAATACCTACCAAGATATAAACAATTCTTTCAATTACTGGCCAACCACCAAGTAGATTATTAACTAGGTTTAGATCTAAAAGACCAATTAAACCCCAGTTAATAGCACCAATAATTACAAGCCAAAAAGCCCACATATGCATTGCTTTCTTGTCCATTCAAATTTCACCTCCCCTCGTCCGCCGAAGCTTTATGCGTAGGCGGATATTCATTATATTCCAGTGTAGCTATAAAGTTATTGATTAGTCAAGTTGAATAAAAAAAGTAGCTATTGACGGATTTTTTTTATTATTTTTATCTACTAGATATTTATAGTTAACTGAGGTTAGAAAAAATTCCTTTTTATGGTAATCTGTAAAACGGATAAAAAAGGAAAAGGAAGAGTTATCAACTTTATCGTTGCTTTGGTGCAGGTAAATATATTTTCGCTTATTCTTCATCTGTCCCTGCCAAATGTATATTACATTACCAAGCCTTATTCCACAATAACAGTTCCCTTCATATTAGGATGAGGTGTGCAGTGATAACTAAATGTTCCCGTTTCGTTAAAAGTTTTGCTATAACTTTGTCCTTTTGACAATAACGGACTATTAAGTTGAGTCCCGGTATCTGAAGTAACTGTATGGCCAACATTATCTTCATTTGTCCAGGTCACTGTTGAACCTTTTTTAAAGGTTATAGTTTGTGGTGAAAAAGCAAAATTTGCAATGGTAATAGTTGAATCTTCTATCTGACTATTGCTTTGTTCAATTGTGCTTTCTGTACTTGCGCTCTTTTGCATGAAGAAGTATCCTCCAACTGCAACAACTAAAATTAGAATAACAAGAATACTTATATTTTTATTCACTCATAATCACCAACTTTCTGTTTCATTATTCTTTTGCTTCACCTAATATATCCAGTTTTTCGATAAGTTCTCTCATATCCAGTTTATTGATATCAATGTTTTCTTTTGTAACAGCCATCATTCCTTGAATAAGTCTTCTTGCATGTTCCGCATCGTTTTTTCTAAGGTAATTTATTCTCATCGGTCTTTTTTCAAAAAACCGGTCTAAAAGTTCAAGACTGGCGAAAAAAGGCTGATATTCAATAATAACATTATATATCTCTTCGTATTTCACACTTCTTATCTGGCCTGAGGATAGGAATAAGTTGGTAACTATACTCACTTTACTTTCGTCAATAATTATTTCATCAGGGAAAAAATTAAAAGGGAAAACTGTTCTTGCTCTAAAAAGAACGCGTTCGCTTTTTAAGACTAAATTATTTAGTTTTTTTTGTTCTTGATTTTGACTCTGGAACAACACAGCTCTTTTTTTAACAACTGTAACCATATGCCATAAATTCTATTTTTTATTCTTCATGTGTTTAAACATCTCAATTTGCCTAAGTCGCCTCTCTGCCTCCTCTTTTGTCTTGTATGTACCCATATTTCTGCCTGACTCGGCAACTACCCTGTAACCTTCTTTTACTTTTCTAATCATATGTAACCCATGTTACAATTAAATTATGAAAAAAGAAATGGTAATGCTGGCTGGAGGGTGTTTTTGGTGTACAGAGGCTATATTCCAAAGATTAAAAGGAGTATCCAATGTTGTATCTGGATACTCTGGAGGAGAAAAAGAGAAACCAACCTACTCAGAAGTTTCTAATGAAAGTACTGGCCATGCTGAAACGATCCAAATAACATTTGACCCGCAAATTATAAGTTTTGAAAAATTGCTGGAAGTATTTTTTAAACTTCATGATCCAACAACTGTAAACCAGCAAGGGAATGACGTAGGAAGTCAATATAGATCAGTTATTTTCTATCATGACCAAAAACAAAAAGAGACTGCTGACAGAGTTAAACAGGAAATTGAAAAATCAGGAATATATAGAGATCCAATTGTAACTGAAGTCATTCCTTTTAAAAACTTTTACAAAGCCGAGGATTACCATCAAGATTACTATAATAAGAATAAAAACTATCCATATTGCCAGGCAATCATTGATCCAAAAATCAAGAAACTATTTAAGGAATTTCCGCAACAAACTAAAAGTCTCTAAATCTTTTTCCTGCCATTTTTTAAGCCTGTACTATAGTATATAATCGCGGATATAATGGTAGACAGAAATTCAAGAATAGTTGTTACTGGAGGGGCGGGTTTTTTAGGCAGGTATGTTGTCGGCAAATTAAAAGACAAAGGTTATAGAAATATTTTTATTCCAAGATCAAAACAATATGATCTTAGAAAGCAGTCTGATTGCAAAAAAATAGCCAGTAAAGCTGACGTTATTATTCATCTGGCCGCAAACGTAGGTGGCATAGGTTATAACCAAAAATTTCCAGCAACACTTTTCTATGACAATTTGTTGATGGGAATTAATCTTATTCACCAGTCTTGTAAAGCATATAACATTAAATTCGTAGCAGTTGGAACCGTATGTGCATATCCTAAATACACCCCTGTACCATTTAAAGAAGAATCTTTATGGGATGGTTACCCGGAAGAAACTAACGCCCCATATGGACTTGCCAAAAAAATGCTTTTAGTTGCAAGCCAGTCATACCGCAAGCAATACAACTTCAACTGCATTTATCTTATACCTGTGAATCTTTACGGCCCGGGCGATAATTTCAACCCCGAAAAATCACATGTAATTCCTGCTCTTATCAGAAAAATATATACAGCAAAGGTTAAAAAAGAAAGATATGTAACTGTCTGGGGAACTGGAAAAGCATCTAGAGAGTTTTTATTTGTTGAAGATGCGGCAGAAGCTATTGTGGCTGCTATGGAAAAATATAATAAACAAGAACCTGTAAATTTAGGTTACGGCCAAGATATATCAATTAGTGAGCTTGTTTCCAAAATATCCGGAATTATTAAATATAGAGGTCAAACCTTGTGGGATAAAACAAAACCCGATGGCCAACCCAGAAGGCTATTGAATGTTGATAAAGCCTATACAGAGTTTGGATTTAGGGCAAAAACAGACTTTGACACAGGACTAAGAAAAACTATTAATTGGTATATAAAAAAATATGGGAAATAATTCTTATATCAAATCAATAATCTCTGAATTTATTAAATTTTCAATTCCACTGAAAAAATCTTTCCTGATTATAAATGAGAATAATAGACATAGAATTTTTAAAAAAAACAGGAAAATATACCAATATATTATTCTGTTAAATGTTGTTGAAAAAGAAAATGATATTCAAACCTTAATAGAAGAAGCAGGTAAACATATAGCATCCGACGGTAGATTAATTATTATTTATAAAAATTATCTTCAACTGTATTTTTATGACATTATTAATTTAGTTAAAGGAAAAAATTTGTCTTCCAACAATTGGCTATCTTCATCTGATATAAAGTCGTTTTTACTATTATCGGGATTTGATTTGATCACCCAAAAACCGTTATGTATCATGAATCTCAAAATTCCATTATTTTCACCAATTCTCAACAGGTTGGTTGTAAATATATTTCCTTTTAACCATCTGTCTTTTTTACAAGCTGTTGTTGCCAGAAAAGTAGGTACTACTATTGCTGATAAAAGTGTGTCGATTGTAATTCCTGCAAGAAATGAACAGGGAAACATTGAATCGCTTTTTAAAAAAATTTCACCTGTAGGGAGTGAAACGGAAATAATTTTTGTTGAGGGGTACTCCAAAGATAACACTTTTGCCGAAATTGAAAGATGTATTAAAAAATACTCTAAAATTCTGCCAATTTCATTTAAAATTGTCAAACAGAAAGGAATTGGTAAGGCAACTGCTGTTAAAGAAGGGTTTAAACTGGCAAGAGGTGAAATATTTATTATATATGATGCTGACATGTCAGTAGGATTTTCTGATCTATATAAATTTTATCTTGCTTTAATTGCACATAAGGGAGAATTTATAAATGGCTCAAGACTAGTTTACCCTATGGAGAAAAATGCGATGCAGTTTCTGAATATATTAGGTAATAAATTCTTCGGTTTCCTTTATTCATGGATACTGGGACAACGGATTAAAGACACACTGTGCGGTACAAAAGTTTTTTATAAAGATGATTATGAATTGATTACCCGGCAAAACTTTTTTGGCAAATACGATCCATTTGGAGACTTTGAGTTGTTATTGGGAGCAGGAAAACTTAATTTAAAAATAATTGATTTACCAATTAGATACTTCGAAAGGACTTACGGTTCAACAAACATCAAAAGATTCAAAAATGCTTTAGAACTTGCACGTTTTTCGCTTATTGCTATTAAACAATTTAAAATGCGTTTAATTTAACATGAGTAAACTGACAAAAAGACATTTTAATTATATTGCAAATTCATATGATGACTTTAAAAACCGGAACAAACTTTATTATAAAACACTGAAAAATGCTGTTAAGAAAGAAGTAGTTAGGACAAATTCAACTATTTTGGATATTGGTTGCGCCACAGGATCTATTCTTTATTTTCTAAATGCCAAAAAAGGAGTGGGAATTGATATAAGTGGCGAGATGATAAAAATTGCCAGGAAAAAATATTCGCACTTAAGGAATTTGAAATTTGAGGTATTTAATATCGAAAAAAAAGCTTACAAAAAAAACAAATTTGATTATATACTTTTTAACGATGTAATTGAGCATGTAAAGAATCAGGAAAAGACTATTAAAAATATTGCAGACAGCATGAGTGTAAAAACTATTTTAATTTTTTCTATGGCTAATCCTATGTGGGAACCAATTCTTATGTTTTTGGAAAAATTAAGATTAAAAATGCCTGAAGGACCACACTTTCGAATTTCTGAAAACGATTTGATTAGTTTATTTAAAAAAAATAATTTAGATATTAAATCCAAAAAGGTATATTTCCCATCGCTACCATTTTTAAGTAACTTTGGACTCATTTATGTATATACAATTAAAAAAACAGTTTAAAAAAGTAGATATTTTTCTTTTTTTAGCATTTATTGGTGGTTTGATCCCTGCCTTTTTTCTAATACATATAGCTGCTGTTGATTTTTCGGGATTTTACTTTCAAGCTATAAGTTTTCTGGAATATAAAGGCCCGGCTTATCAGATAATAATGAGTTACTGTGATAACCCCATAAATACTGGTGTTAATTCCCGAGCGCCTGTTGTCCCTCTTCTTATGGCATTAAGTATGAGTCTTTTTGACAAAACACTTTTAGGTGTATACATACCTTTTTTCCTAGCAAAAATTTTAATACTTCCTTTAACTTATTTAGTTGCTAAACATTACCTTCCGAAGAGATTTGCTTTCTTTTGCGCACTACTGCTTTTATTTATACCCAAACTTCAAACCTACTCCTTTGCCGCTTTGGAAGCAGACTTATTTATTGCCCTATTTTACTGTTTAGCTTTATATTTCTATTTAAAAAGTGACCACCTAAGTAGAAAAAAATATCTCATCGCCTCCACAATAGCTTTAAGTCTTGGCGCTTTGACAAAATCAACGGGATTTACCATAGCTCTGGGTTTTATTGCAGCTATTATTTTTGAAAATATTAAACTTATTAATAGTAAACAGTTTATCAAAAATTTATATATCTATTCTCTTGTATTTATAATTTTAGTTGGGCCATATCTTCTTTGGACAACGGCAGTCCACCATCAGCTATACTTATCCACGCATAAGGACAAATCCATAAGCTATATTCTTACTAATCTGCCTTCTTTGATTGAAACTATTCCCCTGTATTTAGGTATATCGTTTTTAGGAGGAATAAAGGCTAAATTGATAGCCTTAATTTTATTATTATTTTTAATATTGGGAATTATAAAAAGTGTTCTGAATAAGTGGTTTGTTCTAACTTTGCCAACTTTAGCAACAATTATTTTAATATCTACATTATCTACCTGTCTTATCGGTGGTAATATTCCAGCAAGTTTGGAGTTTATTACCATATTAGGATTTTCGATGATTCCCACTAGCATTCTACTATTTATTGGAATTCATAGCTTAAAAAATAAAATCCCACTTATTTTTATTTACCTTATAACCCTATTAATTGTCTATAAATTTATAAACAATTATTTTACCTCTCCTTATACTCTTGAATATATTCCCTCCGAGTACTATATTTCTATTCCAACTATAATAAAAAATCGCCAAGATTTACCTGATGTAACTTTTAAAACCGTGGGGAATCTTAGAATCTTTCAGGGGCCAATTGTACATAGAGAAATAAAAGAACAATTTACTAATTACAGGTTTAAACCATTTTCAAGTCTATATAAGAAAATTATATATACCTATGTATTTTTATCCTTAATCGCAATCTTTTTTGTTCGAAGTGAAAAATGATATGACTTCTGCTATACTACTGTTTGTGTTCACGATCCTTATGATAAAAGAAAGCTGAGAATCACCTGGTTTTTTTAGCATTCAGTTTGTCAAAGGTAAGTGACCTTGTAAAAAGGAGGTGACAAAAGAATGGCTAAAAAATTATTTATCGGTGGTCTTTCATGGGACACAACAGACGCAACTTTAGGAGAGTTCTTCTCCCAAGCCGGTACAGTTGTTTCAGCTAAAGTTATTACGGATCGAAATACTGGAAGATCAAGAGGTTTCGGATTTGTAGAATACGCAACTGATGAAGAAGCAGAAAAGGCAAAATCCACCCTTAATGGTCAAACGTTGGATGGACGTACAATTGCAGTCAACGACGCAAAACCAATGGAACAAAGAAGCACAGGTGGCTTTTCAGGAGGAAGAAATGGTGGAGGAGGAAGAAGAGATGATAGACGTGGCGGAGGTAGATATTAAAAAATTGTACTAAATTGTAATAACAACACCCCGACGGTACCGTCGGGGTGTTTTTTTATCTATCCAGATTATATTGGTTGCCTAAAGCACTATTTTACCACCATTGACAACGTATTTATAGTCACATATCCTAACGGAAGTAATAAAATTCATTTATATGAAAAGAAGTTTCTTTAAACTCTCGGGTCTTTTATTAATTATCGCTTTTTCCCTAAGTTATATCTCCAATACTTTTGCTGCGCCAGCTGGTTTTAGCAGTGAAATTTTTATGTCTTCCCTAAATGAACCCATTTCAATAACCTTTGCACCAGATAATCGCATGTTTATTGTCACTCGTCTTGGAACAATCCATGTTGCCCAACCCGGATCCAACCAAATTGACCCAACTCCGTTTCTTCAACTTCCAAATATTGATGTGACAGATGCCGAAAATGGTTCATATTCTTTAATTTTTGATCCCAACTTTAGTTCCAACAATTATTTTTATGTCTTTTATACTTCAAATATAAATGGAGTGATAAGAGATCGGGTTTCTCGATTTACTGCAAACGGAAATACCACTGACCCTAATACCGAACTAGTTCTTTGGCAAGACCTAGATCCTCCAGGAAGCACACACCATGGCGGATCTTTAGCTTTTGATTCCTCTGGTTATCTTTACATAGGGGTTGGAGAACATTTTTTCCCCAATCTTTCTCAAGACACAAATAGCTATCGCGGGAAGATCTTAAGAATCAGAACCGATGGCACAGCTCCATCAGACAATCCATTTTATATTGGAGATGGACAACCTCACGATTTTGTATGGGCCTGGGGTATAAGACAACCTTTTAAGTTGCATTATGATCAACCAACTGGAAGGCTGTTTCTTGGCGAAGTTGGCGGAAATGTGCAAACAACAGCAATTGAAGAAGTAAACTTAATAACAAAAGGTGCAAATTATGGATGGCCCACCTGTGAAGGAACATGTGGAGTTGCCGGCATGACCAATCCTATTTTTTCCTATCCACACGGCGGAATAAATGCTGCAGTTGTTGGTGGATTTGTTTATAGAGGCACTCAGTTTCCATCTTCATACGTAGGTGATTTTTTCTATGGTGACTATGTAAGAGCCTGGATACAAAATTTGAACTTCGACTCAAATGGAAACGTCACTGGCTCTGGTAACTTTGAACCTGAAGGAGGTGGATCAATACCAGGTATTAGTATTGTTGATGTTAAGCAGGGACCTGAGGGAGCACTTTATTACGTAGACTATAACTATAATTTTCAAGGAACTATAAGAAGAATAAAATATAATCTTGCAAATCAAGCCCCGGTTGTGGTTTCTTCAGCAAGTTCCAGTTCCTCAACTACGGTTCCGTTTACAGTAGATTTTTCTAGTTTTGGAACATTTGATCCAGAGGGACAACCACTAACATATGCTTGGAATTTTGGTGATGGCAATAACTCAACTCAAGCAAATCCAAGCCATACCTATAATCAAAAAGGTCATTATAGTGTGGTGGTTTCGGTGAGTGATGGTACAAATACTATTCTTGGAGATCCAATTGAGATTAATGTAGGCAATCCTCCAACTCCGGTTATTTCATCTCCAACAACAAACTCAACATTTATAGCTGGTGAGACTATTAACTTTTCTGGTTCGGCAAGCGATGTAGAAGATGGATCATTGGCAGATTCAACTCTTACCTGGATTGTTCGTTTCGGTCATGAT
>JACOXO010000028.1 GCA_016182365.1 Candidatus Gottesmanbacteria bacterium | reverse complement strand
ATACATTAGTTAATGAATTTTTAGAATACCTACAAATTGAAAAAAATGCCTCCAAGCTCACAATCAGAAATTACCGCCATTATCTTGAAAGGTTCATTTTTTATTTGGCCTCCCCTACTCAACCGGCTTTTAAACCCCGCGAGAGAAAACAAATATTAACTAGTGTAAATTTCAGTCCAAAACAGATTAATATTGAGGTTGTTAGAAAATATCGTTTAGCTTTATCGCAGTTTGTTGATGAAAAAGGCATGCCCTTAAAACGGATAACTCAGAATTACCATGTAATTGCCTTAAGAAGTTTCTTAAGGTACTTATCAAAACATGATATCCAGACACTGGCTCCTGAAAAAATAGATTTACCTAAGGCAGAGAGCAGGTCTTTAAAATTCCTTGAAAAAGACGCAGTTGAAAGACTGCTTAATATGCCGTCAATAAGCGATGAAAAGGGACTTAGAGATAAAGCTATGATGGAAGTATTATTTTCAACTGGACTTCGGGTTTCTGAGCTTGTAAGGCTAAACAGGGACCAGATCAATTTTGAAGGAGGAGAATTTGGGGTTATTGGCAAAGGAGGAAAAGCTAGAATAGTCTTTTTATCAGACAGAGCTACTGATTGGCTGAAAAGATATTTAAATATAAGGAAAGATAAGTTTAAACCCATGTTTATTCGTTACGGGGGTGCGCATAGAGAAACAGAGTCAGATGAATCAATGAGGCTTACAACCAGAAGTGTCCAAAGAGTAGTTGAGAAATATGTTAAAAAAGCAAAACTGCCCATTAAGATAACCCCGCATGGTCTTAGACATTCTTTTGCCACAGATCTTTTGAAAAACGGAGCTGATATCAGAAGTGTCCAGGAGATGTTGGGACATAAAAACATAGCCACGACCCAAATTTATACACATATAACCAATCCACAACTAAAAGAAATTCACAAAAAATACCATGGAAAATAGAAATTTTCCACCTTAGAGGTGGAATAGCCCCGCCACCTCTGGTAAATACTTATGAACAACCAAAATCTAATAAAAAAAATACTGGAAAACACAAAAACAATTGTGGTTGTTGGATTGTCTGATAAACAGGACCGGCCAAGTTACGAAGTTGCTTCATATTTAAAGGACCACGGATATACAATTATTCCGGTTAATCCAATGATAAGTGTCTGGAATGGATTAAAGTGTTATCCTGATCTTCTTTCGGTTCCTAGGGATATAAAAATTGATGTTGTTGATATATTTCGAAAACCTGAATTTATACCTGAAATAGTAGATCAGGCTATTAAAATTGGAGTAAAAGTTATCTGGATGCAAGAAGGAATAGTTAACGAGGAAGCTAAACAAACAGCTAAACGTGCTAGTTTAGCTGTTGTTATGAATCGTTGTATGATGAAAGAACACAAAAAACTTAATTCATTTTAAGATTTTTCATTGTCTAAGCAAGTGCGCTTAGTACATCTTTAGCTGAATTGTATGTTCCTTCTGGAAGTGTTTTTATGAACCACTGTTTGTCTTCTTGGTCAATATCCTCCATATTGTTGCAAGTCTTTACAAGATCTGCTTTTGTTGCTGGATATGTCTGATGCATTTTTAAATGATCTATTGCGTTTTTCATATCTTTAAAAAATTCACCTCCTCTTTATATATGAGTGCTATTATGGTTCAAGTTCACTCTTATGTCAAGAACACTGTGATGTTATAATATAGAGATTATGGCAGCAGAGAAAGGATCACAATCGCAGCAATTAATCTTAGTTTCTGATCGCTTGCGAAGAATGACTATAGAGGATAGATTCATTGAAGAATTTCAAGATAATCTATCCCAAATTGGTTTAATGGTTCAACTTGAAGAAGCAAATATTGTTCCCCAACTTAAAAACCCTAATCCTCATGATATTAATACAGAAAGGGAAATGTACAATCTTTGGTGGTATGGCAATCTTGAGGCATTAACTCAGAATGGAATTACTCTTAATGAGAGGAAAAAGGCAACTCGACAGATATTCGCTGGAACTATTCTTGCTTTACATTACCCAAATGAGATTTTTCCTAAAATAGACCAAAAAGAGATTAACAAATTTGATCTAAATAAATTAAACCAAAAAAATCACTATTTAAGTCCTGCTTATTTAAATACATTATTTACATCTATGTTGGAAAAGTTAGATTTAATCTCGCCGTTAGAAGAGACAGGAATCCTACGTGTTGTAAACCCCCCTAATCCTTTTGATCCTGAGCTGGACGAAGAACAACATGACAAATGGTGGGATGAACACCCAAAAGAAGGAGATAAGTTTAATTTAGATATAGAAGAGCATAACACAGCTCTTAAACGTCTTTTTGTTGGTGGTGTTTTAGGTAGTACTCGTGGTATTGAAAGTATAGTAAGCCATCAATTATTGCCCCGCCCGCCTCGTAGATTTGGTTTTGTACTACCAGGATTACCATTACCTTCAGAAGATGATACTAAAGAAGAAGACTCAGGTTTTAGATTAAGAAAACTTCCTCCAATGATTAAGTAAACTAATAAATCGGTTAATTTAGTTCGATGATTCGAATCATCGAACTATTTATAAGAAATTATAACTCTTGTTTGTTCATTATACCTTGCAGAAGTTGGTAGTTTTCTTGGGTAGGATTTAGATTAAATGCGATTTGAGCATGTTTTATGGCGTCCTGCTGTTTTTCAGATTTATAAAGACTGACAGCATAAAGATAATGAAAAAAAGAGTTTTGGGGATAATATTTTAAAGTTTCTTCTAAAAATTTATTAGCCTCATCATAGTTTTCTTTTTTTATTAATAATCTGGCCAGATTTTCATAGGCTAAATAATAATTGCCGTTATCAATAGATTTTCTATATAATTCAATTGCTTTTTGACTATCATCATGATTTTCATAAATCACACCCAGATTATTATATGCAGTCCACCATTTTGGATTAAGCTCAATTGACCTCTCAAAATATTCCTTTGCTTCATCTTTCTTTCCAAGTCTGAATAACTCCACACCATAATTGTTTACAAGGTCAAAACTGTTTGGGTTAACTTTAACATCGTTTGCATATAGAGAAATCCCGTTTTTCCAATTTGTTTCCCTTATTATAGTCATTGTACCCAGAAGAATAATTATAAAAATTAAGAATAACCTTAAGAATTTTTTTTCTTTAACGATCAACAACACTATACTGATAAGTCCAACAGATGAGAAATAGAGCCACCTTTCAGCAACAGTTGCGCTTAAAGGAAATAAATTTAAAACCGGAATTATTCCTAGGACAAACCATAAGCTAAAAAAAACTAACAATTTATTTTTCCTTTTATAAATTAGCAAAAAAATCAATAAAATTATTACTAACAATGATGGGATTGAATAAATTATTTGATGCCATTGTATTGCAAGATTAACAGGATAAATAAATAGCATTAGATAAAAGATAACTGAATATGGTATCGTAAAAATCCTATGCAGAAGATCAATTTGTGCTATGGGAGATGGAAAATTAAGATTGTTTATAAGATTAAGTCCTACGGTTACTAATCTTAATAATAAATAGAGAAAACTGGTCATTACAATTCCCAGAAGATAATTTTTATTTATTTTTCTAGCAATCAGTATTTGATAAATAAATATTAGGGGCATAAAAATAATGGCTGTTTCTTTGGTAACAAGAGCTATGAAAAATGAAATTAATGAAATAATGATTTTATTTCTTAAATATAAATAAAATGCTAACAGCAGAAAAAATGTAAATAAAGGTTCACCAAGGCCTGCTATAAACAGCACTGCTTCTGAAATCCCCGGATGCAGAGCAAAAAAAATGCTTCCCAGAAACGCCAGTTTTCTGTCAAAGAATTTAGAAAATATCAAAAATACAAGTACTGCATTTGCCGAATTTAAGGTTATTTGAAAAAGTCTAAATGTAAATGGTGAGCCGTTACCCAAAGAATATAAAACTGTGTAGGTTATGGTTACTATTGGTCGGTAAAAGCCTCCTGAAAGAGACTCTGACTGGGAATTTACAATTCCAGAAAACATAAGATTAGGAATTTTTGAAATGCTGTGAACTGAGGGATTTGCTACAATCTGCTCCTCGTCATCCCACAAAAACTGATTGCCAAGAGATACAGAGTAAACTAAAAACGCAGTTACGAATATCAGTAAAGATGTTTTTTCTTTCAAAACCTTCATTAATTAAAGTATACAGCAGCAAAATGTTAAAATATCCAGTTATATGAAGAATTTCTGGCAAAAACTAGAAAAACCAATCTTGGCTTTGGCTCCCATGGAGGAAGTTACAGACACTGTTTTTAGACAAATAGTGGCATCGTGTTGTCCGCCGGATGTATTTTTCACAGAATTTACCAACGTGGAAGGCTTATTATCCAAAGGTAAGAATGTAGTTTCCCAAAGACTGCAATTTACAAGCAAAGAAAGACCAATTATTGCCCAAATTTGGGGTTTAAATCCTGAAAGTTATTATAAAGCCGCAAGGTATATTAAAGACCTAGGTTTTGATGGCATTGATATAAACATGGGTTGCCCTGAGAAGAAAGTAGTTAAGACTGGTTCTTGCAGTGCTTTAATGAATAATAGGGATTTGGCTGTAAAAATAATAAAAGCAACCAGAGAAGGAGCTGGTGGACTTCCAATGAGCGTTAAAACTAGAATAGGATTTGCCAAAATTGAAACTGATAACTGGATAAGCTTTTTACTGCAGCAGGAACTGGACGGGTTAATAATACATGGCCGGACAGTTAAAGAGGCCTCAGATGTACCGGCTCAATGGGATGAAATCGGGAAGGCAGTCATATTAAGAAATAAAATTTCACCAGCAACTATTATTATTGGAAATGGAGATGTGCTAACTTATAACCAAGCTAGGCAATATTGGCAAAAATATAAAGTTGATGGAGTAATGATCGGGAGGGGCGTATTTAAAAATCCATGGGTGTTTGATAAAAATAAAACCTCGGTTACTCCATTGGAACTTATAGATCTTTTTATTAAACATATAACTCTGTTTGAAAATACATGGGGTGATTCCAAAAATTTCTCTATAATGAAGAAGTTTTACAAAATGTATATAAATGGTTTTGAGGGTGCAGGTGAACTGAGAAATAAACTAAATCAATTTAATAATCCTGCTGATAGTACCACATTTTTAAGAAGATACGCAACGTTAATAGGGCCTACTCCTTTAGGAGTTGGAGTGTAGTAGCCGGCAATATCTTCGATATCATCCGGATTATAATCACTTTTAAGAACTCCATCTTCCCTATGCAGTCCAACACCAATTAAAATTGCTCCCCTTTTACAATTTTTACTATTTACAATATTTTTGCTGCCTGCACAGCTTATTACAATATCTGATGATTTAATAAGTAAGTCAGGATTTTTTGTATTATGATCAATTCTTTTTACTTTTTTATTTATTTTAAATATCTGGTTAAATATTGGTTCTCCTGCAGTAAATCCCTTTCCAATGACAGCAATCTGTTGTGATTTAAGCCATGTTAAAAATATACTTGTTTTGACGTGATTCTTATGAATATACTTTAAAATTGCCATAACCGATTGTGTGATTGGTGGAGCAAATATTGTTTTTTTAGTAAAAGCATCTACGTCTTTACGAGAAACAACTAGAGAAGCAGCTTTCTTGCTGTCTACCCCCTCAACCGGAAGCTGAATAATAACTCCGTGAAAGCTTTTGTCATTATTATATTTATCAACGATTTGTTTTAGCCTATTAAGAGTAGTTGCGTTATTAATATGGTTAACTACAACATTAATTCCAATCCTCTCTCCTGCCCTTTTCTTTGCCTTAACGTAAGAGAATGATTGCGGGTTATTGCCAACCAGAATGATCGCTAAAGTTGAGATAATACCCCTTTTCTTTAGAAGATTAATTTGTGGTATCAGTTTTTTATAAACTATATCAGCAATCTCTTTACCATATATGATCATATTATGCGCAGGTTGCTGCTGCGATTTTATCACCCTGTTTTAGCCTCATAAGTATTACTCCCTGGGTAGCCCTACCAAGACGTGGAACTGAGGCTATAGGCAGTTTAACTACGTTTCCTTTTACTGAATTTAGGATAATACTTTGAGTGATTGCAGGAATCACCTGGGCTGTAACCACTTTTCCGGTTTTGTGTGTTACCTCAGCTACTTTTACCCCCTGTCCCCCTCTTTTTTGTTTAGGAAAACCAGATAATGGGGTTCTCTTTCCACGTCCTAGATCCATGATCGTCAAAAAGTCATTGGTTTTTGCTACTTCCTTATTAATCACACCCACCCCCACAACACTGTCACTCTCACGAAGCATAATTCCTCTTACTCCCATTGTGTCCCTTCCAGTACCCCGTATCTCGCTTTCATTAAATCTTATTGATTTTCCATGGTATGTTACCAACATTAGATCGTCTTCTCCGCTTGTAAGTTTGCACCAAACTAGTTCGTCATCTTTTTCCAGTTTTATTGATATAAGCCCGTTTGTCCTTATATTTTTGTACTCACCTAATCTGGTCTTTTTAACCGTACCGTTTCTAGTTACCATGACAATATATTTTGCATCAACATCCTTTGAATATGTTAAGACTGATTTAACTAGCTCATCCTGGGAAATATTGATAAGATTAATAATCGCTTTTCCTTTTGCTGTTCTGTGGCCTTGGGGTATATCCCAGACTCTAAGCTGGTATACTTTTCCTTTGTTTGTAAAAAACAGAATATTGTCATGGGTCTGGGTGGAAATAATATGCTCTATTTCATCTTCCTCTTTTGTTGTCATTCCAATAACGCCTTTTCCTCCTCTTTCCTGGGTTTTAAAAGTAGAGCTTGATAGTCTTTTAATATAACCGGTTTTTGTTATGGTTACGAAGGTTTCCTCATTTTGGATCAGTTGCTCTTCGGTAAACTCCCCTACTTTTGATTTATATACTCTGGTTTTGCGCTCGTCTCCATACTTTTGCTTAAGTTTAGTTAATTCCTCTTTAATTACATTAAGGATTTTTTCGGGATGCGATAGCAGGTCAACCAAATATGCAATAAGTTCTCTTACCATTATAAGTTCATCTTCGATTTTCTGTCTTTCCAGGGCAGCTAGTCTTCGAAGCTGCATATCAAGAATTGCAGTTGATTGAATTTCAGTTAATTTAAACCTGGTCATTAAGTTTTTTTTAGCCTCGTCCGCATCCTTGCTTTCTCTTATTGTTAGAATTACGGCATCGATATGGTCAACAGCAATTTTAAGTCCCTCTAAAATATGCTCTCTAGCCCTTGCCTGCTTTAATTCAAATTCGCTTCTTTTTCTTATAATAATTACCCTATGCTTTATATATTCCTCAAGGATCATTTTTAAAGTCATTGTTTGAGGAGTACCATTAACCAGAGCAACCATATTAACCGGGAAAGTTGATTGCATTTCGGTATGTTTATAAAGGTTATTTATAATTTTTTTAGGCACAGCATCCCTTTTAAGTTCAACGTATACTCTTATTCCTCTCCTGTCCGATTCATCTCTAAGGTCTGATATACCTTCAATTTTTTTATCCTTAACTAGGTTTGCAATTTTTTCTACCAGATGGGCTTTATTAACCTGATATGGGAGCTCTGTCACAATAATTGCCGTCTTGCCCTGACCTATATCTTCAGTATCACATATTGCCCGCATAACGATTTTCCCCCTGCCTGTTGCATAAGCATTGGTGATTTCTGAAATATCATATATTGCAGCTCTGGTGGGAAAATCAGGACCTTTGATAAAACCCATGATTTCCTCAATTGTAGTTGGAAAAACATAATTCCCTTCTTTATTGATTTGGGCTTTTTCAATCATATAAATGAGGGCATCTACAACTTCAGTTAAATTATGGGGTGGGATTTTTGTAGCCATTCCAACTGCAATACCATCAGCTCCCATAAGAAGAAGGTTTGGAAGTTTTGCAGGCAAGAATAATGGCTCTTTTAAAGTAGAATCAAAGTTATCTGTTGTTGGTACTGTTTCTTTTTCAATATCAAATAATAACTCTTGGGCAATATGTGCTACCTTAACTTCAGTATAACGCATAGCAGCAGGAGGATCTCCATCTACTGAACCGAAATTTCCCTGGCCGGTTATAAGTGGGTATCTCATTGAAAATTCCTGGGCAAGTCTGACCAGCGCGTCATAAACAGGTACATCTCCGTGCGGATGATATTTTCCCAAAACTTCTCCGACTACTTTTGCGCTCTTTGTAAAATGGGATGTTGGGTTAAGTCCCATTTGCTGCATGGCGTAAAGAATTCTTCTGTGGACAGGTTTTAATCCGTCTCTTACATCAGGAAGTGCACGGGACACTATAACGCTCATCGCGTAGTCAAGGTACGATTTCTGCATCTCTGTTGTAATATCAACTTTATTTATTGTTTGAGCCATAAAAAACTTAGATGATAAATGGAGCAATTAGCAATGCGGCAATATTGGCAACTTTAATCATTGGATTAATTGCCGGTCCTGCAGTATCTTTATAAGGATCTCCTACCGTATCACCGGTAACTGCAGCTTGGTGTGCAAAACTGCCTTTACCTCCAAAATTACCCTCTTCGATATACTTTTTGGCATTATCCCAGGCTGCTCCTCCGGTTGTCATAGATACACCAACGAATAATCCGGTTATTATGGTTCCCACTAAAAGTCCTCCGAGGCTAGCGGGACCTAAAAAGTAGCCAACTAAAATTGGAACAATAATAGGAAGTAAAGCAGGTATGATCATTTCTCTCAGGGCTGCTTTGGTTACAATATCAACTGCCTTTCCATATTCCGGTTTAGCACGCCCTGTCATTATTCCTTTAATTTCCTTAAACTGTCTTCTTATCTCAGAAACTATTGCCATTCCTGCTTTTCCGACAGCCTCCATTGCCAAAGCGGCAAACATATATGGAAGGGCTGCGCCGATAAATAGGCCAACAAGTACGTAAGGATTATCTATATTAAATTGAATATTAGCTCCTCTTTTGGTTAACTCTTCGGTGTATGATGCAAAAAGGACCAGAGCTGCAAGTCCGGCTGAGGCAATAGCATAAGCTTTGGTTACAGCTTTTGTAGTGTTTCCAACGCTATCTAACGCATCAGTTACTTTCCTGACGTCACTGTTCATATTTGTCATTTCAGCTATTCCTCCCGCATTATCAGTAATCGGTCCAAAAGCATCAATTGAAACTACAATGCCGGCCAAAGACAACATAGACATTGCAGCAACTGAAACAGCATATATGCCACCGGCCCAGTAAGAGACTAAGATGGCAATCGATATTAAAGCAATAGGAGCGGCTGTTGCTTTCATGGAATTTGCTAGCCCTGCAATAATATTAGTTCCATGGCCGGTTTCTGAGGCTTTTGCTAAATTCTTTACAGCACTAAAGCTTTTGCTGGTATAGAACTCGGTTATAAATACCATGCCAAAGGTTGTGACAATACCAACTAGCGATGCGATAAATAACTTGAGAGGGTCAACATAGGTGCTGCCAACAAATAGTGTATTTGTAAGTACATAGAATGCAATAGCCGAAAGAATCGATGAGGCAATAAGCCCTTTATACAAAGCCTTCATAATTCCCTGATCTTTCCCTAGTTTTACAAAAAATGTACCAATAATTGAGGCAATAATTGCCACTCCACCTATAAGGATTGGGTAAACAAATACTGCTGTTTCTCCAGGGAAAGCTAAACTACCCAGAAGAATTGCAGCAACAGCAGATACAACATAAGTTTCAAAAAGATCAGCAGCCATTCCGGCACAATCTCCAACATTGTCCCCAACCAGATCTGCAATAACTCCTGGATTTCTTGGATCATCCTCAGGTATCCCCTTCTCTATTTTACCCACCATATCTGTGCCAACATCTGCTCCTTTTGTATAAATCCCTCCGCCTAATCTTGCAAACACAGAAATAAGAGATGCACCGAAACCAAGAGTAACAAGATTTAGTGTATTAAAAGTAAAAAGATTATTGCCTATAAGTGATAGAAATAGAACTGATGTAACGGCAATCAAGGCAAGGGAAGCAACTATAAGACCTGTTACACTTCCGCCTGCAAATGCTGTCTTTAGAGCTTGGGGTAATTTATGAGTTGCAGCTTGAGACGTTCTGACGTTTGTTTTTACCGAGATATTCATTCCAATATATCCTGCAGCAGCAGAAAGTGAAGCACCAATTGCAAAAGCTAGTGAAGATATAAATCCAGTTAAAAAGAATAGAACAACAAAAATAACCAAAGCTATAACAAACACAGTCTTATATTGTCTGTTTAAATAGGCTTTTGCCCCTTCTGAAATTGCTGCTGCTATTTCATTCATTTGCTTATTACCTGTTGGGAGTTTTAAAATCTTAGAAATAAGAAAAAGTGCGTAGATAATTCCTGCAACTGCCGTTACCAGTGAAAATAAAAGATAATTATTTATCATAAATTAATAAAGTTAATACTTTACGCTTTACCCTTAACGCTTATCCCTAATTATATATCAAGCGTTGCTGTTTGTGCATGTGATTGTATAAATTTCTTGCGCGGGAAGACTTCATTACCCATAAGCATTGAAAATGTTTGGTCAGCTTTTGCCCCATCCTCTACCCCTACAAGTTTTAAAGATCTATTTTCCGGGTTCATTGTTGTTTCCCAAAGTTGTTCAGGGTTCATCTCACCAAGACCTTTATATCTTTGTATTGTTACCTTCTCCCCCATTCTTTTAAGCTCCCGATCCTTGTCACTATCGGTGTATGCATATACCATATCTTTTCCTTTTTGCATTTTATACAAAGGAGGTTGGGCCAAATACAAATGCCCGTTTGTAATAATACTAGGTAAATGTCTGTAAAAGAATGTTAAAAGAAGAGTTGCAATGTGCTCTCCATCAACGTCAGCATCAGTCATAATAATTACTTTATGATAGCGCAGTTTATCATATGATAACGTCTCCCCTATTCCCATCCCAAGCCCTATAACTAAATCTTTTAGTTCTGCAAATTCAATAATTTTATCAAGCCTTGCCCGTTCTGTGTTTAAAAGCTTACCTCTAAGAGGCAAAATTGCCTGATACTTTCTATCTCTTCCCATC
>JACOXO010000034.1 GCA_016182365.1 Candidatus Gottesmanbacteria bacterium | reverse complement strand
CTGCTCCTTATGATGCTAAGGTTATTGCGGGAGCGCGCTATCCGGTGAATGGCGAGATACAGTACACCTTTGACTTTGCCCACCCCTGCGGAATCCGATATCGTTTTGGACACCTGCTTGTCCTCACTCCCAAATTTCAGGCAATTGCAGAAAAGTTCCCTCTTCCTAAAGGGTTAGATTCCCGGACAACAATGGTTGAGGAACCAATAGAAGTAAAGCAAGGGGAAGTAATCGCAACCGCAGTAGGTCTTACCAAAGGGGGTCCAGATGATTTAGAAGGTGTTAATACTTTTGTAGATTGGGGAGTGTACGATTACAGGCAGAAAAATGAGGCATCACGTGATCCCAAATGGGCTGCTAAACACACTCACGAAATTGAGAACTATGGTGCTTGTTGGTTTGATTGGATATCTGCAGGGGATAAGGCAAAAGTTTTGGCTCTGCCATCATCAGATTATGAAAGTGGAAAAGTAAGTGATTATTGTAAATAGCTGCCAGCCATTGGGGAAATTATAGTCCTTCGACTCCGCTCAGGGCAAGCACCCCACTTTGCTTGAGGCTACGAGGGGTTCATCCTGAAGGTTCACCCTGAAGGGCAAGGAAAGGGTTATGGTACTATTATATTATAAGAAGCGAATTTGCTTCCGTCAGGATCTGTTCCGAATTCAACAATAAGTGAATCATCAAATATAGTATCTGTTGAGTTTGTATCGCTATCTGGAAAGAAGAGTTGAGAAGTTATCACAGAACTGTTTTCAGATTTCCTGACTTTAAAATGAATGTGTTCGGTGCGTCCGGGATACTGCCCCGGAACAATTGTTTCAATTCTGAAAAATCCATTTTCATCTGTATATTGATGACCGCGAAGATTATATCCTAAGTTATCATAATTTCCTTCTCCGTCTGCTTGCCAAAAGTCTAACCATGCATTTGCAATAGACTTGCAATCTGTATCAAATACATAACCCTTGAGAATAAGATGTTCTCCGGGAGTATTTGATTCTGCAATTTTTTCTCTTTCCGGAGAACCAGTTTTGTAATAAGGTCCTTCAGTAAGCTCAATTAAAGCTTTTCCGCTGCAGTTTTCTGGTGTATTTTGCGAAGCTGCTTGTGAGTTGGATTCTTGGGAGATTTTCTCTTGCTGTTTTGAATTTTTGCTTAGAATAAAAATGCTTGCGAGTAAGACTACTATAATGATTGGGATTAAGACTTTCCGCATGGGGCAATTATAGCCCTTCGGCTTCGCTCAGGGCAAGCACCCTACTACCCCTTAGGCTACGAGGGGCAAGGGAAGTTATTTGTTTTTTATTTGCCAGTTAATTCTTTTACGAATTCAATCATTTCGTTTCCATCCTTATCAATAAAATTCTCGGTTTTTGAGAATTCGCATCTTATGGGAACACCCAACGATTTTTCATTAGCTTTATTAATATTGATTATCGCTCTCTTGTATCTTCTATCTTTTAAAAACTTTAAGATTAATAAAACTGCTCGTATGGCATAACCTTTTCTTCTTGCAAATGGGTGAACCATATAAGAAATGTTTACGTCTTCTTCTTTAAATCTCTCAAATTTTCTATAATCAGTGTTTGCTTCAACTGCGCCAACAAGTTTATTTTCTGATGCCAAAACTACGGCAAAAGCAAAAACCGGTCCGTCGTTCTCCCAGAACTTTTGATTTTTCAAAATCCAATTTCTTACAGATTCAAAAGTGCTTTTATGTCCAGAATTCAACCATTTAATATTTTCCTCATCGTCTGCAGCGAGGTGTGCTTCGGTGTCATCCAAGGTGAATGGACGAAGTTTTATAACTCCATCAGTGAGGTCAACCATTTAAGGCAATTATAGCCCTTCGGCATTTCTCAGGGCAAGCATCCTACTTCTCCAAGGCTACGAGGGGCAAGGGAATTATTTTGCTGTTTTAACAAACGGCAATAAGTCTCTCTTTGTGAGTAAAATGAATTTTGAACAATTATTTATCATTGCATGACTTCGCATATGAGAAAAGCCGATGTATTCTATAATCTTTTTCTTTTCTCTGGCTTTTTTAATTGCAGGTAATAAATCTGTATCAGATGAAACAATAATAATATGATCACAAATATCCTCATAAGTTGCTACTAAAGTATCTACGGCAATATTTACATCAACGCCTTTTTCATGAAATTTCCCATCAGTCTTTAAAAGGTAACCAAGAGAGTAATTGAAATTATGGTTTTTAAGATGAGCCAGTAGTTTTCTCTGATTATCGAACAGCCTTTGGGTATGACGGGTTCCGTCAGTTTTTATTTTCCCGGTGTAATAAGTGGCATGGACTATTTTATCTTTCTTAGCTAATTTCATCCTGCAAAGACCTTGCGGCGTTGCAGGAGATTTTATGAGATTATTATATGGAATTTAAGTCAAAAAGTAAAGCAGAAAAATCATTGGGCAATTATAGCAGAAGAAAATTGAGAGCGAATTTAAAAAAATATTTCGGAATTCTTAAAGTAGGAAATTATTAATGTACTTCAATACTTTAAAGTAATGAAGTATTTAAAATACTGAATTCTTTTATTTCTTATTCTATAGATTTTACTGGGGGCAATTATAAGCAGAAGAGAAACTTATTATTTTCTTGCTAGTTCTATTTCGGGGATGGATACACCAGATGCAAAGGGTCTAACTGATTCTATGACTGGTTTACCTGTTTCAATAAAACCAAATGATTTATAAAATTCGATCCCCTTTTGATTATATGAAGCAACATTCACCAGTATTTTTTTTGTTTTAAGCCACTTTATACCTGCGGACATTAACTTCTTACCAATTCCTTTACTTTGATATTGCGGAAGTACATAAACAGCTCCAATTCGGCCACTTCCCTGCTCTTTTTTGGCAATACAAAACCCCACAATTTGATCATCGTCTTTTGCTATCCAGACGTGTTCATCCGGATTCTTGTTAATGGTCTTTTTTCTTTCTAAAAGTCTTTTTTTATTTTGAGGAGAATCATCAAATCTTTTCTCAATATCATCGACTGTAATTCCGAATTCCGCATTGGGATATGTATCAAGCCAGGTAATTTTCTGAACATCTCTTATCCCATTAACATCCTCAGGTTTTGCATCAGTTATTTTTATATTTTTTTTCATGGGGCAATTATAGCAGAAAGGGAAATTATCTATTCAAGAATTGGATATTTTTTA
>JACOXO010000035.1 GCA_016182365.1 Candidatus Gottesmanbacteria bacterium | reverse complement strand
TCCCAAAAAATATCCTTCTATTGGTTTATATTGCCATGTCTTTATAAACTCTGGTATTCGCTCCTCATTTGGTACAGGTTGAGCAAGTAAATTGAATGCTATATGATGATCTGCAGGTTCTAAAGCACGGTAATAACTATCAGTTTGCAGGAACTTTCCTTTATTAAGAGTTTCTGCCATATGTTGAGCATATTTCTGATATTTTCTTTGTATCCTGGGATCGAACCGTTCCCCCCAGGATATTCTTGCTTGTTGTATAGTAGATGCCACTTGGGCAATTGGCATCTCACGAAGTATTGGGGACGTAATTCTATCAATAATAGAACGGCCTAAAGTAAATAATGTCTCTGTCATATCTAGGTGACTGCAGTCACTATTATATCATTAATGGTTGACAACTGTTCTATGCTATATAGTAGAATGACCATTACTGATTAGTATTAATATTTTATAATAAGGAGTTTTACATGACTCAAGTTGTAGTTACTGACCAAAATTTTGAGACAGAGGTATTAAAAAGCGATAAACCAGTTATTGTTGATTTTTGGGCCAGTTGGTGCGGGCCATGCAAAATGCTGGATCCTATTATTGATGAAATTGCAAAAGAATTAGGGGATAAAATTAAAGTGGCTAAAGTTGATGTAGATGCAAACTTACAAACAGCTCAGAAATATAATATATTAAGTATCCCAACTGTAATTCTTTTTAATAAGGGAGAACCAAAACAACAATTCGTTGGTGTGCAGCCAAAGGAACGTTATCAAGAAGAAATTAATAAGATTGTATGAGCCAAGGATTATTTGATGTTATTATTCTGGGGTCTGGTCCTGCGGCCTTAACTGCCGGTCTTTATACATCACGGGCTGATTTAAAAACCCTGATAATTGCCGGAACTAAATGGGGAGGTCAATTACAGCTTACTACTCTGGTAGAAAATTATCCAGGTTTTCCTCAAGGTATACAGGGACCAGATCTTATGATTAACATGAGAAAACAAACAGAAAGGTTTGGAGCAATTATTGTTGATATACAGCTTAAAGAAGTAGATGTTGTTAACCAACCATTTACAATAAAAGCCGGAGACCAAATCTACCAAGGGAAAACTATAATTATAGCAACAGGAGCTGACACACAATGGTTATCAGTTCCCGGTGAAAAGGACTTTTTGGGAAAAGGAGTATCTTCCTGTGCTCCCTGCGACGCATTTTTTTACAGAAATAAAAGAGTGATTGTTATTGGAGGTGGGGATAGTGCCATGGAAGAGGCTCTTGTACTGACTAAATTTGCCACAGAGGTGACAATTATCCACAGGAGAGATTCATTTCGTGCCTCCAAAATTATGCAGGATAGAGTTATAGGAAATAAAAAGATCAAAATACTCTGGAATAGTACAATTAAAGAAATTTTAGGTAAAGATAAAGTAACCGGAGTAAAAATTGAAACCAAAAGCAAAGGTATGTGGGAAATGCCAATTGATGGAATTTTTGTGGCAATTGGACACACTCCTAATACTGTTTTATTAAAAGGGATAAATCTTGATTCTAAAGGGTTTGTTGCAAGAGTTGAAGAAAGAAATAAACAAGGACAGCTTTTGTATTTTACAAAAACCAATAGAGATGGTGTTTTTACTGCAGGTGATGTGCATGATTACCGTTATAAACAGGCGGTAACTGCTGCAGGATTTGGTTGTATGGCAGCTTTGGATGTAGAGAAATGGCTGGAGGACCATGAATAAGATTGTCTTAACTATTCTACTCTCGACAATATTTGGAGTATTTGGATTGTATTATTATAACAGATCAGAAAGTAAAAACAACAGAATGTTTAGAGAGGCATTAAGCAAAGATGTTTTCTTTATAACCTTTCTGGCTCCTCTAGTTGGGGCTGCTCTTTTCTCTTTTCTTATCTCCCTTGTTTTTGTTGAAGCTGATACTGAAACATTTTTCAAAAGTGACGTAGTTTTACTTACAGCTATGTTTTACCTGTACGGTGTCTATTCAGTATCCATGGGAATGCACGCTTTGGCTAAGGCTTTTAAACCAGAAGTATTCCGGATGAAAGATGGCAAACTGGGTAAGCTTATATATTTCTTCCACGGACCATTTAGCCATACAGTTTCTGAATTGTCTATTAGTCTTATTTTTGCCCTTTTGATGATATATAACATCAACCATCCGGTAAAGACAGTTTTAACAAAACCAGATATTATTATTGTTGTTGCTTGTGGAATAATTCTTGGGATAGGTATGGCCATAGTGTATGCAATTGGGAATGCCCTTTCTTTAAAAAAGTGGATTTTGCTTTTTATCATAGGCATTCTTATCTATGTTGAAAGGACGTCAAAATCAACCATGATGCATTCTCCACTTTCTATATACATTCTTACTTCATATATTGTTGCCGGACTAATATTATTTATTAATGAGTACGGTCCTTACAAAAATGTCTTCATGAAATTTGTGGACAAAAAATTTGTAAGCGTTGAAAAAGACTGGACCGGAGTATTACAATAAATACCAATACTACTAATATATACCAATAATACCAATTACCAATAGAAATGCCCAACCCAAAATATGATATTTATCCGCGGATTTTTAATTTTATAGTTAGAGTAATTAATCTTACTAAAGAAATTCCTAAATCTGAGCAAAATAGTATAATTATCAGTCAGCTTCTAAGATCTGTTACTTCGATGGGTGCAAATTCTGAAGAAGCCGACGGTGTTTCTACAAAGAAAGATTTTATTTATTGTTTTACAACTGTAAGAAAAGAAGGAAAAGAAACAGCATTTTGGTTGCGCCTTATTGCTGAAACAAATCCTCAATTAAAAAATAGAATGCTTGATTTAATCAAAGAAGTTGATGAAATAGTCGCAATTATCAGCAAAGTTATTACTAAAAGCAGAAATTAGAATTGGCAATTGGTACTTATTTGAAATTGGTAATTATTGGTATTATTTAATATGATTCGACCTCAGAAATTCCAGGCTGTTGTTGAAAATAAACAGCAACTAAACGATAAAGTTTTCAATTTAACTTTTCTTCTTAAAAATCCTGACCAGATAACATTTTCTGCCGGGCAGAGAGGACTTTTTAATATTGGACCAAAATTTAATAATTATTCACTCTGCTCACTACCAAGTGAGAAATCTAAGGTGTCAATTTGTGTTGATACAACACCACAAGGACCCGGATCAAAATGGATTATTGAAAGAAAAATTGGGGATAATGTGGAGTTTATAGCTCCTATTGGAAATTTCATGTTATCAGCTTCAGACAAGCCTAAAATTTTTCTTGCAACTGGATCAGGAGTATCTCCGCTTCATTCGATGATTGGCCATTTGCTGGAAAACAAATTTGCAAAAGATATATTTTTGTATTTTGGAGAAAGGTATGAAAGTGATACTTTCTGGATGCAGGAGTTTATTAACTTACAGGCAAGTAATAATAATTTTCACTATAAAATTGTTTTATCAAAACCCCAGGAAAGTTGGCAGGGCGGGAGAGGATATGTGCAGGAGGTTATGGATAAGGATTTATTTAGTCCGGACAATTTCCATAATCCACTGGAGTTTGAATATTATATCTGCGGAAACGGAAGAATGATAGCAAGTAGCACACAATTACTTTTTAATAGTGGAGTTCAACAAAGTGACATACATTCGGAAAAGTTTTACGACGTATGAGAAAAATAAGCTTGCCAGCAGCACTATTTTTTATAAGCATTATACTTTTTCTGTCAGCCGGATTTCTGTTCCTTTCATCTTCAGTTTCTTCGAATGAAAGCGTTATTATTTCTCCTGTGGTTTCTGACATTACTGCTTCTAATATTTTTGAAACTGATTTATTTTCTAAAGTTAAATCCCAAAAAACACTTGATAATTACCCTCCTAATTCCCACTTTCCCAGAAATACCCAAGCTAGCCAAAACATAGACCTTGATATTAAAGCCAATTCATATGCAGTTATGGATCGGGATACAAAAGAACTTATTCTTGGAAAAAATATAACAACTGAGGCACAAATTGCTTCTCTAGTTAAAGTAATGACTGCAGTTGTTGCTTTGGAAAAGGAAAACACTGAAAAAGAAATTGTTATTTCCAAACTGGCATCAACTGTGGGAGAGGCTACAATGGGACTTTCTTATGGGGAGAGTTATACCTTATCCGAACTTTTATACGGGTTGTTGATGGTTTCTGGAAATGATGCGGCAGAGTCAATAGCTTCCTCATTAGGAAGGGGTAGAAACTGGTTTATTAGTGAAATGAATAAAAAAGTAATTGATTTAGGCATGTATGATACCTATTTTGTAAATCCAACAGGACTTGACGGTAACACTAAAGAAGAATCAACTTTTTCAACTTCTCTTGATTTGCTTGCTTTAACTGATTATGCGCTGGAGAATGAAACTTTTGCCCAAATAGTATCAACAAAATACCATACTATTACCTATGATGAAAATTATCATAAGAGTATCTATCTTGAAAATTTAATTAGTTTTGATGCCACTTATCCGGGCATTAAGGGTGTTAAAACAGGAAATACTGATTTTGCAGGGCAGACCCTAATCTCTTATGCGGAAAACAATGGAAGAAGAATAATTGTTGTAATATTGGGAAGCACTGGCACCAGGGACGACGCAATAAAGATATATAAATACCTATTTGAGAATATTACCAATACTACCAATAAATACCAATAATACCAATTACTAATACGATTCAATTATTTATTGGAAATTGGTATTTATTTGACATTGGTACTTATTGGTATTTATTATGTTATATTACACTCATGTACGATCTTATTATTATAGGTAGTGGGCCTTCTGGATTAACTGCGGGCGTATTTGCTGCATGTTATAAGTTAAACCATTTAATTATTGGAAAACAGATTGGAGGACAGCTAAATCTGGCAACTAATATTTTAAACTACCCAGGCTTTAGCGAGATTCCCGGGCCAAAACTTGTTGAACTCATAGTTGCCCAAACTAAAACCAGGGGTTCTGAAATTGTAACAGAGGAAGTAATTGCTATTAAAAAGATTACAGACGGCTTTAACGTAATTACAAAAAATTCCACTTTTCAGACTAAAGTTCTTATTCTAGCAACCGGTACTGAAAGAAGAAAATTAAACGTGCCAGGGGAAGTTAAATATACCGGAAGGGGAGTATATTACTGCGCCAATTGCGAACCATTCCTGTATGAGGGTAAGGAGGTAGTGATTGCTGGTGGAGGAAATGCCGGACTTCAGGCTGCTGTTTCAGTTATTGATAAAGCCAAGAACGTAACTCTTCTTGAGGTTGGGGAACAGCTTAGAGCTGAAGGAGTGTGGATTGATAAAATTAAAAACAATCCTAAAGTGGTAATTTTGACTAAAAGTAAAATAGTAAGTATTGATGGGGATGAACAGTGGGTAAGAAATATTGTAATAAACCAAAACGGAGAGCAAAAGACTCTTACCGCTCATGCTCTTTTTGTGGAAATTGGCGGGGTTCCCGGTACAGCTTTGGTAACTCCATTAGGGCTGGAACTTACACAAAAAGGATTTATTGCCGTTGACCACACAATGCAAACTTCCATACCGGCAGTTTTTGCCGCAGGTGACATTGTCGGTGATGGGCTTTCTTTAGAACAATTATCTACGGCAGTTGGCCTTGGAGCAAGAGCAGCAGCATCAGCATTTTTTTACCTGAAAAGAACCAATGCTCCTATTGTTTGGGGTAAGGCAGAAATAAGAAGAGTATGAATCCATTGACAAAAAAAGAAAATATATGGTACGGTAGATGCTACAAAATATGAATCTTCCGCAGCCAATTCCAAAAAAATCAAACTCAATTCTTGTCCCGACTTTAGTTATTGCCGTTATTGTACTTTCCTTTTTAGCAGGTTCCCTCTGGCAAAAAGTTAAAATTCTTGAGACTGGTGGGGTAGCTGGAGCAGCTGTAAAAAATCATTTATCTGTAGACAATCTGAAAAAGTATGCAAAAGATTTAAAGCTTAATACAAAAGAATTTAATAGCTGTCTTGATGATAGTGAAAAGAAAGATTTGGTGCTAGCTGAACTTAGCGAGGGAGAAAGCTTTGGAATACAGGGAACGCCCGGATTTTTTATGAACGGTCATTTGATACCTGGCGCTTTGCCTTTTGATATATTTAAACAAGTTATTGATTATGAATTGTCAACTGGTTTTGATTCGGGTAAAACTTTGACTGCCGAAATTAAGAACCTGGTTGATCAGGGATATGTTTCTGCTAATAAATTACAGGTGAATATTGGTTCCTCTCCTTCAACTGGACTTGATAATGCCCCTATTACCTTAATTGAATATTCAGATTTTGAATGCCCATATTGTATAAGAGCCTATCCGACAGTTAAAGAAGTATTAAAACAATATGGGGATAAAATTAAATTTTCATATAAAAATTTTCCATTATCTTCAATTCATCCTAATGCCCAAAAAGCAGCTGAGGCTGCAGCCTGTGCTAGCGAGCAAGGTAAATTCTGGGAATATCACGATAAATTATTTGAATCAGCAACATCCTAATTATGGTTGATGGGGTTATATCTTTCTTGTCAATTCTAACTTTAATTGCAAACATCGTAATATTGCTTTTTCTTTTTTTAAAAAAATTCAGAGATTATGTGATTACTATAGCTAATAAGTATGGCCTGGTTTTTGCCTATATTGTTTCAATAATAGCAACTCTTGGCAGTTTATTTCTATCTGAAGTTGCCCATTTTACCCCTTGTTTACTTTGCTGGTATCAAAGAATACTTATGTACCCACAAGCGATTATTCTTCTGGTTGCATTATTTATGAAGTTTACTAAAGAAATCAAATATTATTGCATAGCATTATCAGGAGTTGGATTTGTGTTGGCTATATATCATTATTATCTGCAGTTATTTGGAAATCCTGCAATTCCCTGCTCGACTGTCGGAATTTCTGAGTCTTGCGCTACCAGACCTTTTACTCATTTTGGCTATATAACAATTCCTTTTATGGCGGCAACCGCGTTTCTTCTTATTATTTTATCAATGTTATTTACAGCCAAAATACAAAGTAAAGGATAGATAGGCATGATAAACTTCAGAACTCCGCCGTTTAGAAATGTCAAAAAAATAAGATAAATAATACAGGTTAAATAGATTACCAAAACTGCAAGATTTGATTTATTAAAAATATTTTTCTGCAGTCTTGTGATTGCTAAAATGACAACAGCGGGAATAATTGGAGTCCAAAATTCGCTAAATCTAGCGCCTCCATACGAATCCTGATACCAGCCAGTTAGTATATTTCTTAAGATGTTAAATGGAACTATTGGTGAGCCGCTCCACCAATCTACCATCCATTTTTTGTGCCTTAAAAATTCAATAAATGAATGGTTATTGGCAAAATACATTACATGAGATGAGATATATATAATAGGAATAAGAAATGATGAAATTAAAAATGGTTTAAGTTTTGTTTTTGCATATATTTTTACGATTATTAAAAATAACAGATAAAAGAATATGATTGCAGGGAAAAATTTTGTTGAAAAAGCCATGCCCCAAAAAAGTGCTGAGGCGTAAAAAAGTTTTTCATTTTCCAGTGCTTTTATAAAAAAATAAACTCCTAAAATGAAAAATAGAGTAAACGGCAAATCTATAAATGATCTTATTAAATGGTCCTGGAAATGAAGCTCAATTGATATAAGAAGTGGGGGAATAAGTGAAAGAGTATCGTTTTTGATAATTATTTTGCCAATTTGGTAAGTAGTTATAAGAATTAAAATTAAATAAATAATATTTATTACATTTTCATTGTTAAAAACAACAACAGATAAACCAACAAAATATTTACCAAGAGGCGGGTGTTCGAAATTAACCTGTGACGGATCGCCCCCTTGCACAAGATAGTAATATCCGGCAAAAGCATATAACCCATCATCTCCTATACCTTCTGATCCCGAACCAACAACATATTGGGAGTTTGAATACAGATTTGAGAAGTAATCAAAATCGAATTTTTTTGTAAATCGCTGCTGATTTTTAATTACTATATTAAATAGGGGAAGAATAATAATTATGACTAATAACCACCATAAAACAGGTTTCCTCATTGTTAAAGTATAACATTAGCCACGATGTTGTATAATAGTAACAATCCATTGTAGTCGATGCTATGCTTGCAATTGCATTTCTTGATACTATTCAAAGGAAATAGAAAAGTAATGTAAATAGCAGTTAATTTTGGTATAGATCAGCAGGATTACATGCTGATAAAATGCCCCACATATATGGATCGTTGAATGTTTTATCAGGCCGAAAAAATTCAGGAAATGGATGGCCAGATTTAAATCTATTAACCAGACGTTTTTGCTGTCCTTCCCATAACTTTCGTGCAAGATCCGTTTGACCATTTTCCATAAATCCTAGACCAGTATAAAATTCAAAAATTGAACATCCAGGACCTCGCCACAATGGATCAACTTCTTCCTGAAAAAACTCTTTTTCATTTTGAAATACAGTCCAAATAAAATAATCATCCTTTAAAAAATTAGAATAAAGAAGAAGACGTCTAATAACAAGAAGAGGAATATCAGAATGTAATTCAAATTTATTTAAAAGAGGAAGTAAACCTGCGGCAGTATCAACTTTTAACAGTTCACCTTTCCCGTTTGCTCTTCGGGAATAGAAATAACCATTTTCTTCATCAAAACAAGTCCCGATTAAATCAATAGAAGATTTATCTGCTCTCTCTTGCCAATACTGGGCTTTCTCACTATTTCCCAATTTTTCATAAAGATATGCCAAAGAATTATAACTCCTTATGCAAAAAGCACAAAAAGCAACATCAAAACAGGAATATTCTTGGGCATAGGTAATTTCTTTTGCGTCAAAGTTTAATTGCCTTGCTTTCCGAAGGGTGCCCTGGGCAAGAGCACCAAATAGAAGTTTATTATTAAGTTTTCTTTGATACATAAGATCAACTGAGGGTAGAGAGTCGAGACTCTCATATGGGTGAATAACTACTGGTAGATCTACTCCTTTATAAACGTATCGATGATCTATTATATATTGATAATGTTTATCAAATAATGGTAGTACTTGTTTGACAGTTTCCCAATCACCAGTCTTTTTTACATAAATTTCCAATGCCAATCCACACAGGGGAATTTGCGTCAGTTGATCAACACCTTCCTTTCCACGTAAACGATTAAACAATTTTCGTTCAACTAAATTACCAGCATGATTAAAATACACTATCTGCGAGCCATGACTTCCAAGTTTATCAAATATTGCAGCCTGAGTAAGTAGAGTTTCTTTTGCAAGACTAGGATCTAAATATGATCCAATAACAGCAGTATGGGCACGGTCCCAATACCAATCTTGGATATATTTTTCGCTAGGTGGTTCATATACATATTCTCGACCATTAATATGTCCTGTACGTTTATTTTTGTTAAGTAGGATAAGTGCTTCAGCACGTACTAATTCATCAAAAGCTTCATCTTTTTCACTTGAAACAAATGACGGGTGTTGAACTGAGTTAAGGCGGGGATGTTTACTAAGATCATAAATAATCTTTCCAAGACGAGATCCTAAATATACAGCTCCAACTAGTCCTAAAGGAAGTAAACAGTTTTTTATTGTTGGGCGACTCCGTTCAATCATTTTAGCTCAATTGATTTGGGGGTATTATATAAAGTCATGAGCCTGTTGACGAGGGGGATATAGTTTGCTACAATACTTCATACCTTTGCTAGTATAAATAAAGGTAAGTTTATTTCATGATACGAAACGACCATAACTTATTTAAACCCAAGCGATCCTTCGCGTGTCGTTTTTGATCATATAATACATTTATCTATTTATAGCTGGCTAAGGCCAGCTTTTTTTATCTTTTGCACATTTAATTAAATAAGGGTGAAGCGGAAACGCTTCATTTGTCCCGAAAATCTTTGCGAGTGAGAAAAACGAGCAATTAGATTTTCGAGGATCCCGTATGTCTGCCAGTTGGGCCCGTAGTTCAGCTGGTAGAACATCTCATTTGCAATGAGAAGGTAAGCGGTTCAAGTCCGCTCGGGTCCACAAAAATCTAATAACTTTGGCAAAGATAACGGGATCGCGAAATTGTTTCTGCTCGTAAACAGCTCGCAGACAATTTCGGGACAATGAAGAGGCCCGTAAAATTGCTTCGCAATTAACGGGGTAAATAAGGGGTTTCCCGCGGAGCGGGATCAGGCTTCGCCTGACGACTCCCCTCGGGTCCACAGTTAACATTTGGCTCTTGGTCTTTGGTCGTTGGCTAATGACTACAGACTAATAGCTAAAGACTAGATATGGCTCTTTAACATTTTGATAACGTGGTCTTTGTCTAATTTAAAGTAAACCCCGCACCTTTTTATGGTGCTGGGTAAAGTTTGGAAGTAGACCCTTTTTAGGGTCGTTGAATACAATTTCGCAAAAGTTAACTCATCACGTCGATAATGGATGCCTTGGGAGTTTTGGCCTAGGAAGGACGCACACGGCGGCGATACTCGTCGGGGAGGTGCCACGAACCTTTGATCCGGCGGTTTCCGAATGGAGAAATCCATCCAGATTTTATCGGGATATTCTGTTGTAAATCAGTTTTGAGAAATCGAGACTTAATAGCAATAGAAAGGGCACTGAATGAACTGACACATCTAAGTAATTCAAGGAAAATAAAACAATAGTGATTCCGTCAGTAGCGGCGAGCGAAAGCGGAACAGCCTAAACTTTGACGCAAGTCAGGGGGTTGCAGGACCTTTGTTGGGAGAATTGAGGATAGTAGAAAACCTCGGAATAGGTTGCCATAGAGAGTGAAAGCCTCGTATATAAAATCTGAAATTCCCCTTAAGGATACCTAAGTACCACGAAGCACGGCAAAACTTTGTGGGAATCTAGCTGGGCCACCCTAGCTAAGGCTAAATACCAAAACTCACCGATAGTGAACTAGTACCGTGAGGGAAAGGTGAAAAGTACCCCGGAAGGGGGATGAAATAGTATCTGAAATTATCGACTAACAAGCAGACGAAGTCTCCGAGTAATCGGGATGCCGTCGTGCCTATTGAAGAATGATCCAATGAGTTGTCATATTTTCTTTTTGTCTAAGTCACTTATGTGACGGAGGCGTAGCGAAAGCGAGTCTTAACAGGGCGATTTATAAGAAAGTATGGCAGACCCGAAACCGGGTGAGCTAACCATGAGCAGGGTGAATGCCGATGAAAATCGGCAGGAGGCCCGAACTCGTCAGGGTTACAAACCTGTGAGATGACTTGTGGTTAGGGGTAATATGCCTAACGAACCCGGAGATAGCTGGTTCTCCCCGAAATATATTTTGGTATAGCGGAACGTACAAAAAAAACGCGGGGTAGAGCACTAGATTGGTACTGTAACGTAAGTTATGGTACTAAACTAAACTCCGAATACGCGTTTTTGTTACGTTCCAGTCAGTCCTGTCGGGCTAAGCTGATGGGACAAAAGGGAAACAGCCCAGATTCCAATCTAAGGTCCCTAAATTTTCTCTAAGTGGTAAAGGATGTAAGATTTCTTAAACACCCAGGAGGTTGGCTCAGAAGCAGCCATCCTTTAAAAAGTGCGTAACAGCTTACTGGCCGAGAAATCTTGCGCCTAAAATGATTCGGGGCTCAAGAGAAATACCGAAGATGGAACTCCCGATGTAAAAATCGGGATGGGTAGGGGAGCGTTCTATTTACATCGAAGCTCAGGCTGTAAGGCCGGGTGGAGTAAATAGAAGTGAGTATGTTGGAATGAGTAGCGTTAGGAGGTGAGAATCCTCCTCGCCGAATGTCCAAGGTTTCCGAAGCAACGTTCGTCGTCTTCGGGTTAGTCGGTTCCTAAGGCGAGTCCCCGCATTTGCGGGGGGTAGCTGATGGATAAGCCGTTTATATTCGGCTACGTAGATTATCTAATTAAGACATGAAGGGAGGACAAAGGTGGACATGTTCATGCGATCGTATGATTGGTCGTTTAAGCCACAAAATAGTGTTAACTGGAAAACCCGTTGATGCGATTAATTTAGTGGTAACGAGAAGTTTGGCGCAAGCTAGACAACATGAATAGTTCAGCTTTTCAAAAAAGTCTCGTCATGGATGGTAATTTATGCCGTACCGCAAACCGACACTGGTGGACTAGAGCAAGAATTCTCAGGCGAGCGGAAGATAGCAGTTCAAGGAACTCGGCAACAAAAGCTGGGCGTAACTTTTTGGAGATGCCCTGCCCCGATTTAATCGGGGCCACAGCTAATGATGTCAAGCGACTGTTTAACTAAAACACAGGTCTCTGCTAAGCAGAAATGCAAGGTATAGGGGCTGACACCTGCCCAGTGCTCGTAGGTTAACGATCGTGGCTGATGTCCGACGTAAGTCGGACTGAGGTTGTGATCTAAGCCCGAGTGAACGGCAGCAGTAACTATAAAATACAGTTTTGTAGTTGTAAAAGTTGACTAAATGCTGGAAAATCCGTACCGTACAAACGGTTGAAGTATCTGTCGCTACCCCGCCAACTATGGTAGAATTATAGTATGGTGGGCGGGGTAATAATGCGTACAGTGCGGACAATCAGCAGGAAAGACCTAGGTAAGAAAGAACTGGGATTATTCTTGGCTGGATTTGTTGAAGGAGAAGGAAGTTTCAATGTTTCATTACGGCGAAAGGCAGATTACAAAGTAAAATGGCAAGTCGTAATGAGTTTTAATGTTTCGCAAAAGGACCCTTCGATATTATACATATTGAAGGATCAACTTAATTGTGGAATCATTAAAACACGTAAACATGACGATCTTCACTCTTACGATGTAACAAAACCTCAAGATATAATTCAGAAAGTTATTCCGTACTTTCTTAAATACCCGGTATTATCTAATAGTAAACTTAAAAACTTTGCCATATTTTGTGAAATTGCCCAGTTAATGAATCAGGGAAATCACAAAAATATGACAGGTTTAAATAAAATATTAGAGTTAAGAGAAAAAATTAACGAAGGTAAAGGGAGA
>JACOXO010000016.1 GCA_016182365.1 Candidatus Gottesmanbacteria bacterium | reverse complement strand
CAAGAATTGATCCAACCAGAGAAACAATTGCGAAAGCAGCCAAAACAATAACCAACCCAATTACAGCATGAAGAAGAGATTGCTGGGCGCTTTCCAACTTTGCTTTATCTCCGCCCGCTGTCAACCACTTAAACCCTCCCAGCATGAATTGGGCCAGAAAAACCAGTCCGGCCACAACCACAAAAACTCCAATTATATTTGATATAAGAGTAGCAAATGCAAGAAATGCGCTGCCTGCATTTATAGCACTTTGAGTAGGATCGTTTGGATTTCTATTCAATTTGCACAGGAAGTCTGCAAACGGACCTAATCCTCCTCCATCACAGAAATTTCCTGCAGGTACAGGTGTAACTTCAGCAAATACTGGTCTTATAATGTTCATGGTGTTGGTACAACAGGTTTATATATCTGTGGTCGTAGTATAAATAACGGATCACCGAAAACCACAAAGCCAACTACAGCAGCCAGAATAAACGAAGCAATGATAACTACAAGTCCGACTACACTCAAATATATTCTTTCCCAGGCAGCTGCAACTTTTTTAGGATCGCCGGAAGCGGTTAAGAAGCTAAATCCGGCAACAAGAAAATTGAAAAATGCCCAGATGCCTGCTCCTAATATCGCAAGCCTTATAAGATTGGTGGCAAGTTGAGTTAGTCCTGATATATCAGCAGAGTATCCGCCAATTGGCGGTTCGATTGTGCCAAAAAGTTGAGGAAGTATTATTGAAAACATATTAAAAACCCGGATTTAATATTTTAATTCCAGTTACGGTTTCAATTATATATACAATAAAGTATGCACCTACAACCAGCAATAGTCCAACCATGGATGCGCCTACCAGGCTGTTTGCTTTTTGTATTTCAGCTGGATCACCTTTTCCTGCAGCCTGAATATATTTAAAACCAGCATAGATAAACATGATAAAAAATATTATGCCGGCGAATACCATGGCGTTTTTGGCAAGTACGTTTATAAGAGAGCCAATCGTTGGAAAAGTTTGGGCTGGTTTAAAGGGCGTGATGATGTCAACTTCTGCGTGAACTTGTTTTATTATCTCCATTAAAACTAGTCTAGATCCCCCCTCATTTATTGTCAAACGGTGTATCAGTGATAATTTGTTTTACCCATGGGGCGAGGATATAGGATGAAGGCTCGCCTCGCTGAAGCTTTGGCGAAGCGGGCAGTTTTTTTATCTTATCAACCGAATCAATAAGTTCATATTTATAGGAATAGTCTAAATTAGGATGGGGGAGTTTTTTGATTTTGGCCAAATATATATAGTCAATTTCATGTTCTGTATAAATACTGTGGGGATCTTTTGCCAAGTAATAAACTTGGCCTATTTTTTTAGGTTTTTCAAATATATCTGTTTTATTTAAGTTCCATTCTCTAAATAAGGCCTTATATATTGCATCTAAATCACTCTCAAGTTGTCCATTTTCATATATCTGATGAGATGAAAATGTAAAGTCCCAATATTTGTCAAAAGCTGGGTGCTTGCGGTGTTGAAGAAGATATTGTCCATTATAAGTAAGAATTGCTGTAAATCCTCTATGTAAGGCTCCATCTTTATGAGCTTTCCAGCGCTCAACTTCTCCAATAACATTATCTTTTTTATCAACTTGGGCTACAAATAGCTCCTGTTTGTAATATGGATTGTCCATAAGATATAATTATAGCAGAATGATTTTAGCAACTGTGACGACTACTATATTATGAAAGCATTTTCGTTAAAAGACGAAAAAGAGCTGATTTTGGGTATTTTGCAGGGAGATGAAAAATTTCTGCGGATTTTTTATCATTTATATACACCCCGGCTTTTTACTTTCATTAAAAACAGGACGGCAACTATTGAGGATGCAGAAGAAATTTTGCAGGACAGCCTTCTTTCTTCAATAGATGCTTTAAGAGATTTTTCTTATAAATCAAAGCTAAGTACTTTTTTATTCTCGATTGCCAAAAATAAAGTAATTGATTATTACAGGAAAAAAAAGATCAAGAAAATATTTTTTTCCCAGTCTCCAAGGTTAGAATCATTGCTTATAACTCTTTTAGGACCAGAGGAGATTTTGGCAAATAAACAAAAAAAGATTGATATCGATAGAGTATTTTCGCTTTTACCCGTATCTTATAGAAGGATTATTACTCTTAAGTATGTTGATGATAAAAGCATAATTGAAATAACTAAAGAATTGAAGCTCTCATTTAAAAGCGCCGAGTCTATGTTATTCCGGGCAAGGAAAGCTTTTGTAAAAATCTGGGCAACCATATGAAAGAAGATAAATTGTATCAGCAGTTAAAAGAAAGGATGTATGCTGTATCAAGCGTACCCCCTCAGGACATTGGACTTCTCACTCCTTTTTGGAGAAAAATAGTTCCCCATATCAAAGAATCACCAATTAGATTTTTAATGCTGGGTGGATTTTTATCAACACTATTTGCTTGGGTCATTTTGGGTACTCTAATTGTAAGAATTGTCAGTCTTCTTCAGTACGGCTTTTAGCTTATGTACACATCCTTTACTTTATTTTTGAGGCATTTGCTGGGTATTATTATCAGGCCTTATGAGACCATGCGCTCTTTATCAAAAGGCGTAAATCCTTTGGAGATTATATATATAAATATACTTGCTGTAATTTATATTGGTTTGGCCTCACTTTTGAGAAAAGGGTTGGATAGCGGATCACTTCTTCTTACTTTGCATTTTGGCAAATTGTTCTCAGGTATAATTTTTACATTTATTTTCTCCTGGGGTATTATTTATTTTGTGGGAAAACTGTTTGGGGGAAAGGCAAGTCCTTCGAATATTTTCTATCCCTGGTTATATTCACTTATTCCTACACTTTTATGGTTTTTAACAGCTTCATTCTTTTATTTTCTTCTTCCACCTCCAAGAACTGATTCCCTAAAAGGCCAGCTTTTTAGTTTAGTTTTTATCGGAATATCAATAACATGTTTTTATTGGAAAGGTATGCTTTACTATTTAACATTACGCTTTGGCCACAAGTTAAGTCTGGGAAAGATTATCCTTTCGACAATAATTATTGTTCCCTTAGCCATTTTATACTCTCTTTTTACGTATAAATTAGGTTTATTTAGAATTCCATTTATATGAAAAGTTTAAGAGATTTTAAAACAGTTAAAGACAGAAGAGATTATATTGAGAAATTAACAAATGTTCACTTGAAAAACATTGGCAGTTTCACATTGGATGAAAAAATGGCTTCAAGCAAGAATTGTGAGAATATGATAGGAATTGCTCAGGTTCCTATGGGTATTGCTGGACCGCTTAGGGTTAAGCGTCGAGCGTCAAGCGTTAAGGAATATTATATACCTTTGGCTACGACAGAAGGCGCTCTTGTGGCTTCGGTAAATAGAGGGTGTAAGGCAATATCAGAAGTAAATACATACGCTTACAGAGTTGGTACTACCCGTGGTCCTGTATTTTATGTGGGTACACTAGATAATCAGAAAAAATTATATGATTGGATTAAAAATAATCAGTCAGTAATTAAAAAAGCGGCCGAGTCTACTTCCCAGCACATAAAATACAAAAAATCAGAAGTTACCGGAACCGCTTCTTATGTTTTTATCAGGTTTTATTTTGATACCCAAGATGCTATGGGGATGAATATGGTTACAATTGCTACCCAAAATATAGTTTCTGTTATTGAGGAAGAAACCGGATTTAAATGTTTGTCGGTTGCCGGAAACTTTGATATTGATAAAAAGCCAGCATGGTTAAATATGATTGCAAAAAGAGGAATTAAAGCCTGGGCTGAGGCAGCAGTTGATAAAAATACAGTAAAAGCTGTTTTAAAAACAACCTCTGATGATATTTATAAAGTCTGGTTAGGAAAATGCATGATAGGGTCAGCTCTTGCCGGATCTATGGGATTCAACGCTCACTTTGCCAATGTTGTTGCAGGGATATTTGCTGCAACGGGTCAGGATATTGCTCATGTAGTCGAAGGATCTATGGGTATAACCACGACTGAAGTAACTAAAGAGGGAGATTTGTATATAAGCGTGTATCTCCCTGATCTTATGTTGGGAACAGTGGGAGGAGGTACAGCTCTAGGTACACAAAAAGAAGCCTTGGAATTATTAGGTGTTTATGGAGGAAATGATGGTAATAATGCCATGAAATTTGCTGAAATCGTAGCAGGTAGTGTACTGGCTGGTGAGCTATCACTTTTAGCTAGTTTTTCCCAGGGTTCATTAGCTGCCGCTCATAGAAAATTAGGAAGAGGTGAGAAAATATGACTGGGATTGTGAGTTTTGGAACATACATACCAAGAAACAGGTTGACCATAAACGAAATCGCTTCAGTTTGGGGTAAAGATGGTAGCACGATTTCTAGTTCTCTTGGAGTTTATGAAAAAGCTGTTGCGGGATTAGATGAAGACACAACAACAGTGGCAATTGAAGCTGCAAGGCAAGCATTACGAAGAGTAAATTTAAAACCAACTAGTCTGGGATGTTTAATTTTAGGAAGCGAATCACATCCCTACGCAGTAAAACCTACTTCAACAACTGTTGGTGAATTTCTGGGAGCCGGGAATTCTTATATGGCTTCAGATCTGGAGTTTGCTTGTAAAGCTGGAACAACAGGATTATTATACGCTCTGTCTCTTGTTTCCCAAAAAAAAGTTGCTTACGGAATGGCAATTGGAGCAGATTGTGCTCAGGCAAAACCTCATGACATTTTAGAATACACAGCTGGAGCAGGTGCAGGTTGTTATATTGTTGGATCTGGCAGTAGCGAAGTTATTGCAGAAATTTTAGATTATACGTCATATTCATCAGACACCCCTGATTTTTGGAGACGGGATGGTATTGCATATCCTTCGCATGCTGGAAGATTCACAGGAGAACCTGCATATTTTACCCATGTTTTATCTGCCTCAAAACAACTTTTAGAAAAAACCAATATGAAACCTTCTGATTTTGCCAGTTGTGTTTTTCATATGCCCAATGGCAACTTTCCTAAAGAAGCAGCTTTAAGATTAGGTTTTACCAGGGAGCAATTAGAACAGTCAATGGTGGTTAAAAAGATTGGCAATCCCTATTCAGCATCATCTTTAATAGGGCTGGCAACTGTTTTGGAGAAATCCAAACCAAATCAATACATTTTTTTGGCTTCCTATGGTTCAGGAGCAGGAGCAGATAGCATAATATTAAAAACTACAAAAGCTATTGCAAAAATTAATTTTGGCAAAACTGTTGAAGATATGATTGAGGATAAAAAATACGTTTCTTATATTGGTTATTTGAAAGCAAGAGGTGCAATATGAAAACTGCGGTATTAGGAGTATCATCCTCAAAATTTGGAGAGTTATGGGATGTTTCTCCGAGAACGTTGGTTAGTCAAACAGCAAATGAAGTTCTTAAAGCTTCGCAGTTATCAATTGCTGATATCGATGCTATTTATGTTGGTAACATGCTTTCTGGAATTCTTGGTAATCAAGAAAATCTGGGATCATTTTTTGCAGAGGAATTGGGAGCAAATTGTGCGGCCTTTAAAGTTGAAGGAGCATGTGCCTCAGGAGGTTTGGCATTTCACAATGCCTATTTAGGAATTAAATCAGGAGCATATGATCGAGTTTTGGTAATTGGGGTTGAGAAAATGACTGATCATAAGCCAGATGAAGTGGCCTCAGGACTTATGGGAGCAGGCAGTGAAGAAGAAAGAGTTTCAGGAATTACTTTCCCAGGATTATATGCAATTATGGCCAGAGCTTATATAAATAAGTATAAAATTCCAAAAGAGTATTTAGCCTCAGTTGCTGTTAAAAATCACTATCATGGAAGTCTTAATCCAAAGGCTCAATTTCAAAGAGCAATAACAATTGAGAAAGCTCTTCAAAGCACCATGATTTCCGATCCTTTAACTCTTCTTGATTGCTCTCCAATATCTGATGGAGCATCAGCCGCTGTATTAGTAAATGAAAAAAATGTTGGTGGGAAAAATAAACCAGTGTGGGTAATTGGAAGCGGGGTAGCCACAGATTCTTTAGGACTTTCAAAAAGAGACGACATTACTTCCTTAAAAAGCGCCAGATTGGCAGCTATTAAGGCATATAAACAAGCAAATGTTAAACCTGCTGATATTGATATCGCTGAAGTGCATGATTGTTTTACGATTGCTGAAATTATGGCCCTCGAAGATTTAGGATTTTATCAAAAGGGAAAATCAGGCAAAGCTATTTTTGAAGAGAAATTAACATTGGGTAGGTCTAAAGAACTTGTTGTTAATACTTCAGGAGGACTTAAAGCTTGTGGTCACCCTGTTGGAGCAACAGGGGTTAAACAAATTGTTGAAGTAGTAGAACAGCTGCGGGGTAAAGCTGATAAACGACAGGTTGAAGATGTAAGAATTGGACTTACTCATAATGTAGGTGGTAGCGGAGCTGTTGCCGTTGTTAACATTTTCAAAAGAGCAAAAGATCAATAGATCATATGATCAAATTTTTTATTATTTTTTGTTCTCTTGTTCTTTTGATCTCTTGATTTTATGAATAACATCTCGCCAGTTAAAATTTGGAGAAATCAGAAAAAAATAGCTTCTCTTATAGGCAAAATTGGAGTGATTGAAAGTTTTACCATAATTTTTGTTCCTCCTTCTGGTTTTGAAGGACAGGTTCCTTATCCTGTGGCTCTGGCTAGCTTTGGAAAATCTAAATTAACAGCAAGCATCGTTGATTGTGATCTTGATAAAGTAAAAATTGGGGCAGTTGTTGAAGTGGTTTTAAGGCGTGTCAAAAAAACTGATCGGGAAGGCGTTATACCTTATGGTGCAAAATTCAAACTCATCTCCAAGTAGTGTTACGGTTTCCGTACCTGGGAAAATTAATCTAATGGGAGAACATGCTATTGTTCATGGTAAACCAGCACTTATAAGCGCGATTAACTGGCGGCTGTATGCAACTGTTAAACCATCGACAAATTTTTCCATTAAAGCAGACAGTGATTTGCTTATTAACGAATCAGTAAAAATTGTTTGTAATAAACTTAAGTTGACAAAAAAACCAAAAGTAATAATTAGTGTTTCTTCCCAAATTCCTATTGGCAGACACGCTGGTTCATCTGCAGCAGTTTCTGTAGCTACACTTGGAGCACTTTTATACTATCTTAAAAAAGTATGGAACCCCCTGCTTATAAATGAATTGGCCTATGAAGTGGAAAAGAAAAAACATGGCAATCCTTCAGGAGGAGATAATACTACAGTTACTTTCGGCGGCTTTATTTGGTATAGGAAAGAATTAGAGTTCTTAAAAAGTGTTTGGCAGCTTCCATTTAAGCCTTCAAAAAAACTTGGCAGCTTTATATTAATTGATACCGGCAGCCCAGTTGAACATACAGGAGAAATGATAGCAATTGTCTCTGACTTTATTAAGAAAAATCCTGATAAGGCAGCAAGACTTTTGGATGAAAACGAGAGAGCGGTAAAAGACATGACGATGGCATTAAAAACAGGCGATGAACCTCTTTTATTGCAAGCGATCAGAAACGGACAAAGAACGCTTGAGGCATTGGGCGCTGTATCTTTAAAAGTTATGCCGCTTATTAAGGATATAGAAGATGCTGGCTGGGCAGTAAAAATCTGTGGAGGGGGAGGCAGTAAAGGGCCTGTTGGACTTATGCTTTGTTATACAAGAGATGAAAAATTAATTCAAAAAATTGCCAAGAAGTATAAATATATAGTTCATTCAATAGCTCTTGGTGAAGAAGGAGTGAGATTAGAAGTCAAGTGATCAAAAGATCAAAAGATCAAAAGATCAAAGTTTCTGCTCCGGGTAAATTGTTATTATTCGGCGATCACGCTGTTGTTTATGGCTATCCTTGCATAGTTACAGCCATGGATACCAGAATGTATGTGACAGTTGAGTTTATAAATGGTAATAATGATCAAGTTATAGCTCCCCAGGTAAAAGAAACTAAATTTGTAATAGAGACTTTAAATTTATTTAAGAAAAAATTTAATATTAATTCTTCAGTTAAAGTAACAACTAATGGTGATTTTTCCCATAGAGTAGGTTTAGGTTCATCATCAGCTGTTACTGTTGCCCTAGTTGAAGGTCTAAGCAAACTGTTTAATATAAATCTTTCTAAGGGAGAGATTTTTAAATTAAGTTATCAGATAGTACTTAATATTCAAAAAGTCGGCTCAGGTTTTGACGTTGCCGCAGCAACTTATGGAGGAATTATTTATTATATAAAAGGCGGTAAAAAAATTGAAAAAATTAAAAGTAGCCGGTTGCCTTTAGTTGTAGGTTACAGTGGAGTAAAAGCAGATACTCCAACTCTTATCAATAAAGTAAGGCAGGAATATAATAAATCAAGAGCCAAGCTGGATTCGCTATTTAAGCAAATGACTTTAATTGTTGATAAAGCCAGTATTAGTTTAAAAAATAAAGACTATCAGCAATTGGGTTTATTGATGACTAAAAACCATAATCTTTTACAAAAGTTAGGTGTAAGTACACCCCTTCTTGATAAAATGTGTAAGAGTGCAATTTCAAACGGCGCATGGGGAGCAAAGTTATCAGGAGCAGGAGGAGGAGATTGTATGATCGCTTTGGTAAATGAGGATAGAAAAAAATCAGTTGAAAAAGCCATAACTGAATCTGGAGGAGAGATTATTAATGTTAAAACAAATGCTGAAGGAGTGAGAACAGAAAGAGATCAATAGAACAATAGATCAAAAGAACAAAAATTAATGTCTTGATCTGTTGATCCTATGATCTTTTGATCTTATGAAGTATACAGCTATAGCACCTTCTAATATCGCGTTTATAAAATACTGGGGTAAGAAAGATGAGATTCTAAGGCTTCCCCAAAACGGAAGCATTAGTATGAATTTAAGCAACCTGTTAACAAAAACAACTGTTGAGTTTAATGACAAATTAACAAAAGACAAGGTTTTATTTAACGGTAAAGAGGATAACCAAGTTCTTTTAAGAGTTAGTGGTCATTTAGATAGAGTAAGAGAGCTGGCTAAAAAAACTACCAGGGCAAAAGTTGCAATTGAGAACAATTTTCCTGTTGCCACAGGTCTTTCAGCATCAGCTTCAGTTTTTGCATCATTATCGCTTGCTGCTACAAAAAGTATTGGATTATCTTTGTCAGAAAAGGAGTTATCAATTCTGGCAAGACAGGGTTCTGGTTCTGCATGCAGGTCAATTCCTGATGGAATTGTTGAGTGGTTAGACGGTGATACAAGTAGCACATCATATTCAGTATCTTTATACCCACCATCATATTGGGAAATATATGATGTTGTGGTTGTAGTTAGTAAAAATAAAAAAGAAGTAGGGAGTACCGAAGGGCAGAAATTAGTAGATACCAGTCCATTTTTTCAAACCAGACTTTTGGGAATGAAAAAGAAGATAGAGGAATGCAAACAAGCTTTGAAAATTAAAGATTTTACTAGATTGGGTGTGCTGAGCGAAGCCGAAGCATTGGAAATGCACGCTGTAATGCTAACTTCACACCCCTCACTTATATATTGGACAGCCGAGAGTTTGACAGTTATGAAATTTGTAAAAAGACTAAGGACTGACGGTCTGGAAGCATATTTCACAATCAATACCGGCCAGGATGTCCATATACTGGTTGAAAAAAAGAATCTGAATAAATTAACTAAAAAATTAAAAGAACTAGACGTGATTAGGGATATTATTATAAATAAGCCTGCAAAAGGAGCACACTTAATAGTTTAAATACTTGTAATGTTTATAACTTTTTGTTATACTTGGTATATTATTAATTTAGAAAAGGAGTTTTATGAGTCAGGTTGTACCATTAAAAGAAATTCGTGAGCAACTTTCTGATTTAATATCCCAAGTCGCTTACGGAGATCAAAAAGTTGTGATTACCAAGAATGGAAAGCCGGTTGCAGCTCTTGTAGCTTACAGTGATTATGAAAAAATTATGAATCCAGCAAAGCGTTTTACAAAGGAAGAGTGGGAAAAAGGATTTGAATTTATTGACAAAGCAAGGGAAGCAAGTAAAAATGTGTCAGTTAAGGAAGCGGAAAAAATTATTGAGAAAGCAATAAGAGAGGTTAGAAAAGCTAAAAATGTTAAGAGTCGTTCTTGATACTAATGTTTTTATTTCTGGAATTAAATCTCAAAACACGCCTCCTGGACAGATTCTTGATGCCTGGAGAAGACAACAGTTTGTTTTGATTGCATCGCCCCAATTAATAATTGAATTGCATGAAGTCTTACTAAGACCAGGCGTTTTAAAACTACTTCGTAAAACAACTTTTGAAGTTAATGAATTTATAAAAACGCTTAATTTAAAATCTTTTGTTACTGAAGGAATTCTTGAAGTATCTGAATTAAAAGACGATCCTGATGATAACATGATACTGGCCTGTGCAATAGAGGGTTTAGCTAAATATATTGTAACAGGAAACAAGAAACACTTTCCATTTGCTGATTATAAAGGTATAAAGATATTGTCTCCTCGCGAATATTTAGAATTGTTAAATAAGTAATTATTTTAATTATGGATAAAAATAATTTACCTCAACATGTAGCCTTAATAATGGACGGGAATCGAAGATGGGCAAAAAAACAGGGCTTTGCAATTTTCAAAGGCCATACATTTGGACAGGACAGAATTGAGCCAATAATAGACAGATCGATTGAGTTGAAAATCCCATATTTGACATTTTGGGCATTTTCAACTGAGAACTGGAGGAGAGATAGAAAAGAGGTTGAGTTCCTTCTAAATTTATTCCGCAACAACCTAGATAAAACAGTTGACAGTTTTCATCAGAAAAATGTGAAGTTAAAAATAATTGGTAATTTAAGAGAGTTTCCGAAAGATATTTATGAAAAAACACTTTATTGGGTAGAAAAAACAAAGAATAATAAGAAAATCACTGTCAATATTGCCTTAAATTACGGTGGGCGTGACGAAATCATCAGAGCCATAAAAAAAATTCGAAATTCGAAATTCGAAATTCGAAATTTAACAACTCAAAACTTCGGACAATTTTTAGATACCGCGGGGCAGCCGGAACCTGAGTTATTAATAAGAGCAGGGGGAGATATCAGGCTTTCCGGATTTATGATCTGGCAAATGGAATATACTGAATTTTACTTCACTCCAACTTTGTGGCCGGATTTTACAGTTTCGGAATTTGATAAAGCAATTGAGGAATATCAGAGGAGAAAAAGGAATTTTGGGAAATAAATATGATTTTTTTATCTTGAATTTTTATTAATCTTCTTACCTCTTTTAAACATAGAATCAATAGCTTCTCTGATAAGTGCGCTTATTGTTGTATTTTCTCTTTTTGCAATAGCAACAAGCATAGAGTGGGTTTCCTTATCAAGTAATACTGTTACGTGTTTTGTGAACATATGAATTCATTCAGTGAATGATATTAATTTTTCCGGATTTTAATAGAATATCAAAATCATGATCAAAAGTAATAAAGTTGTTGATATTTTGTTGCTGCATAATTCTTAGATGAAAAGCATCTCTAGGTTTTAAATGATATTTTTTCATTAAACTAATAACTGTTAAAAGTTCCAATGATGTATGCTGAAAATCAATTAATTCCAAATTCTCCCACGATAATACGGCTCGGGTAGCTTTGTTTAATTCATCAATTATATATTCAAATTTTTTGTTCTTATCAATAATTTTTAATGCTTGAATAGTACCGTACATAAATTCATCCATAGTTAAGCTTGCGATTACAAAAACAAATTTCTGCTGAAAAAAACTGTCAATAACTTCAAGCGATTTTTCGTAAAAGGGATGGTTTTGTATTTGATGAGCAATTAGAATATTAGCGTCCAAGTAAACTTTTTGTGTCATAAGGTTCTTTTATGGCTTCAAATACTTTTGTAATATCAAATGACTTTGGAGCCTTGATTGTTCCTGCGGTTAATGAAGGCAGTTTTCCAGTTTTACGCACTGTTTTTTTATGAGTAAATTCTTCTGTGTTTATAAGAATAGCTAATGGTTTACCCATTTTTTTGATTATTATTTGTTGATTGCCATAAGCAACCTGGTTTACCAGTTCAGCAAGGTTGTTTCGGGCATCACTTATACTCACACTTTTCATAGTATTACTACAATATCACTATTTGTAATATTTGTCAAATTTGTACAAACTAGAAGAACGGTTCATTAGGGGAGAAAATAAGTTCCACAATTCTTGCTACCCAGGGTGAAGCTATAAGAAGGATAAATCCCAGGATTGCATAAGTAAGTCTTTGTCTTGCCGCCTCAATTTTCTTAGGATCACCACTAGCTGTCAGCCACTGAAACCCAGCAGCAATTATATATACAAATAATATAATCCCGGCAATAGGGTAGAGGTATTTAAGAAGTTCAGTTATTACTGCACCTAAATCTGGAAATCTTACTGCATCTAACGGTCCTGAAACCACAATAGTTGGCGCAGGTGATATCCCCGGTTGGTGTTCAACTGTTGGTAATATTAAATTTTGACTCAAAACTTTCTCCATATTTCTATTCTACTACTTAAGTTGGCAACATAAAGCATCTTGATCATCAACTTTGCATTGAATCAACCGGTCAGAGTCTTCTGAAGAATTTTTTAATATTATCACGCCTGTATATTTATCGTTGTTATCGCAACTTAAGCTACATTCTCCTCCTGATTCTGAACACACGTCATTAGTTTCGAAACCTGGTAATTTTAATATATCGATTGAGATTAAACGTAATATAAAGACAGAAAAGATAATAAGTAAAAGTCCGGCTATTGCAGAAGTTATAATCTCCCTTCCTTGCTGAACTTGTTCTGCATTTCCTTGAGATGTCAATACCAAAAATCCTCCATAGATAAAAAATAGAAGGGCAATTCCGCCTGCTAAACCCAGGCCAATTGAGAAAAATCTGGATATAAACTGACTAATGCCGGTTTCTATGCACCCTATTCCCGTCCACACTCCTTGTGCGCTTGAATTATCCTCGTTATTGCCAATACATGTGGTACATTTACTCTTTTCATCAGGGTCTTTAATTGCATTGCACAATGCATTTCTTGGAAGGGGAGTAGGAGTGTCTGCAGAGTAGGCAATCGTTGGGTACGCTGTAGGCGTGGGGTAGGTAGTTATTTTACCTCCTTGTGTGTACTCAAACACTGTTTGACATGGAATTTTATAAGCAATTTGACCCCCTATACCTGAGACATCATAGACAATAGAAAAAAAATATTTCTCGTTCGCAGTAAGATTTTTATTTAGATTACTTTTGACATTATTGTTAATTTTAAAACAATTTGTTTGATTATCATTGAAACATGCTAACGGATCATTACTTAAAATATTTTTGTCAAAGCTATATATTCCAGATACATTAGTGGGATGTAGAGTTGGTGACTGCGATTGATTTTGCAAAGTAAATAATGAGTTATAATCACTTAACGGTAGCGCAATAACGTAAGGCGATGCGTATATAATAGTGCCATTAGGAAGAGCAGTTGATTTACCCGTATCTAACCAATCAAGCTGTCGACTATCTAATATCTTAGTTGGTGTGTTTTCAATTATTATATTACCTGTATAATTTAAGTCGTTGTCAACTTCGGCTGTAATTTTGCATTGTGAGAGTTGTTGTTCATATTCTTTATTGAGACTAAGATAAGGTTGTTGGCAAATAGCTTTATTATAGTAACTCAGTATTAGTTTCCCAGAACCTATATATGTGGGATCAGTACCCCAAAAAGCACTATTTTCTCCGCTGTTACGTAAAGCAAATATTTTTAAATCAGGAGTGCTAAAATTCGTAGTGGCGTTTCTTTTATCTGCAGCATTCCTCTCCAGACTAGGGGTTTTTAGTTCAAAATAAAAACTATTCTCGTTGTTTGTAGGAGGAATAAAATTATTATTTCTAAAACTCATAGCGAAACCGTTACTGCCCTGAGCAAAATAATAATTCTCATATTCATTACAGTTGATTGTTGGTTTAAGTTGGACTTCACACACTACATTTTCAGGAGAGGCATCTAATCTAGGTATTTCTCCCTGAGTTTCAATGATCTGTATTATCAGATCATCATCATTCCAGTTGATAGGATTTTCTAAATTTGGAATTAAAGATATATCATTATCTCGTTGAACTCCAGGATTACGCTTGTTATAAACATTTCCTGGCTTAACATTTAAATTAATATATCCATTGTTGTCGCGTCTAACTCCTAAAGTAGATCCGATGTTTACCCCATTTTGTTCTGCCTTAATCCAACCACCATTATTTGAATCGTTTACCCTCTTGACATAATATGAGTAATAATTGTTCGGGTTAACATCGCCTTGTATTTGTATCATTAGACTTATGTCAGTATCGCCAGGATAAATTCTATTGTCATCAGAGGGAAAATTGATATTTTCATTATTTACCGTCCGAGTTATTTCTATATTCCCGCATCGTCCTTCAGCTGAATAAGAATATTTTGAAGATCCTAATATTAGATATAAAATTAAGAAAACAATTAAAAATATCTTTTTCATTATTCCTTTTTATTTATCCAAACCCTTGTAACTTAATCCTCCTTCTCCCGATTAAATCGGGATACGGAAGGACACAATAATTTCTACGCCAACTAGTTTAGCATCCCACCTTAGAGGTGGAATTGAGGCAGCACCTTGGGTATTTTTGACTGGTTTTTTCATTGACAATTGGTAAAACATATGTTATAAATATTTTAACTTGCCCCGCATGCATGCATGCGGGGGCTTTTTTTATGACATCTTGCAACTTACATCTTTTTCTTTAAGTTTAAAATATTCAAATTTTTGAAACCTCAAAAACTTTAGCTTTAAATACTCTTCAATACCGAATATATATGTTTTAAAATGAAAGGTGGCGCGGTACATTACTTTATTTTGAATACACATCACATAAATATGTTTACTTAGAGATTTTATGGTGAAAAGAGCTTGTAAAAAGTCTGCGTCGCCTGAAAAGAGAAAGACTTTTTCAAACTTCTTCTGGTAGGCAAAACTTACCAAATCTGCGGTAAGCTTAACATCTACTTCTTTCTCTTTTCCGCTAGTTTTAGAGCGGTAACCAGTAAAAAAAGTCGTATTTTTGGTATTTTTGACACTCTTATAAAATAAGCCTTCATTCTTTAAATATAGTTTTTGTTTTTTAGTTATATTTTTAGGCTTTGGTGAATATGAAGCGTAAAAAAAGATTTTATCAAAATTAATTTGTAAATTATCCTCAATTTCTTTAATAAACTTATCGAAATCCAAATACTTACTTGGTCCGAAAAGTTCGTATTGTCCACCGTAAAGATTACTTCCATCAACAAATAGATAAGTTTTAGATTTCATAATGGTTTACCCAAACCCTGGCAATCTAATAATCTCGACTCCTACTAATCGTAACAAAAATATTGAGAATATAATAAGTAGAATACCAGAGATTGCACCCATAATGATATGTTTTCCAGCAGAAACCTGAATTGGATCGCCTGAGGCTGTCAACACTTTAAATCCTCCATAAATAATTGCCAAGAATGCAAATCCAGATCCAAAGGCAATTATCAGTTTATAAATCTGATTTACAAATCCTCCTGCGCCAACATCCAGACATCCGAAAACAGTCCACTGCTTGGGAGTTTCTGGGTGAGATGGGTATTTAGTGTTAGCTAAAGGTTTACTCCCATCTCCAGGAATTGTAGTCGTTGGGAACAGACACTGCATGCAGTCAGGCCAGTCGTAAGGTCTTGTTGTGCCTGGTTTGCACCAGCCGCAAAGATCACAACTTTGTATTGGTGTTGGCGTCTGTGCATAAACTTTATCAAAACTAAAAGTTACAAAGATAAGTATAAACAGTAAAATTATGGAAGAGAAAGTCTTCATCAATACCAGTGTATCTAATATAGGTAGGATAATGCAAGGAAATAGGATGATATAATAAATTTAAGATGATTAAAAGGATCTGCTCCCTTTTTATTCTGATATTTATCATAACAGTAACTGCGTTTACTCCAGTTTATGCTGATGAGCTGGAAGAGATCGAGAAAAAATTATCTGATCTTAAAAATGCATTGGAAATGAGCAAGGCTGCAACCACTCCCTTAGAGTCAAATCTGAAAAGGCTTGATGCAAATTTAAATGAACTATTGCGGAAAATTGGAGTTGTAGAAAAACAGGTTCTAGAGAAAGAAAAAGAAGTAGAGGAAGGGGAGGAAGGATTAGTTTTACAGCAGGATATTTTAGAAAAAAGAGTCCGCTCTTTTTACAAATCAAGTATTGCTGATGTTGGCATGGGTTTTCATTTACTGTCAACAGCCAACGATTTAGGAGAAACACTAAGGCTCGCAGCTTACAGAAAATCAGTTATTGATGAGGATAAAAGGGTAATCACAGATATAGTTCTATATGTCAGGGCTCTTGAGGATAAGAAAAAAGAGTTGGAAGGAGAGAAAAATAGGCTAGCTGTTATTAAAGGAGATATAGATAAACAAGCGCAATTTTTAAAAGGAGAAATTGCTGGAGCCAAAACATACCAGGAAAATTTAGACAAAGAAATCGCTGTTTTGTCAGCTCGTCAAAATGAACTTTTGGCAGCAAAAGTCGGTTTATTTTCAACATCTGTTGGAGAAGTACCAATTGCAGATGATCCAGGGAGCCGCCCTGATTATAATCCGGGTTTTTCTCCTGCTTTTGCAGCATTTTCCTTTGGAGCCCCGCACTTTAAAGGTATGAGCCAATATGGAGCTTTTGGAAGAGCCAAAGAAGGACAAAACTATGAGCTAATTCTGAAAAGCTATTTTGGAGATGTGAGAATAGAGAGCATTGATTCGCCGGGGAATATTAATACAGATCAAGGTTCAAAAAGTTTTGAAGACGATTATCTTAAAGGTATTGCAGAAATGCCATCTTCATGGGCAGGGGAAGGTGGAAATGAGGCCTTAAAAGCCCAGGCAATTGCTGCAAGAAGTTATGCTCTTGCATACGTTGGTTGGAGAATGGGCAATAGAAATGCCGGTGGCACTATATGTACTTCTGAGAATTGTCAGGTTTACAAGGCAAGCAAGACAGGTGATAGTACTTGGGCAGCAGCAGTTTCAGATACCAGGGGTAAAATACTTGTAAGTAACTCCAGTGGGGAGGTGGTAAATGCATTTTACGCCTCAACTTCAGGAGGATACCAAGAATCTTATAATTCTCTTGGCCATTCAACTCCCGGATTTTGGGATACTAAAAATGGCAGACAGGGCTGGACCAGTGCGGCTTACGAGAAAATTGGCGGCAGCCCCTGGTTTTATAAAGGTTGGTACAAAACAAGAAGTGGTACTACTTGCGGAAGATCTCATCCCTGGCTAACCAGCGCTGAATTTGCGGACATCGTAAATGCTGCCATTGTTTATTCCTCAGGAGGTGATACAAGCGGGATATTCCCTGAAGATGTCAGAAGTTGTTTTGGCGGAAATGATGAGCCATGGAGTAAAGAAAGGTTAAAACAGGAGGCTGATAAATACGGTGGCGGTCTTACCTCAGTTTCATCGGTATCTGTACAGTATCAGGATAATGGGGTTACAGGGAAAGTAATTGTTGATGGAAAGGAATTTGACGGACAGAAATTTTACAAAGCCTTTAATCTTAGAGTCCCGGGAGCAATTCATCTTAAAAGCGCGCTTTTCAATATAGAGAGGAAGTAGTAAAATCGCTGGAGATGACAGAATCAGTCAAACATATTCCTGCCAGAATGTTTTCAACGTTTGTTGAGCATCCTTTGGGTATTAAGTTCAGAGGTCAGCATCCCCAGGAGGAAATCCTTTTATTTTTAAGAAAGCATTGGATTACCAATACTGGCTGGGTTCTTGTCAGTTTCCTTCTTATCATTATTCCGGTGTTTGGCCTCCCATTTATTGATGTTATTGATTTGCTTCCACCTACAACTCCATTTGGCTATATAATTGTTGGTTTTGCTTTCTGGTATTTAGTAACTTTAGGTTATATACTTTTGAATTTCCTTTTTTGGTTTTACAACGTCAATATAATCACAACACAAAGAATTGTTGATGTTGATTTTATATACCTTCTATATAACGAGATCTCTTCAACAGTTATTGGGAATGTAGAAGATGTAACATATAAAAGGGCCGGCCTTTTGGGTTCATTATTTGATTACGGCAATGTATTTGTGCAAACAGCAGGATCTGATCCCAATATCGAATTTTTATCTGTTCCTCATCCTAGTACGGTTTCCCGTATAATAACAGGGTTGTTGCAAAGAAGCTAAATTTATGGATTTTATAATTAATCTATTTTCACAAAATCCGCTTTTCATAGTTAAAATTTTTGTTCTGCTTTTGGAAATAATCTATATTTCTTTTGCCTTTGTTTTATACCGTCAGGAAAGGCTTATGGCAACTACAGTAGAAGTACCGGTTGCTTCTTTCTTTCAAGTATTGTCTCTGGCCCACTTTATTGGGGCGTTATTCCTATTTGTTATATCAATATTTATTTTGTAATTTAAAATAGGTATGGAACTTGAACTTATAACCTCACAAGTTGTTGGCTTAAGTAATGATTTCTTATGGTCCCAGACGATGGTTGAAGGAAACTTTATTGCAACTATCGAAATGCAGGGGGACGGATTCACTCCTATAAAAGAGGAGGCGAGTGTATTTTTAACTGGTCTTGTTGAACTGGTAAATAGACACAAACCCCAGGAAAAAGAGGCTTTTAGAAGAATTGTTGCCGGCTACATAGAAAATAGCCCTTACAGGATGAAGTTAAAAAGCTTGGTTGTTGGCTTGAGAAACGTAAACAATCTCTTCTTATACTGCTATAAGAATGGAGCTGCTATTTTAAAAAGAGGGGATTTGTGGAGTGAGATTGTCAAAGGTGATGGTCTGGCGGTGGGGACAGTAATTGAAAATGATCTTTTAGTTCTAACTACAGAAGCTTTTGAGAAGCTCATACCTCATAGTGGAGTAATTGACCGTTTTATCAAAGAAGGTGATCCGCAAATTGCTGGGGAAAGAATCGGTGCAGCTTTGCATAATTTCGATGACTCCAAGGGAGCAGCAGCAATTTTCGCTTATTTTAAAAAGACGGAAATCCCAATTACTTCATTAAACGTCGAAGTCGTACCAGAAAATTCAATAAGTCCAAAACCTTCAATTTCAGAAAAACTGACTGCTGTTGAGATGACGCATCTTAAAGAAGTAAGCGGTCAGCCTCAGGTAGTCGCTCCTAGTCCAAGCATAATATCAAGGGTAAAAGCTATTTTTCCTCAAAAAACTCCGGTTATTGATAAACCAGGAATTTCCTTAAACGCAAGCCCGATAAAATTAGTTGTTACCACCCCTAAAAAAAGAGTTCTTGTAATTGCCCTTGTTCTTATTGGTCTTTTGGGAGCAAGTTTTTTTGTTGTTGGAGATAAAGTGTCAAATCCGTCAAACTCAAAAGTCAGTGCCCAGCTTGAAAGTATAACCTTCAGAATTGAAGAAGGCGAGGCTCTATCAGATCTTAATACCTTACGAGCCAAAATCAGTTTAACTTCAGCGGAGCGCGAGCTGGTTTCATTTATAGAAACCCTTAAAAAGGGTACAAAAGAAAGGATTGAGGCAGAAGCTTTGTTAACCAGAGCCAGACAGGCTTTGGGGACAGTTTCAAAATCCTATCATGTTTCTCCGAATATATTTGCAGACTTAACAGTTGTTAAACCAGGTGCCCATGGTGACGGAATAGCAATATATGAAGGAGATATAGCTGTTTTGGATAAGACTAACACGTCAATTATGCTGGTTGATGCTAGTGGCTCAACTGAAATAGTCGGCGGAGGCGCCGATACACCTAATCCAAGAAATATTGCAATTCATGGCTCCAGCATTTTTACATTAACTGATAAAGGATTAGTAAGAACCGAAACGGGATCTAAAAGGCAGCAGGTAATTGTTTCTGATATTGGTGAAATTGCAAACGCCTCAGATATGGTTGGTTATGCAGGCAATGTATACGTTTTGGATGGCGGGAATAAAAAGATATGGAAGTTTGCCCCATCGGGCAATTCCTTTACCACAGCCCGTCCGTATTTGTCAGAAAACGAAACGATTCCTTTAAATGTTGTTAAAATGGCAATTGATGGTTCAGTATGGATACTGGGAGAAAACAGAGTAAAAAAATATGTCAGAGGAAACGAGGAATTTATTACAATTGAAGGAGTTGATAATCCATTAGTTAATGCAATAGATATATTTATAGATGACCTAAGTAAATACTTATATATATATGATGCAGGAACAAATAGGGTGGTGGTTTTAGATACCGATGGAAGATACAACAGCGAATATTTTGTTGATGCTGTATCAGGGATCACTGACATGGTAGTTTCCGAGGATCAAGGTAAAATATTCCTACTATCAGGAAGTTTAATTTATTCAATTGATATTCATGCAGAAGCTGAAGATGCTCTTTGAAACACTAGAGGTGAAAGCTCATGTTGTCGAAGAAATCTTCTAGCACTTCTTAAACCCCTTGCCTCAAGCTGACGAGCTCTTTCTCCACTGTTCTGATAACCTAAACTTTGGCTAACCATTAATAATGTCTTTCTTTTTTCACCATCTAGAGAAAACCGTTGAACAATAACCTCAGCTTCTAATGGATGTAGTTGTTTTAAAACATCTACAATTAAAGTTTTTGCTCTTACGATTTCATCTTCTGTGGACATAAAAAATATAGTTGGAGGTAGATTCGGTTGATCGAATACTCGTCCTATAAATGCTTGGAATCCCGATACCATACGTCTCTGCATTTCAGGATCTTGTGATTCGTGCATTCTAACAATTTGGTTTTCAAGTAGTGATTGCGCTTTTTGTATTCGTTGAATTGTCTGTATTTGAGAAACCGATTTATTCTCTAAACCCATAATAACATTAAAAATTATATATCTTGGTGGAGATGCCCGGCGTTGAACCGGGGTGTAACGTAAACATTTTAAAATTTCTACACGCGTAGTTGGTTTTATTGCTCGTATATTTTTGATCCAACCAACTGGAAAAAATATACTAAGACCTTTTTGTACTTACTCCTTACGCTGGTCAGGCATAAAGTATGCACTCTGACTGTGTTTTCACCTTATATTCCCCGCCAGAGAAAGAAATATAAAATGCCTTCCTAGGGCTTAAGCAAATGCTAAAGCCTGTGGTCGGACATTGCCGATTCCCAATACTGACTCAAGAAGAGCTTTCTTGGCATCTGCAATGCTATTGCTAAATTTGTTAGCAAATATTTTTTAGTTAAGTTTTCCCGCTTCGACTAGCGAGGCGAGACGGCGTTTAACTATTGCCGGCGTGCAATTTTAAAGAGCTTACAATTATCGAACAACCATCCCCATTAGAAAAAGTTGCCTGTCCGCAAAAACGGACAGATTACTTTTTCTTATGTCCCGCCATAGTCCCGCATCTTGCGGGACGGAGGAGGACTACCTTTTATTCAATTGTTAATATTTCCCCCGGATCGCTGTATCTATGTCTCTTTGAATGGCTTCTTTGCGGAGTTCTTCCCTTTTCTCGTACTGCTTTTTGCCCCGCCCGATACCTATTTCCAGCTTGATAAAACCACCCTTAGTATAGCATTTTAAAGGTACAATCGTCAAGCCAGAACGTTCTATTTTCGACTTTAAAAACATAATTTCCTTCTTGTGTAACAGCAACTTTCTGGTTCTGTTTGGGTCATACCCATCAACTCTTGCGTAAGGATACAAAGGTACACCTGCGTTAACCAGATAAATCTCGCTTCCCACGATTTTGACAAATGATCCATTGAGGTTGATTCTTCCGCCTTTTATAGATTTAACCTCAGCGCCCAGCAGTTTAATTCCGACCTCCAGAGTTTCGGAAATTATATATTCGCTGTAGGCTTTTTTATTTACTATATTCATGAGTTGATTATAGGGCTCGGAAAGCTCAAGTTCAATCAGAAAATATTAAATCCTTTATCTTGCATTTATCTATAACTATACTTAGTATAAAATAAATATATGTTTAAAATAGCTTCGAGAGTAGTTTTAGGATTACTTTTATTGTTAACCTTCGTAAGTCCTACAAAAGCTAATAATGATAAATCCGTGTATATAGATAACCACAGTTCTTATTTTTCAGCAGTATCAAAAAGGCCTAGAACGATTTTTTCTGATCAATTTAATAGAAATAGACTTAATACCAAAAAATGGGAATTTTTTAACACTAATGGAGGAAATTATAGTTTTGATAATGGCTCAATTGTAATTCCTGGAGGATCGTCGATGTTTTATATAAGGAGTAAAAAAAATCCTTTTCCTTCAACTGGTTCTTTCACAGCCGAATTTGGTATTCAGTATACATCGGTCGATGAATCAGGTATTGGGGTAGCACTCGGTTTTCAACAACAAGACGGATATAATCCTTCAAATGTCCCAATCGCATATTGGCAGGGAAGTAATTTTGGTCTACAAGTAGTTCGTTTTGGTTTAACCGAATCAATAATTGGAAACAATCCTGATTTAGATTATCACATTGGTAAAATTGTATTCGATGGAGAGAAATACCAATTATTTCTTGATGAAGTGCTTAAATATACATCTCCTTCATCTGCAGTTGCAGAAAGTATTTGGTTTGGTAACCCGTTCTGTTGCAGATCTAATTGGACAGGATTTAAGTTGGATTATATAAAGGTGACCCAGCCATAACCTGAAAATTTACACCCTTCGGGTGTAATAGCTTCACACCTTCTCTTTAACTTTCACCAATTCAATACACTTCTTTGTAAATGATATAATTTCCTGATTTTCCATAATTTCTTCATAACTCATCCATTTAATTTCGGACAACTCATTTCTATCAACGAGTGAAAGTTGTCCGCTTTTATATTTACACAGAAAAACTATATCAATAACTGATTTTTTATCGTCTGTTGTGAAAAAAGAACTTGTTAAATATTTCATTTCGTTCTCTACTTCTATGTTAACTTCTTCTTTAATTTCTCTTCTCAAAGTATCCTCAAGAACAGGAAGAATAGCAGATGGGTTTTCTACCTTTCCACCCACCAAAGACCACTTTCCGGGAGCATGAGTTTCTTTTTTACTTCTTTTAACAAGTAGGAAATGGTTATCCTTTTGTATAATGCCTTCAACGTTAACTGTAAACAGCAAATTATTCATATTACAATTATATCAGCATGAAAATATTATGGTATCTATACATCCTTCGCTGTAGTGATAATTCTTTATACACAGGAATTACAAATGATTTTGGGAAAAGGATTGGAATGCACAGACTTGGTAAAGGCTCGAAGTATGTCAGGTCCCGTCTGCCTGTAAAACTTGTTTATAAAGAACAGCATCAGGATGAAAAGTCTGCCAGGAAAAGAGAATATGATATTAAAAGAATGACTAGAAAGCAGAAAGAAAAATTAATCTTAGGTTTATGAATTTAATACTGGATATTATTTTCCCCAAAAGATGTGTTTCCTGCAAAAAATTCGGTCATTTTTTCTGCATTGATTGCCAAAGTAAACTAATAACTCCTTTTGATATCTGCCCTGTATGCAAACTGGGATCAGTTTATGGAAAAACTCACACGAAATGTAAAAGTATATATAGTTTAGATGGATTTTGCGTAGCTTTTGTTTACAGAGATTCTTTAAGAAAGGCAATCCATAAGTATAAATATAAGCCGTATATTGAAGAACTTACTCCGATTTTTACAGACTTGATGGTTTCTAAAATCAATAAAAATTTCGGATTTATGAGTTTTATTAAAAGTAAACCAACAGTTATTTCCATTCCTTTGCATTGGTACAAAAAACATTTACGTGGTTTTAACCAGACAGAGCTAATTGCTAAATATTTAGCTAAGTTGTTAAATTTGCCTTATATGGATATTTTAAAAAGAACAAAATATACAAAACCCCAATCTTCATTGACCAAAAAGGAAAGGCAGGAAAATGTTGAAAATATTTTTAAAATAAAGACAAATTTTAATGTTCCAAAATCGGTTATCCTTTTTGACGATGTATGGACAACAGGATCTACTCTTAAAAACGCCACAAAAATACTTAAAGAGCAGGGAGCAGAAACAATATGGGCTTTGACATTGGCAAGATAGTTAAAACTTTTCTCGATACATCTGAGCAGTATACTTACTTATGTTGGAGGAAAAGTCTTTTGGTTCTCCTTTAATACTTCCTGAAAGCTTCATTATGTCTCTCCATGCTTTATCAGTTTTTTTATTGTCCTTTTTTCTATTTTTCATGTTAGGAACATTTTCTTCTGATGTAGGCCATTTGTCAAGATAATTGGTGGGCATTGACATGAGCAACGTAGCAACTGTAAAGGTTTACAAACCTTTTAGTTAGTGATATTGTTATATTGTGAAAAGATATTCGGAAGATTTTATTAAAAAGGTGAGAGAAATAAGACGTAAAGAAGGGTTATCTTTTGTAGAGTTAGGTAAAAGATTTAAGATGCATTCGTCAACAATGAGAAATTGGTGTCATGATATAGAGGGAAGCAGATGGAATACATTGATAAAATCAAATGAGAAAAAAAGGCAAGAAATAAAAAACTCTGAACTTTCAGTCGTTCCTAATGTTAAGTCTATAGGTAACAAACAGGCTAAATTGATAGCAAGTATTCTTTATGGATGTGAAGGTTCAAAATATCCGGCACATTCCGGAGTAGCATTTGCAAATAGTGATCCGCAACTTATACTTTCATTTTCCAAGTTGCTTAAAAAAGCTTTTGTTTTGGATACGGATAAATTTTCAGTACATTTACAAATACATACTACACACAATTACAATGAATTAAAAAAATACTGGTCAAAACTTCTTGATTTACCTGAAAAATGTTTTATAAAGCCTACTATAAAAGAACCAAGAGGTGGTAAACATAGAAATGGTTATATAGGTACATGCACTTTACGGTATAGAGATTATAGAATTCAGCTAAAGATGCTAGGAATATTTGAAAAGTTTACAAAAAAGTTTAGCGATCTTATATAGTCAATGTTATAATACGTGGAATAAAAGATAGATTTTTTTCTTGGGAGGGGTCGCATAGTTGGTCCATTGCGGGGGGTTGCTAACCCCCTGAGCTGTATAAGCTCGCGTGGGTTCAAATCCCACCTCCTCCGCAGCCAGCCACCGTTCAAAAACGGTCTCCCGCCCATCTTATATTATGAGGAATTAATGTATGGGTGTTACTAAGGAACTGCCTATCAACTGCTATCAGGAACTTGGTAGTAAGATTAGTTGTTTAAATGACCCAAAGGCTATTAAGGCTATTACAGATGCGTTACGGGATTCACATCTTTCCTTCAAAGCGGGAACATTTGCTGTTCTTGAAGCAGCTAGCGAACTATTTCATTCTGAACCTCCGGTTCAATTTGTTCTTGGAGGTGAACCGTATGTGCTTGACTATCAAGTCTTGCATTGCGGAGAAACGGCAGAGTTGAAATATCTTGACTATCATAAGTGCGATGCTGAAATTTCAGTCAAAGCGGTCAATCAACCGCAACGCTTTCCACCAGAAAAACTAGGACTTGGGCACGATTTTACGAATGGGGTCATTGCTCTTCGATATTTGGGATTTGACGTCCATCGTGAACGACCCAATATGTGTGATGTTTATGGAGTCGTCATGACACGTAAAGGATTTGAAGGCCAAGGTTTGGCCTTAGGTTTGGGCCTATTAACTGACGTTATTATTCGGGATGTTCATCAAAGGAAAATTATCTCTCAAGAAGTTAGTCAATATTGGTCTTTAATTCAAGACAACTCCTCTTCTCAAGATAAACAGTTAAATCGTCGAAGTTGGTCAAGTAACCTAGCCTATTTGCTCGGGTATAAAAGAACAGACTATAGCGAACAAAATGCTATAAATTTTATGAGAGTGATATCACTACCATAAACAAATATAATCTTATATTCAATACTAATTTACAATCAATAAATTACTGTCAAAAATAAAAACATTTCCTTTTTCTTTCAACTCAATTAATTTTTCAGGTTCAATATGTTCATCTTCTCTCACTTTTTCATCCAGAGGTATGGTTCTGTAGAAAAATATATTGGTGTTTCCTAAAGCGTAATTTAAACCTCTTCTAAATACATATGCATTCCAGGGAGGACCATTTACACTATCAGGAAAGTTTACCAAATATAGTGGTTTATTGTCTTCCGCGTTATTTTTTATATATTCCAAAGTATTTTTTGTGATTTCCGAGCTTTGGGTCCAGTATATTTTCTGTTTTTGCATAAAACTAATACCTGCAATAACTATTAAAAACATATATAGTATTTTTCTGGAATTAATATTGAGAATAAGTATGAGTAAAATTACAGCTGGAATAAAGGAAAAATAAAGATATCTTGCTTGAGTAGCGCTGGTTGCCGAAAATAGAAAAACATCAATAAAAGTCCAAAGAAATAAAAATATTTTAAGTTTATTTTTCAGACTTTTAATAAGTAAGAACAAAAAGAGAAAAATAAATAATATTGGCAACAAAAATTTAGGCAAAGAATCAATAAAATAGGGGAATGGCATGAATAAATATAAATAGGATTTAATAACCGATATAAAAAATCTGCCAATTGTAGGCAGTGAAATAAACAAAGAAGCATTAGAATATAAGGATTTTAAAATCGTGACAATCAAAATAAATAAAACTGGAAAAGCTAAAACTTTCAAGATCTCCTTGGATTTAGAAAATTGGAAGTAATATATAAAGCATATTATAGGAAGGGTAATTGCATATTCATGTGTTAAAATTGACAAGATAAAAAAAATTAAAAAGAGGACATAGAATAAATACTGTTTATGTTTTATATATTTAATAAAACTTAAAAGTCCCAGGATATAGAAGGTGACCATTAAGGAGGTGCTTATTCCTGTTATCCAAAAAACAACTTCGTAATTGGCAAAATAAAAAGAGAATACAAGGCTTGATAAGAATGCAATTTTGTTATTCTTTGTTAAATTTTTGGCCAAAAAATAAACGAGTAGAATATTAACAAGATGAATAACAACTGTAAGAAAGTGGTAAGAAAGGGGAATAAGTCCAAAAATTTGTTTTACAGCAAATAATAGTCCCCAAAAAACAGGATTATAATGATATTCTCCCTGATTTAAATTTAGAAGTTCAGAAATACTGTTAAATCTGGTATAGACAAAATCATCGCTGATAAAATAGTAATTTAAAGTTGAGGCGAAGAATAAAAAAACAGAAGAAAGCAATAATAATAGGATTATATAAACTTTCTTCAATTTCACCTTTCTTCGTAAAGATAAAATTCATTCCCTTCGGGGTCTTTTACTTTTGCTTGTTCCCCCCAGTGTTGTACTTGGGTATCCTCAATATTAACTGACTTACTTTTCAGATTACTCACTACGTCCCCCAATTTCTCCGTTCGAAAATATGGGATAAACCCGCCAGAGCCTCGCATTAGTAGATTTCTTACTCCAAAAAGTCCAAGCATGGCTCCATCACTTCCTGCTAATAAGGCGTACTTATGGTCATCTTCACGCGCAACGACCTTCAAATTCAGATTGGATACGTACCATTCAATCATTGCCTCCCAATTTTTTACATTAAGTTCTATGATATCAAGTTTCATATATTTTATTTTCTACCGGTTTTCTCAAGTTACAGAATATAACCGATTGGAGTTTCGATGGTCATTTCCTAACTGGCGGAGGGTAGAGGACTCGAACCTCTAAGGGTTTTCACCCACAGGTTTTCAAGACCTGCGCATTAGCCGTTCTGCCAACCCTCCTAGTTCATTGAATTATATCAAATTACAGCATATAATGGTCTAGAAAATAATCACACTTAATTATGAAATTCAGAAAAACTATTACAATTCTTGTTCTTTGTATTGCACTATTTTCATTTATTGCAACAACCGTTGGGATATTCTCAAATAATGGTTCTGGAGAATATACATATCAATCTGTTCATGGCCAAACAGTTGAAATTTATGGAAAAGGGATATATCAGTATATGTCCAAAGAAGCTGCAATTTCTGCAATTGCCCAAGACCATGTATCGCTTTTTTTAGGTATTCCACTACTTATTATCCTTCAACATAGAAAAGTTAGGCTCTTATTTTAATTCAAAATTACCCATTAAATTTGTAGGAGGATATCTTATGTTTGGCGCAGTTGGAACCGCATGGTCTTGGCTTTCTCTTATAGTGCCACCACTTATGAACGAAACCGTACCAGTTACGCTACAACATCATACAACCATGGTTATACAAGGGTTTGATCTATCAATCTTTTTACCCGTCTCGTTTTTATCAGGGTTGTTTCTTATTAAGAAAAAACCCATTGGATATTTAATGGCTGGGGTTTATATAAATTTTTTAGCAATACTTATGATTTCAATAACAACAATATTCATAGGTCAAAAGTTAGCAGGAGTGGAAGGTATCAACGAACAAATGTTCACTTTCCTACTATTTACCTTAGTAACCCTTATTTGTTTTTTACTGTTTTTAAAAAATATTAAGGTTTCTTAGCTTTTTGTCTTATTCCAATACAAATAGCCAATCCATAAATACCAGATTGGGTTAACTAGAAAGCCTTCAATTAAAATCGGATATTTAAGTATTGGTTGGGCTGGATTAAGAACAATAAGTCTTCCAAGGTAAATAACAACAAGTAAAATCCCGGAAACAAAACCAAGAAGACTTAAATTTTGGCTAAACTTTTTCCCAACCCAGATAAGGTAGGAATATTTAAGTAAGGCAAGTCCAGTTAGACCAAAGGCTAAAAATCCCCGAGGATCTACTTGATTCGGTAGATTAGCATTCATTGTACCAGGTGGATTAATCGCGTTAGCAAGATCATAGCCTCCATGGATTGCCGTACCAATTGCTCCTACAACTCCAAACAATAGTGCTATCAAAGCCCATCCTTCGTTGACATCACGGATTTTAAGATACAATCCTACAAAAACCTCGGCTGAAGTTAATCCAGCAATAGTAAGGAATAAGCTGCTAAGCATTGGATCCTGGGCAATCACAAAGAAATAGGCATACAAAAACCAGGAAATTCCGGCTCCTAAAGAAGATAGAGCCAATTTTTTCTCGAAAGGATATATTTTCACATTATCACCTCCTTTAAAAACGCAAACTAATTTTTATTATTACAATTAAACTTGACTATTTCAATAGCTTTCATTATCTATTATTATTAGATTCGAGCTGTTGAAAAGAGGTGAGTTATATGGCAAAAACAAAACAAGAGGATACACAAACAACGTTTAAAGTTAAGGGCGAAGAACTTCTTAAGAAAGTGAAAGAATTGATAAGAGAAGGAAATGTGCGAAGAATTACTATTAAGGATAAGAAAGGGAAAACTTTAATTGTTGTTCCTCTGACAATTGGGGTAGTAGGGGCAGTGTTGGCGCCGGTTTTAGCTGCGATAGGGGCAATTGCCGCACTTGTATCAGAATGTACTATTTCCGTTGAAAGAGAATAATTCCCTCCTCCCTAACGTCGCACAATTACAATGGATAAGATTAAAGATTTGTTGTTAAAAATAAACGTAAAAAAATTTACAGTTGTTTTTTGCCTTATTTTGGCAATAGCTGGAATTTTTGGAATTTCATCAATTATTTTAGTTCTTAAGTCAGTTAAAGACGAAAGCATTCCCCAAGCAGTGTTATATGGGCGATTTCCAAGCCCAAATCCGACAGGAGCAGTAACTAATCAGTCTGAATTCAGCATAATATTCACAGGCGATGTCATTCCGGCAAGGTCAGTAAACAGGACTATGGTAGGTAAAAACGACTTTACCTACCCATTTTTAAATACAGCAGATTTTCTAAAATCAGCAGATTTAACAATAATTAATCTTGAAGCCCCATTGGTAACAGGCTGCCCGGTTACTGACTCGGGTATGGTTTTTTGCGGCGATCCACGCTTTATTGAAGGTTTAAAGTTTTCTGGAATTGACGTTGCTTCTCTTGCCAACAATCACGCGGGAAATTATGGGAAAGAGGGAGTTGATGAAACAGTCTCTATTTTAAATGGGAGTGGAATTGAGACAACAGGTATTCATAATATTGCTTATAAAGATGTTAAAGGAGTTAAATTTGCTTTCTTAGGATATAATGGCGTCTCCCCTTTTCCGGATTATCTAAGCAGTATCGATAAAGAAAAAATACAGCAGGAGGTGTCTGAGGCTAAGAAAAATGCTGACATTGTGGTTGTTATTTATCATTGGAGCGCTGAATACTCCCCTTTCCCGGTTGCTGATAGTGTTGCCCCATTTGATCCAGTTGAGATTGCTCATCTAACAGTAGATAGTGGTGCAGATTTGGTAGTTGGTAATCATCCTCATTGGGTTCAGGGATATGAGAATTATAAAGGGAAGATGATATTTTATGCACTAGGTAACTTTGTTTTTGACCAGATGTGGTCGTGGGATACAAGAATAGGCACTCTATTGAAAGCCAATTATATAGGAAAGAACCTTGAAAGTTTTGAGTTCTTTCCTATAATGATTGACAACTACTCGCAGCCAAGATTCTTAGAAGGGACTGAAAAACAGCAAGTTCTGGACATGATCGAATCTAGAAAGTTATAGTTAACTAATGAATATTTTTCTTGATTTAGGCCTTCTTGCATTTGCCTGCTGGGGAATTTCCAAATGCGCTCAGTTAGTAGTTAATTCAGTGAAGCAAATTTCAAAAAGAGCAAAGATCAGCGATTTTACACTCGGATTTTTTGTATTGGGAATAGCCACTTCCAGCCCTGAATTTTTTATAGGAGTAAACAGTGTTATTGGCGGTTATCCACAGCTGTCTTTAGGAAATTTAATTGGAGGAATAATCGTGCTTCTCACCCTTTTAATGGGAGTAAGCGCGATTTATACAGGGAAAATAAGTTTCAAGAAAACATTATCCAAAAACGACTTTATTTTAACAGGAGTTTTGCTTTTACTACCAGCTGTTTTTCTTTTTGATGGTGGAATAAACAGAATAGAAGGTTTAGTCCTAATTGGAATATATATTGGTTTATTCTTGTTAATGAACAAAGAGGAGACAATTTTAGAAGAGATCAGGGATAAAGTTACATTACGATCATTAAAGCTTGCAAAGCTTGTGATTAAAGTTTTGGCAGGTATTGCCGGTTTAATAATATTTTCAAAAATCATTGTTGAAGCTGCACTTATATTTACTAAAGCGTTAAATATCTCGCCCCTTATAGTTGGATTATTGCTTCTATCAATAGGAACCAATCTTCCTGAATTGACTCTCGGCTTTTTTGCAAAAAGCAAAGATGAGAATATTGCAGTTGGTGATTTTTTGGGAAGCGCTGCTGCAAACGTACTATTTATAGGATTACTAGCAACAGTTTACCCGTTTGAGGTTGTTTCGGTTAACAACATTAGGGTAAGTTTATTAATTATGATTATTTCAATTTTGGTCTTTATCACCATGGTATATAGAAAAAATACTATAACAAGGAAGGATGGAATTATACTTCTTGCAATTTATGCTGTATTTGTAGTTTGGGAAATAGTATCCAGCGGGATTTACTAAATTGATTGTAATTGCTACTATAAAGGTGTTATGGAAAATCAACCTATTGAAGATAAAATGACCCTTTTGTCCTGGCGTGCTCCAAGCAGGTTGTTTAAAAAAAGAGACAGGGTATTTTTCCAGACAGTAATTGCATTAGTAGTCGTAATAGTTCTAATACTTATCCTTATAAATGAATTTTTACTTATTGGTGTTGTACTTTCTATTACTTTTGTGTCTTATGTTTTAGCTACAGTTCCCCCGCAGGAAATTGAAAATAAAATTACCAGAAAAGGTATTGAGACCGCTGGACTTATTAATAAATGGGAAGAATTAAATGGTTTTTGGCTGGATGAAAAATGGGGTCAGAATATGCTGGTTTTAGAGAAAAAATCAGGCTTCCCAAACCATATAATCATTCTGTTAGGAAATGCTGATAAAAAGATTGTTGTTGACAAGATAAATGAACACTTACCCCTTTTACATGTACCAGATAAGACTTGGGTTGATAGGGCAGCAGATTGGTTGCACCGTCACCTCCCCCTGGAAAAAGCCTAGAAATCAAGCTTAATTGACTATTTTTTGGTACAATAGCGTATATTCCATAGATTTAAGTCCCCGTAGCTTAAAGGATAGAGCGCGGCCCTGCGGAGGCTGAAATATCAGTTCAATTCTGATCGGGGACGCAACAAAACATTTACGTCCGATAAAGCTCATTCACTATGAGGCTTATTTGAAAAAAGAAGATGCAAAAAGAAGAGAAAAGTTTTTAAAGACAAGTGATGGCAAGCTTTTTCTAAAAAGACAAATATCGGTATTACTACAAGAAATTAAAAAAATAGAAACGGAGGGTTGGCTGAGTGGTTCAAGGCGATAGTTTCGAAAACTATTCTCCCGTAAGGGAGGCACAGGTTCAAATCCTGTACCCTCCGCCAGTTAGGAAATGAAGTCATTGGCTCGCCAATAAGCCAAGCATTAAAACTCTGGCGAAAATCGCAAAAGCCCTTAGTGTTTCAATTGAAGATTTGTTAAAATAAATAATAATTTAATCATAATTTTATGAGCGAACAAATAGATCAATTTAGTGGTCAAAATAAAACCTTGCGCATAATTGTTCCTTTGGTTATTTCTATTATTGCAACCGCTTTAATTGTCGGTGGCGGGTTTTATTGGTGGGGAAAACAAAAAGAAACAAAACTCAATAATCAAATAACCAACCTCCAAAATGAAATTAATCAACTTAGACAGTCCAAGACATCAATGCCAACAGCAGTTGAATGGGGGCCTACGCAAAACCAGCTCAGGACAAAATTAGTTCCTTTGCAACAAAAATATATAGTTGGGCAATCTATGAAATTTCGTCTTGAAATGATCAATACGGGAAATTCAATTATAATGTACGATTCACAACAGGCAGGTGTTAATAATGCAATGGTCATAATAGAACCAGACGGGAAGACTTCTCCATATATAGCTGGGAGTTTCCAAACACTTGGTGGCCCCAAATCTATTGAACCAGAAGAGATTGTGATTCTTTTTGACCAATTCGATATTACACCTCAATATTTTATAGACAAACCGGGCAGATATACTGTTCAATTCCGAGGTCAAGACAAAGCCTTTGGAGATGTTCCAATTCCAGAATCAAACATACTCGAAATAGAAGCACAACCAGGAAATCTTAATCCATCATATCTTATTGTTGGCCGCCTGTTAGATATTCTTCCTGAAGGATGGAATCTTACATTGACAACGCCTATCAAGATTGAGGTTAATCCACTCGGAAGACAATCGGCCAAGGGGGTTTATATCTCTTTGGACGGGCCAGGAGGAGGCAAAGCACGTATAGTATCTGTTGATATTTGGCAAATGGATATGGTCGTAGATTTATCTGCACAAAAAACTATTCAAACTTCTGAATATTTAGGGAAAAATAGATGGGGGCATGTTTATGTTTTTATATCTCCTGACGCTAAAACACTATGGCCACGCGTTAGAGAACAAATAACAGAAAGCCTAGAAATTCAATAAAAGAATAAAAAATTTGCCGCCAAAATGCAAAACCATTTATGGTTTTGCCTGCGGGTTATCGCTCGCGAAAAACTTGAAATCGTCCTTTCCACTCCGATTCCCGCCTATCGGTCGGGCAAGCAAGGCGAGGCGGGCGGAAGGTGTGTGTGGGGGGGGGAATTCCGCCCGCTGAGCCCAGCCAGTTCCGTTCGGATATTTTCAAACAGACACCGCAGGTCAGAACAATATTTAAGAACAATTGCAGAGTGTTTGTTTTCCAAGCTATATTTTTCTTTAGTCCAAGTTCCAACCAGCATAATTATCTCCCAGTGCTTTTATTACTACCATCATCATTTTGTGCCTGAAATTGGATTTTTGAGAGGTTCCAACCAAACAAAAGTGGTATAATTATGGGCTATGTCACACGAACAACTGTTTACCAATGGAGTGCTGAGAGGTGAAGGTATCTTTGGTCCTACTAACGATATACTCCAAAGAATATCTGGCTTTACGCATATTGAGGATGATGCCGAGAGGGATGCACAAATCGGCAGATTCTCCAGAGAACGGCTAGGTCATCTTGCCGCTACAGCCAAGCCGCAAAACTATTTTATGACCTATGGAACTATTGAGGAGTTTATACATCCAGAATCTGTTATTGAAAACTATCAATCTCCTGTCCAAAGCATGTTTTTTAAGACTGGATTAAGGCTTGACGATGATGAGGTATATCCTGATATTGCCCATAGAGCAGTCGATTTAACTAGAAGTGGATTACTGCAAGGTGCTCCACTTACTACTACTGTTCCATTTGCTGTTGTAGGTTTAGTGCATGATTATTTTGGGAGCACATCTTTTGACACAGAAAGTGTGTATAGAAAAAACACTGATTTTAGCCAAAATGGAACAATGTCAATTAAGGATTACCGAGGTAGAGGAATTGCTGTGTGTGCGCAGGTAGCACCTGTTACCCACAACTTACTGAGATTTCTTGGGTATGATAGCACCCTGGTATATTCTCTTGAAAACCAGTTTGATGGAGAAGAAGTAGCTCATGTTTTCAATCTCTTTAAAACGCCCCAAGGTTTTACGCTTTATGACTCCCCGCAACCAGGAGCAGTTTTTGATGAAGAAGGTAAGTATCTTGGAGAGTTTCCTGCGTTATATCCCCTTACAACTGAACAAGCAGACACAATTAAAAGTGCCGGTAAAGTAGAGGTCGTGCATAGAAACGTTGTTTTAACAAACGAAGGTAAGTTTCAATTGAAAGATGACCCAGAAATTAGGTTGTATAGTGGAACTTAAAGTAGGTTCCAACATAGTCAACTAGGCACCGCAATATACTAAACAGTTTGAAGGGCCGAAGATAGGACTTCTTGTGCTTTAATTAAATCCTGATTTTTGACCAGAATTAGTATCTCTCCTCCAATTGTATGGAAAGAATGTATAGAGATATTTGCCAGAAAGAGAGCTTGAGTGACATAGTTATAAACACCCAAAACTTCTCTAAGTTTAATTGGGAAATCAATAGAAATAAATCCAAGTTCGTCAGTTATATGTGATATTTTATTTTTCAACCCTTTTTTCTTTAATAAATCTTTTATTGGATAGTCTGTTAGTACTACAATTTCTTTCTCACCTTCAACAACACAAGAAAAATATTTAGTAATAGAAATGTTCTTAAAAATCTTTAAGCTCTCTTCTCTATTTTCTTTATTTTTAATAAATATTAATTCGTGCACTCCTGTTCGAATTACTAATTGAGGTTTATAACCAGGTAAATAAAATCTATTGGTAATCTTGGGAAGTTTAGAAACATATCTTCGAATAAACATGCCAATTGAAGCGACTGTGGTTTTCTGGTCAAGATTAGCACTTTTTTTAATATACTTGGCAAGAGAAGTGATATTAACAAGACCACTCTTTATATATTTAGTTAAAATAGGATTTCTTTTTAGAAACAGTTCAATATCACTTGACATAAAAATTTTACCAATTATAATTAGTTATTATTATAACATAGTTGTTAAATTTTTAACATAGTTTGTGTACAAAGCATCAATCATTATTAACCCAGCACTTCCAACAGGTCTTCTTGCAAATGCTGTTGCCTGCATCACTTCAGGCTTATTTGTTGAGGGTAATGATTTAGTAGGTGAGGAGATTTTAGGGAAAGATATTACATTTATACCAATAACCAAAATTCCAATCTTAATTTTAAAACCAGGGAAAACACCTCTAGTTGATTTATGCCGTCGGGCCCAGAAAATGAGTTTGAAATATATGGCTTTTACTAAAGAAGCCCAAACCACAACCAGCTATAGTGAGTACAGAAAAAGGGTTGAAGGCAAAAGTATTGACGCTGTAACATTAATGGGTTTAGGGTTTGTAGGACCTGAAGAACAAATTAACTCGCTTACAGGTAATTTACCCATGCTGCGCTAGTCAAATTGCCAAGTATCTAAAAAACTGTTATTCTGAAGCACGCTTTTAATATGTCAATAAACAAATACTGGATGTGGGAGTTGCCGGAGAAAATTGATGGCACAGCAATAATTGTTGATGCTTTTGCAGCAACCACTAATATTCCCATAATCCTATCCAAGAAACCTAAGAAGCTGATTATTATAAACGGTGAAATTTTGGATAAAGCCAAGAAAATATATCCTGACGGTTTAGTTATTGGGGAAAGCACAACTCTTCCTAAGAAAACTTTTATTTGTTCTAATTTTCCATCAGATATTATAAAGTGTAAATTTAAAAATAAAATAGTTTTATATATGTCTTCAAACGGAACAAAAGCAATTGAGAGTGTATGGAGGTTAACTAATCATACTGTAAGTTGTTCGTTTAATAACATGCTGGCTGTCAAAAAATATATTCATAACAAAAAAGAAAATAATATTACTGTTGTTATGGCGGGAGAATTTTATAAAAAAGTTTTAGAAGACCAACTGTGTGCAGAAGCAATAATTAAAGAAATCAAAGAAGAAAAATATAGCTGGAGTGATGTTTCTGATAAATTAATAGAGTATATAAAATTCCACTATAAAGCTGTAAGGAAAGATTTCCAGAGTTTAGATTTAACTCTTAATAAAAATAGTTATAATATAGTTCCAGGGCTATTTAAGAATAACAACAGCTTTTTAGAAGTTAAATCCTTATGATTAAATATATAATTTTTGATTTAGGTGGAGTTATTGTTGAAAGCGGGACAACACTTGCTTATCAAAAAATTGGCTCTCTATTAAATTTAACTAAAGAACAAATTAGAGAATATCTAGCTGAATCAAGTCCAACCGGAGGTGCTTATAGAAAAGGAGAAATAACCAAAGAAGAATTCTGGAAGAAGACATTAACGGGTTGGGGTAAAAAGTATGATTGGACAAAATTAAATGATATTTGGGTATCCGGTTATTCTATTAAGGATGGAATGATTCCCCTACTACAAAAGTTGAAAAACAATGGATATGTTTTAGGAATTTTATCTAATACTGTTGAGGATAGATTTATTTATATTGATAAACAAGTGCATTTTTCCAAATATTTTCAAGCATCTGTGGCTTCATTTAAAGACCATTTATTAAAACCTGATAAACGAGCATTTCAGTTAATAATGAAAGGATTAAATATTAAAAACCCAAAAGAAACAGTTTATATTGATGATAAAGAAATTCATGCCAACGTTGCTAAAAGACTTGGTATGCATGCTATTGTTTGTTTAAACGCACAACAGCTAACCTCAGATTTACGCACCCTCGGCGTTAAGGTATAATTCACGTATTGATTTAGGAGAGATCGCATAGTTGGTCTAGTGCACGGGCCTGGAAAGCTCGCATGCTCGCAAGAGCATCGTGGGTTCGAATCCCACTCTCTCCGCTTTCACCTCGCCGGAGTTTTCAACGAAGGCGGGCAATTAATGCAGTACACATTCTTTTTAAAATTAGTCTTAAATTCATTGGCGAGGTTTCAGCGAGATAAATCCGCTTCAGGTTGCTGTAGCTTTAGCGAAAGCACCTTTATTTCGTCATAGTATGACGAAAACGCCGTATTATGTACTACGTTTATATACTTATGTGTTCCGATGATCATACCTATATTGGTGGTACAAACGATTTAAAAGATAGAATACTTAGACATAAAAAAGGGTATATAGTCTCAACTAAGAAGAGATTGCCAATAAAATTAGTAGCATATTTTGCTTTTGTTAATGAACATACAGCCTTTATGTTTGAACAATATCTAAAATCCGGTTCAGGAAGAGCGTTTATTAAAAATCATAGTATAATTTAATTCATGAGCAATCTTTCACTTGCTGCAATTATTGGTGTTGCTACGGTTGTTGTTGGAATACTTGTTAAATTAATTGGTTTTCCTGATCAGTTTCTAAAAAACTATCGAAGAAGATCAACTGAAGGATTATCAACCATTTTCTTTTTTCTGGCATTTCTTTCATATATTCTTTGGACACTGCATGGTTATCTTGAGAAAGATTGGGTGTTAATAATAGGTCAAGGTGCCGGAGTAATTACAACAGGCGCAATTGTTTATCAGATTATTATTTATAAAAATAAGAATAAATAAATTATGCTAAAAATATTAACACTTTTATTTCCACTTTTAATTTTTCCTCCACTTTTTTTCTTAAATATTTTGACCAGTTCAGGTTTTGATCTTACATACCCAAGATATTATTCATTTTATCCTTTTCCACTAGAAGTATGTAAGCCAGATTGTGGTACAGAGATCTTAGGATTAATTGGATCGGTTATTTATTGGATTGTTGCGTATATTATTTATTTTAAACTTGTTAGGAAAAGCAAATATCCGATTGAATCTGCTATTGCATATACAGTTATATTATCCCTTATTACATTATTTGTTATTTTTGGATCATCACTATATATCAAATTTTTCATTCCTAAAGAAACTATACCCTTAAATTTTCCTTCAAATTATTAAATATTTATTATGCAAAACTCACTGTTATCGATCAAAAAGAAATAAACAGAGTAATTTAAAAAGTGAAATTGAATTTGCCTTATTTTTTACTTTACTGTAAGATACAAACATGAATTACAAAGGCATTATTACCATCCAGCCAGGTAAGCGCGGTGGGCAACCTACCATTCGCGGCATGCGTATTACCGTCTATGATGTTTTAAAGATGCTTGCTTCCGGCATGAGTGAAAAAAAGATTTTAAGTGATTTCCCTGAGCTTACAAAAAAAGATATTAAAGCAGTATTGTCTTACGCCTCCGAAAGAGAACATGCTCTCACCATCGCCAACCATGAAACTACTCCTAGATCAAAACATTTCTCGCAAGCTAGTTAAAGAGTTTGAGGATGAAAGAAGTCTTATTTACGGATACCCGCCGAAAATAGTTTGGCTTCGAAATGGAAATGTTTCTACTGAAAATATCAAACAGCTGTTGAAAAAACACAATCAAAATATTATTTTATTTGAAAAGGACAAAACCCTGGGTTGTTTGCAAATTTATTAATTCAATAAGGAGGATTATGGAAAAAGATGTGGTCAATTTTCATCAAAAGTTTAGTCTGTTTACAGAACAATGGTCTCCAAAGATTGTCGCTCAAATGAATAATATTCAGTTTAAGTTGGTTAGAGTTGAAGGCGATTTCACATGGCATGATCATAAGGATACTGATGAAGTGTTTATAGTATTAGAAGGACAGCTTCGAATAGATTATAGGAATAGTAGTGTTACTTTAAACGAGGGAGAAATGCATGTTGTGGCAAAAGGAGTTGAACATAAACCTTTTGCGGCCAAAGAATGTAAAATTCTACTTGTTGAACCAGCCGGAACTGTAAACACTGGAGATGCTGGTGGAAATAAAACCGCACCAAGTGATGTCTGGATATGATAAATAATAAATATATTGATAAACTTGCATTAGGGATTGATAGATTAATATGTCACTTATAATCCTTTTCGGTCTTCCGGCAGCAGGAAAAACATATACAGCTAAATTTTTTTCTCAATATTTCGGTTATCATTTCTACGAGGGAGATAATGATCTTACAGAAGAAATGATGTTTGCAATTCAAACACAAGCTACTATAACTAACAAGATGAGAGATCGTTTTTTCGAAAAAATTATCGATCATCTGAACACCCTGCATAATTACCATACGAAAATAGTTCTTGCTCAAACGTTCATTAAAGAAAAATATCGACTAAAAATTCTTAAATACTTTCCTCAAGCTAAATTTATTTTGATCTCTGCTGATGATAATATAAGAGAATTAAGATTAGATAAACGAAGTGAATTTCCACTTGATAAAACGTATGCTCAAAAAATGATTCCTAATTTTGACACTCCAAAAATTTCTCACCAAATTTTGTTAAACAACGTTGATGGAGAGTCTGCTATTCTTTCTCAATTAAGAAACTTGTTTTGAAGTAGGATATCTAAAATCCTTTTTGCAATTTCTGCTTTTGGAGCATGATTTATTTTATGAGTTTTACCATTTCTAAAAAAAATATACATTTCATTGTAATCAGACCCAAAACCTCCATCTTGTTGTGCAATATCATTTGCAATAATAACATCAGCATTTGACTCTTTAAACTTACTTGAAACTTTTTTGGTTAGATCTTTTTTTGATAATTTATACTCCGCTTTGAATCCAACTAATAATATATCTGGATTTATTTTCTTTATTTTATTTATGATTTTTTTTCGAGGTTGTAATACTAATGTAATAGATTTTTCACTTGAAACTTTTCCTTCGAAAGAAGTAACTTTAAAATCTGATACTGCAGCAGCATGAAACAGAGCTGATGCATTTTTAACGTGTTTTTCCAGAAGTTTGGAGAGGTCCTCAGCGGTTATAAAAGTTTCTTCATTTATTAAGTATCGTGGTTTTAGTGCGCTTTTTGCCCGAAGTAGCAAAACATTAGCTCCATACAAATAACAGGTTTCAGCAAGTGCCGCGCCCATTTTTCCAGAACTGCGGTTTGCGATAACTCTTACTTCATCAATTTTTTCTACAGTTCCCCCTGAAGTGACGACAATTTTTTTACCTCTTAAAATATCAGTTTTGTAGAGGTGTATTAAAATTTCTTCTACAATTTTACTTGGTTCTCTTAGTCTTCCCTGTCCTTCGTATCCGCAGGCCAGGGGTCCTGGGTCTGGCCCTACAATATAGTATCCGCGCCTTTTTAATATCGTTATGTTCTCAACAACAGCAGGATTTCGCCACATATTCACGTTCATCGAAGGACAAATAATTACCGTGCACGCTGAAGCAAGTAAAGTTGTTGTTAAATAATCATCAGCAATTCCATGAGCAATTTTTGCAATAATGTTAGCTGTTGCAGGAGCGATTACAAAAATGTCAGCTTTGTCTGCAAGATTAATATGCTCTACCTTCTTCTCTTTTAACACTTCTTTATAATCGAAGTTATCTTCAAAAAGTCTAAAATATACTTTATTTCTAGATACATTTTCAAACTCTCTTAACGGTACAATTTCAAGAGCACTTTTAGTAGGAATTATAAAAACGTCGATATTTTTCTTTTTTAAAAGGGTTACAATTTGAAGTGATTTATACGCAGCAATTCCACCAGTAACGCCTAATAGAACAACCTTTTTCATAATGTATATATAAGACGTATTAACAGTTGACTATCATGCTATTTTGGGATATTTAATATATACTTCAAAATATGCAAATTAAAATTCTGAGTCTCAATTTGTTTGAGGGTGGGAAACTTTGGGATAATATTGCCAAGTTTATAACCAGGGAAAACTTTGATATCCTGTGTCTTCAGGAAGTATATAACGGAGATTCTAACCAGCCAGGGAATTTTCAGTCACTAACAAGATTGAAAAAATTGTTACCAGAATATTTTTTCCATTATTCACCAGAAATGTATGAGACCTGGCCGGAAGGACAAGGAGATCAGGGTAACGCTATTTTTTCCAGATTTCCAATAAGTAAAACAAATACAATTTTTCTTCACAGACAATACAATAAATTTATTCGTTCACAACACGGTTCAGGATTTGCACATTATCCTAAAAATATGATATATGCAGGAATTAATATTTCGGGTTTGGAACTTAATGTTTTTAATCTGCATGGAATTTGGGGTCTGGATGGAAAAGATACAGATGAAAGACTGGCGATGAGTGATAAAATTGTTAACCAAATAAAGGAAAAGAAAAATACTATTTTAACTGGAGATTTTAATATAAATCCAAATACTAAAACCATAGAGAATATTGAAAGACATTTACAAAATGTTTTTAAAGGAGAATTTAAATCAACCTTTAATATGAAATATAAAACCGACTCAGGTTATGCTACCGCTGTTGTTGACATGGTATTTATAAGCCCCAATTTAAAAATTATTGAAAAAAGGTCTTCTCTAGATGACTTGTCAGACCACAGGCCATTAATAGTATCATTTGAGGCGAAGTAGTATAATAGATATTGATGGTACATGAAAGTAGCACAACAGTTGAGGAATATCTCCAAGATCTTCCTGCATCTAGAAGAAAAATAATCACAGAGCTTCGGAATTTTATTCTTAAGAAAATTCCCAAGGGATATCAAGAGACATTAAGGTGGGGTATGATCTCCTACGAAGTACCTTTGGATAGGTATTCAAGTACATATAATAAACAACCGCTTTCATATATTGGTCTTGCTTCACAGAAAAATCACATTGGTCTGTATTTGATGAATATTTATCAGGATAAAAATGTCGAAGGATTTTTAAGAAATGCTTTTGCTGAAAAAGGAAAGAAGCTTAATATGGGTAAAGCCTGCATCAGGTTTAAAAAAATTGACGATATTCCCCTTAATGCCATAGGAAGAATTATTGCGTCAACTTCAGTAAATGAATTTATTGATCAGTATGAAGCCTCAAGGAATAATTAGATATGGCAGTTTGTGATATTGTTCAAATTGGTCATCCCGCATTAAAAGCTAGAAATAAAGTGATTGTTAAATTTAAGTCTTCTCTAGTTAAAAAATTAATTTCAGATTTAGTTGACACAATGATCAAAAACGATTTAATAGGAATTGCTGCGCCGCAAATAGGCCAAAACTACCAAGTATTCATAACCGAACCCAGAAAAACAAAAGCAAGAAAAGGCGATCAGGTAGATAAACTTCGCATTTATATAAATCCAAAAATAGTAAATTTTTCTAAAGATACAAGCATTATCTATGAAGGCTGTGGAAGTGTTGCTAGAGGAAGTTTATTCGCTCCAGTTAAGAGAGTAAAGCAAATTACAATAGAAGCTTTTAACCAAAAAGGAAAAAAATTCCGTCTGACAACAGATGGTATTTTGGCAAGAGTTATTCAACATGAATACGATCATTTATTAGGGGTTGAATTTACACAGAAAATAACAGATTACAAAAAACTATGTGACCGCGAATTTTATATAAAGAATATTAGAAATTCAGTTTCACAAACTAGTGTTTCTATAATTACAAAAATTGAATTTAAGTATCTGTAGATTAACTTCTTTATATTATTAGTATAATTGAAATAATAAATCCCAGAATTGATAAAACTTTCCCTTGTTTTCTTACTTGAGTGTCTTTAAATTGTAGATTAACATCGTGATTTCCTTGTGGAATTTGTATTTCGATTAGTCCTGATAAATCATGATTATTCGGGTTTTTTCTAGTTTGGCTTTCTGTTATTATTATCCCTGTTTTTATACCATCAACACTCGCCTCCCATCCAGGAAAATAAAGAGTGTTTACTCTTAAGATTGAATCTTTTTCTGAGTTAGTTGAAAAGCTTATTGAGTTGTTTTTTTCTGAAAAATTTGAGATGGTAACTTCATTTGTTGTAAATTCAACCTTATTTTGTGACTCCGCAAAAGTGAGGCGTTCTCTATAAATGGGTATAAATTCATGAAAAGCAGTTGCATCATTACTATTTTTAATTAGATTCCTTTGTTCATATACAACTATTTGATTGGTTCTTAAATATTTAAAAGAAACCAGAAGAGTAAATAAGTAAATCGCAATAACTGCCTTTTTGCTTATTTTGAAATAATTAGCAACATAGGCGCCAATTAAAGCCAAAATTAAGACAACAGGTGTAAGAAGTCTCCACGCTAGTTGAATATTGCGAAGAGGAGTTACCTTTTCCCAAATATACAGACTTAATGGAGAGTAGGTTACTAAAGAAAAAATAACTACCAGATTAATGATAAGTAAAATAAAAAATAAATCTAGTTTTATGCGTTTTTTAATAACTAACAAAATAAAAATAGCGATAACTAAAATATTAATTATACCGATTTGGAATGACATACCATCTATCGGACCAGGCATAGAAAAACCAAATCCCCAATGCGGATCAAAATATTGCTGTGGGTAAATAAAATGATCCCGGTAAAAATATCCAACATTTAATTTTAAATACTTACTTTCTTTAAGAAATGGCAAAAGCATATATGAGGAGGTCATAATTCCGAGAGAGTATGCTAGTAAATAAGAAAGAAGAAGTTTAAGTCTATTTTTAGATTTTATTAGAAAGTATAATAAAAACGATCCAAGAATTAAGGCAAATAAAATAACTGTTAACCCGTCGGTTAAGAAATATATACTACTTACAAGAGCTAGAATTCCTATTTTTCTTTTCGATATTGTTTTGGAAAGTTGAACAGTTGCAAGAAGAACGAATGAAAATACTGCCATGCCTGCAAGTTCTCTTAAGGATCCTCTGACAAAAACTTGCGAGATTGTTAAGGGAGAGAAGATAAAAAGAAGACAACCAAATAAAGAAGCAGTTTGTTTTAGTAAAAATCCTTTGTTTAATAACAAATATAATGAGATGATTCCGATTCCCAGAAAGAAAACAAAAGCAAGTTTGACTGTTGTGGTTAAACTAAACCCGATAATATACAGAAGAGAAGTTATTAAATAAGGAATAGGAAATAAAAAAATAAAAATTGGTGATCCGAAACCACTATTATAGTATCTGGACCAGGATGGTATAAGATTCCCCTCTTTTATGCTATCAACATAGTAAAATGTCCGCTCGAGATGATACAGGCCATCATGAGTCATATAAAAATAACCGGATTTAAAATATAGAAATACAAAGGGTAGAATAAGAAGAACAATAAATAATATAGAAAACTTTTTCATTACTGATTATTATCGAATCTGTATACTCCGATAAAACTCTTCTCGCCTGGCTTATAAAATCTTTTCTCTTCAACAAGATAACTTTCCAACCCGCCCTGATGCTGGCTTCTTGAAACATAATAAACAGGGAATTGGGGTTTGAGAAGTTTAAAGTCAAAATCCTTACTGAACATTTGCTTATCAAAATAAGTTGCTTGAACTGCCGGGTTTTTATAAAAGTATGCAAGAATCGCATTTTCCGGATTCCCTGCATCAAGTCTTACCCCAACTATTATTGGTGAATTTTGAGATTTTTCATTTAAAAAAGATACAGCTTCTTTAATTCCATATCCCGAAGTGTCATCTGTTACATATTCATGTTTTTGGGAAAATAATGGTGTGAGTCTATCCATAACATTAAAGTAAACAAGCGGGTTAAAAATGAGAAGAATTGAAATAAGAGCAGTAGGGATAAGTATTGGTATAATTCTGAAAAAATAATAAACTGAGTATGCTGTAAAAACAACTGTAATAGGAAGTAATGCTTCTGCATATCTTGGATTAAATCCTCGTGCAGTGATAATAGATATTATTAGTGGTAATAAAAACCAGAAAATAAGTATCTTACCTTTTTTTTCTTTAATAAATAAAACAATACCAATAAGTGAAAGAGTAAAAATTGGAGGAGTTAGTTGCCAGAAGGAAATTGTTATAAAATCAAACATGTTTTTAGTCCATAAGAAAAAAGGAAATTTAGCCATTTCTGCTAATGTTAAATTAAACCGGTCTCCCCTACTTAGGATAATTGAAAACTGAGGATTAGTTATTAAAGGAAACAGAACCACTACCGCAGTAATTAAAACTACCAAAATATATGGGACTGTCTTTTTTTTATTTTTAAAAGCTAAATACAGAAGATAAAAAATAGAAGTAATAACAAAAAGTATTGCTGTTGATTTAATAAAAAGTCCTAAACCCAAAATAGTTCCAAGAAAAAAGGCGAAGCGCATTTTTTTAGTTTCCATTAATTTTACAAGAAAATATAAACTCCAGATAGAAATTGCATTTAATGGTCCTTCCATAAGAGCCTGTCTATCGAAAAATAAAAATACCGGAGTGATTGTGTAAATAATTAAAGGTATGTAAAAGTATGGCTTAGATAAAAATTTTCTGCTAATAAAATATAGTCCGAAAAAAGTAGTGGTAGAAAATATTACTGATATAAGCCTCCCCGCATATGCGGGATCAGAAAATATATTAGATGATATTCCAAATAACCACATAAGTAGGGGTTGTTTGCCGTCAAAAAGCGAATAAAAGCGGTTGTTGGAGTCCTCTATCATTCTTTGTCCGAAGTTGATATAAATTGATTCGTCATTAAAAAGAGGAAGAAGAGTGAGATTCGTTATACGAGTAGTAAAAAAGAAGATAAAAACCAATAATAGAATCATGGTAAGTATTCTATACCACTTGCACCTATATTAAAAATAGTTTTAAATAGAATTGTGGACTGGATAATTGAGATTTATAAAAAGTCGTTTGGGATAGTTAAGAAAAACAGATGGTTATGGGTATTTGGTATGGTGTTGGTTGCAACTTCAGGAGCCAGTTTTTCAGGCAACTTTCAGAGTTTCGGAAATATATCAAGTTCATTTAATCAAGGTTCAACAACAAATTCTGGTGCAGCTCCAGATTTCTCCATATTCACAACCGTATTATCTTCGATTATGAACATTTTCTCTCAGGTTCCAGTATCTGCATATGCAACACTGGCTATAAGTGTTGTTATAGCAATTATCCTGGGAATGATTATTTCATTGGTTGTAATTTCCTGGGCACAGGGAGCAGCAATTGGAGCAATTAACGATGGATATAATAATAAACCGGTTACTTTAAGATCGGGTTCTTTATACGGAATTAGAAGTTTTAAAAGAGTCATCTGGTTGATGATTGTTCCCGGACTTTTATACTTTTTAGCAATAATCATCCCGTTTATCATCTCACTTTTTGTAATGATTGCCCTTTGGGATTCAACATTAGGAAGGCTTATCGGAATTCTGATTTTTTTGATATTTCTTTTTATAATGATACTTGCTTCACTAGCAATTTCTGCATCCATTATTTGGGCTAAAAGAATCACCGTTATTGAAGGAAAAGGTGCATACCAATCTTTTAAAGAAGGTTGGGTTTTAGTCAAAACTCATTTTCTTAAAATGATTGCTTTAGGCTGCAGCAATTGTGTTTTAAGCTGTTGTTTGGGTATTACCATTGCGGCATCAATAGGAGCAGCAATTGCTGCTGGAATCGGACTTTTGTCTGTTAACAAACAAGTCGGCATGATATTGTTAGCAACTATTGGAATTATTGTATTGATATTATTGCTTTTGAGTTTATTATTCGGAGGAATTTATACAATATTTAACTATACAACTTGGAATATATTATATAGACAAGTCAGGAGCAAAAAATGATGGGGAAAGTTAACCAGCCTGCTGGATTTTTTATAAGATTTATTGGCTATTTTATTGATATAGCACTGTTTTGGACTGCACTTTTGCTGTTTTTATTTTTTTCAGGTTTATCAACCAAAAATCTTCCCCAACTTATAGGAAGTTCGATTGTTGCAATTTCAATATTTGGAATTTTAGGTGGTTTTATATATTATTTCTACCTTGCATTTACTACGAGCAGGTTTGGTGCAACAGTTGGCAAAATGCTGGTAGGAGTTATAGTTAAAAACGAAGCAGGAAATTATTTAACATTTAAGCAAGGATTATTCCGTTACATAATTGGTTATACTGTTTCATCGCTTCTTTTCGGATTAGGATTTTTGTGGATTATAAGAGACCCAAAAAAGCAGGGTTGGCATGATATGGTTAGTGGATCTTATGTAACTAAAACCAGTGAAAATAGGTGGATTATTGGCGTTCTTGCCCTTCTCTTTTTAATTGCCTTTAATAGTTTTATAGGAGTTGGGATTATTCAATCAGTTATAGAAAATCCAAATGCTAAAAGAGACGTTGAGGAAATTATTAATCAAGTTAAAGATACACAACCACAACAACTTTATATAAATCCTTCTCCACAATTTTACCCTAATAACTACTAAATTCATATTCCCTCTGAGAGTATAATAGGTATGCCATGAGTGATATTGATGAGATTAAAAGTAAGCTGGATATAGTTTCTTTTGTAGGAAACTATGTAAGTCTTAAAAAATCAGGCAGAAATTTTACTGGTCTTTGCCCGTTTCATATTGAAAAAAGTCCTTCTTTTATCGTTTCCCCTGAGCGTCAGATCTGGCATTGTTTTGGGGCATGCAGTGAAGGTGGTGATGTAATTTCATTTTTGATGAAGATTGATAATATAGATTTTCCTGAAGCTCTTGAGGAGCTTTCCAAACAAACAGGTGTCAAGCTAACCAGTTCATACAAAGTAACGCCTGATCAGAAAATTAAAGATGATATTTATAAAGCTAATTTACTTGCTTCCCGTTTTTATCATTATCTTCTAACAAAACATAAACTTGGGGGGCCTGCAAGAAAGTATTTGAGAGAAAGAAAAACCAGCGATAAAATAATTGAAACATTCGTTCTGGGTTATGCGCCTGAGTCTTGGGACAGTTTATATACATACTTATCAAAAAAGGGATTTTCCGATTTTATATTAACCAAAGCTGGCTTAGTTTTGCGCGGCAGAAGCGGTAAACACTTCGATAGATTCCGCGGAAGGCTGATGTTTACCTTAAAAAATCACCGGGGTGATGTTGTCGGATTTTCCGGAAGAATATTGCCTTTATCGAAACTGAAAGACCGCGAAGCGAAGTATATCAACAGCAGCGAAACTCCAGTTTATATTAAAGGCAATACATTATATGGATTAGATATAACTAAGGATGCAATCAGAAAAGAAAATAAAGCAGTTGTTGTTGAAGGAGAGTTTGACATGCTGTCTTCATTTGCTGCTGGTGTACCTTTTGTTGTTGCAATAAAGGGCACAGCTTTAACAGAAAATCAGGCAAAACTATTAAAGCGTTTTTGCGATACTATAATCTTTGCTTTGGATAGTGATATTGCCGGTGGTGAAGCTGCCAAAAGAGGTATAACTATAGCTGAAAAGGAAGGATTTGCAATAAGTGTAGTGGATAATACAACAGGAAAGGATCCTGATGATGTAGTAAAGGACAATCCTGCTACTTGGAAAAAATCAGTAATCGGAGCTGTATCAGTTTATGACTATCTTCTTAACGAAAGTCTTAAAAGGTTTAACAAAGATGACGCTTATGGTAAAAAGAAAATAGCTGATTGGCTGCTGCCTTTTTACTTCCGGATTACCAATACTATTGTCCAAACGCATTATCTAAATTTATTATCTGGTGTGATTAATATTCCGGCAGAAACACTAAGAGAGGAAATGGATACGTTGGTTAAAAAAGAAAGGCTGCCAATGAAGGAAGATTTAAAAAACAACAAGGAAAGAATAACAAAAGAAGAATATTTTCTGTCGCTTGTTCTACAAAACTCGCTTAAAAAAAATATAGATATGATTTTAGTACCGGAGAAACAGAGCGAAGTAATTACTTCATTGACAAACCCAGCAATTGTTAGAATTTTAGTCAGCTTTTTTACTTATATTACACATTTAAAAGACGAGATGTATCAATCGCCTGCGTTTATAAAAACGTTGGATAGCGAACTTATTCCTCTTGCTGATAAGCTGTATTTGTTTAACTTGGGGTTTGATATTTCTGATAAACAGCAATATTCGAAGGTGCTGGAAAAAATTTTAAAAGATATTGTAGTTTTATACCTTCGAAGGACTTTAAAGGATTTGTCGACTAAATTGGCACAAGATGATAATGACGATAGGCGTTCTCGAATTAACAAAGATTTTAATAATATAAGAAAAAGGCTCAATAAACTGGATTCAGATAGTCGTACATGATACAATAACCATAATAAATAGCCTTTAAAATTCCCTAAGGCTATTTTTTCTATGCCAGCAAAAAAAACTAAAAAAACCAACAAAGAAAAAAAACTAAAAAAACCAAAAATAGAATTAAAGCCTAAGGAAAAAATTAACATTGATGGACTCTATAGAATGGCTAAAAGCCAGGGTTTCATAAGCCAGGATGATATCCTCCAAGTTATTCCCAAACCAGAAAATCATATTGCAGAGCTAGATACGCTTTATGACAAGCTGATAAATGCAGGTATTGACGTTTTTGAAACAACATCAGCTGAGGAGGATAGGAAAGTTTTAGAATCAGTAACCCAGCTTGAAAAGGAACTGGAAGTATTATCAAGGCTTTCCCCAAAAGGTTCTCTTGATCCAGTTAGAATGTATCTTAAAGAAATCGGCCGTATTCCCCTTTTAACTTTCGAACAGGAAGTAGAACTTGCTCAAAGATTTGAAAAAGGTGACATGAGAGCCAAAAAGAAATTAACCGAGTCGAACTTAAGACTGGTTGTTTCTATTGCCAAAAAATATATTGGACGTGGGATGAGTCTTTTGGACCTTATTCAGGAAGGTAATCAGGGACTCATTAGGGCTGTTGAAAAATATGATTGGAGAAAAGGATTTAAATTCTCAACCTACGCAACCTGGTGGATAAGACAGGCAATTACAAGGGCAATTGCAGACCAAGCCAGAACAATAAGAATTCCTGTACATATGGTTGAAACAATAAATAGATTCCTAAAAACCTCAAGAAAACTTATGCAAAAATTAGGACGCGAGCCAACACCTGAGGAAGTTGCAAAAGACATGGAAATTGATGTTACTAAAGCTAGAGAAATTATCAAAGTTTCCCAGGAACCTACTTCTTTGGAAACTCCTGTTGGAGAGGATGACGATTCACATCTGGGAGATTTTATTCAGGATACTACTCAATTAACCCCTTACGATGCGGCAAGCAGACAGCTTCTTAAAGAAAACGTTGAAGAAATTTTAGGTACACTTTCTGACCGTGAGAAAAGAGTGTTGATTCTCAGATTTGGCCTATATGATGGAAGGCCAAGAACTCTTGAGGAAGTGGGAAAAGAATTTAATGTTACCCGTGAGCGTATAAGACAGATTGAAGCCAAGGCTCTCAGAAAATTAAGACATCCATCCCGAAGCAAAAAACTCAAAGATTATTTGGAATAATAATTTGAAATTTTTAATTTTAAATTTGAATTGAATTTTTTAATGATACAATTGTTTAATGAGTAAAGAGTATGATTTAGAAGAAAGAACTCTAATATTCTCCGAGAACTTACTTGATTTAGTTAAAAAAATTCCCAAAAACGTGACAACTTCATCATTAATAGACCAGCTAATTAGGTCAGGAACAAATATTGGTAGTAATTACCGTGAGGCTAACGGGGCTAGTTCGAAAAAAGATTTTAAAAATAAAATCTATATTTGTAAGAAAGAAGCCAAAGAGACGATGTATTGGATAAGATTAATAGTTAAAGTCAATCCTGAAGTTAAAGACGAATCTAGGATTTTGTGGAAAGAAGCTTATGAATTAACAAAAATATTTTCAAAAATTGTATCTACAATCAATAAAAATTAATTTATTTAATAATTCAATTTAAATTTCTAATTTCAAATTAAAAATTATCTATCCTCTTTTAATTCTAACTTCTTAAACCAGCTTCGTTTATATAAAATTGCAATAATTGCATATACACCGATATCTTTCCAAGTTTCTTCAAGTGACTCAAATTCCGGCTTTTTATTTTGCATCAGTAAATTTTTTAGTCGGCTTAACTTTTCAATTATTCTAAAGGCAATTCCTAACTCCCCAATTTCCACTATATTACCTTTTCCGTAATCTTTGTATTTTCTGATAAATAATTGTGTTAATTCTCTTTCCACTTCCTCAAACGCCTCATCAAGATATTCAGGATGTTTATTGCTCATAAAAATATATAATTAATACATTCTATTAATTATATCAAAGTAGAGTTAGAAAAACTTTAGTTGAGGATTTTGTCGATTTTGAAGTCTAATTTTTTAAGGAGTTTATTTACAGATTGAGGTTTTGGATAGTTTTTTATATCCCAGTCATGGCAGTTATTATCGGTTTTTGGCTTACAGATAAATTTGGAATTTTTAGCTAAATACTGGATATTAGGCAAACCAAAATCAGCGCCATCAACTAAAATCCAGCCTTTATTTATAAGTTTCTCTTGTTTTTCATCAGATACAAGTGAAGTTGGCATCCAGTTTGTTTGAATTCCTTCTAGATCATCAGTTGGACAATAACACTGAACATATCTTTGTTCCCCTATATCATAAACATTATCTGATCCCCACCTTAAGTCTGATTCTCCTACTATCCAGTGCCAGCCTTCATCATATGAGGCAACTTTTGTCCCGCCTGGATCAGGACATCTGGTAAAATCCGCTGGGTTCTCTTTATCATGGTTTGAATAGGTAGCGAGTGATATAGAGGGAATCAATAAGCTTATAATAAGAAGACCTATAAGACTTACTATAATTTTTCTACCCACAACTAATTTGTAGCAAGTCTATAGTAAATGTCAAGAGGTTTTTTATATATATCTACTATTATTTCCAAGGGCTCATTAGTTGAAAGTAATTACCGTCCGGGTCGGAAAATGTTGCAATCCATCCGCCTTCCATTTCGTATGGTTCTTTAATTACTTTTGCCCCTGTTCTCTTAATCCTTTCAAACTCTTTTTTTACTTCCTTTGTCTCGAAATTAATGATAATTCGTTCCGGATTTTTTGCTTTACCTTTTACTTTATCATGGAATCCAATTGTTAAAAAACACGAGCTAGTTGAAAAACCAGCCCAATCACCATCAGTCCAATCAGGCTTTTTCTCAAGCACTTTTTCATAAAAGTCAGCAAGGACTTTAGGCTTTTCCGAACCAATCATTATAGAGTTTAGATTTAACACAAACCATCACCTCCTTTAATGTGATTTCCTTTGAACATTTTTAAGCATAACCAGAGAAAGTATTACAGCAATAACAGCAACAATACTACTTATTACAGCTGCAACCTGCATACCTTGAACAAAGGCAGCACGAGCAGAATCAATAAGTTTTTCAGCCAGTTGGGGAGGCAATTGCTGTGCAACATTTACTGCTGCACCCAGAGTATCACTTGCAGCCTCTTTTATTTGGTTTGGGATATCTGCAGGAAGAGAATCAGCAAGTCTACTTCTATAAATTGCAATACCAATACTTCCTAAAATTGAAATACCAAGTGCACCACCCAATTCTGATGCTGTTTCTGCAATACCAGATGCCGCTCCCGCTCTTTGCGGGGGAGCTGATCCTACAATAAGTTCTGTGGTTAATCCAAACACTGGAGCAAGTCCCAGAGAAATTATAACAGAGGCTATAACAACAGCAGCTAGCCCGTTAGATCCAGCTACTTGGGTAAGTATTCCAAGACCGATCGCAGCAAGCCCAATACAGAAGCTAATGACATAAGCAGGTTTTACTTTATATGCAATTCGTGGTACTAAATTGGATCCAACAATAAAGCCAATTGCAGGTGGGACAGACCAGAGACCAGCATGGAAAGGTGATAATCCCAGAACCAATTGTAAATACTGTGCAACAAATAGGAAGTAGCCAATGGCAACAAAAACTGTCAGCATATTTACAACTAAAGACATACTGAAAGCTCGGATACGAAAGAGTCGAAGATCAATCATGGGATCTTTTAAAAGAAATTGTCGACGTGAAAATATGCTGCCAGTCAATACCCCGATCAGTATAAACAAGACAGA
>JACOXO010000040.1 GCA_016182365.1 Candidatus Gottesmanbacteria bacterium | reverse complement strand
GAGCCCTCCTACGCTAAAGCTACGGCGGGCAAGGAGGTGAATTTTTAATTTCATGTCAACATTTCAAGATCAAACATTAACCTGTCGCGACTGTGGAAACCAATTTATTTGGACCGCAGGAGAGCAGGAATTCTACGCTCAAAAAGGATTTACTAACGCACCTGTTAGATGTCCTGACTGTAGAAAAAAGAAAAAAGCAGCATTTAATCAAAACAGACAGATGTATCCTATCACTTGTGCAAACTGTGGTAAGGAAGATCAGGTTCCTTTTCAACCAAAAGGGGACAGACCTGTTTTGTGTAGAGACTGTTTTATGAAACAAAGACAACAGGCAGCATAGAAATTGGCTGTTTGGAAGTTACGATTATATATTAGGTGTTGGTTCAGACTCAGCTGGTGACGGTGAACTTTCCGGTACATCAGGCGCTGCTTCTTCTGGTTTTAGCTCGATTGTTGGTTTAATCTCGACTGGGCTTTCGGCCGGGTTAGTAAGCGTCTCTGTTTCTGAACTATCACTTTGAGTACTAGACGTATCAGGTAATTGGCGTCTTAATTCCTCAAGCTCGGCACTGGCCTTATTAAAATCATTTGAATAAGGATCAACCAAAGAGATTGTATTTTGCATTGCATTAAACGCCCCTTGTAAATCACCTTTGGCCTTAAGAGCTGCTGATAAGTTGTAATAACCATTGGCAAGATCCGGCTTTAACTGGGTGGCTATGGAAAACTGCTGGATTGCTCCGTCATAGTTTTTGAGCTGAAATAGAACTCCTCCTAAACCAATTCTTAATGTTGGGTTTAGAGGGTCTAGCCTTACAGCTTGATTTAAAGATGCAATAGTCCATTGGTCAGCACCCTCGGTAGCATTTAAAATTGCCTGATATATAACAGCCAGATTTTCCCAGTTTCCAGCTCTTCTGGGGTTTAAAGAAGTTGCAATCTTAGCTTCCCTTATTGCTTGTTGGATTAGTGTAGATATGTTTTGTCTGTCCTGATCAGAAGGATTTTCATTTTGAGATAAACCGCTGGCCAGGGCAATATTTGTTTGTGAATAGGTGATCCTGTATCTTTCATTATAAGGATTATAATCAACTGCTTTAATTTGATCATTATAAGTATCAAGTCCTTGGTTTTGTGATGCAGCAACAAGTGATTTCTGGAAATAATATTCACCCAAAAACCATCTGCCGGCAAACCACCAGGTTACAATAAGTACAATTGCCCAAAAGACTACTGTTACCCTAGGGAACAAAGTAGAATTTTCAGTTATATGAGCTCCATCGATTGAAAGACTAAAAAGTCCTAGAAGTATAAACAGGTAAAAAAGTGTAATTATGGTTGCAGGAAGAATTATTGATAATACAAACAATATCACAAGAGATATAAATATCCCATTTTTCAAATTCTTTTTTGCAAAGCTTATAACGACAATAAAAGTAAAAAGATAGAAAAACAATCCTACAGCTCCTGTTTCAGTTAAAAGATTTAAAATATAACTGCCTGCAACGCCAAATCTGATATTCCAAAAGCTTGTATTGTTAACCTCAATTGGTTTTGATATGGTGAAGGCGTCCACAAAGTTGCCTGGTCCTACTCCAAAAAATGCATTTCTAACATTTTTTAAAGTGTCAACAGCAATACTCCAGGAGATATCAAAAGGCAAGATGGCTGGTTTTGCATCTTTAATCACAGATACTAAAGCTAAAACCAAACTTAGAGTAATAACTATTGTTCCAACCCAGCCTAATATTGATTTAACTGGATTTATTAAACTTTCTTTTAATAATGCCATCTCAATTGTGATGGGGAGTGAAGCTGCTAGGATGATAGCTAGTCCTAAAAGAGTTCCTGCCGGAGTCCAAAAAGGATTATCTTTTATCATTGAGAAGGGGAAAATAATTGAAGTGATTTTGAAAAACTGAAGAATATATAAGACTGCAAGCACAAATGAGGCTGTTATTAAAGGATAAATAACAGTTTCTTTTTTTTTAACCAGCAAACCAATGGATAAAAATATTAAGACAAAACTAACAATAACTCCTGTTCCTGTTGAACTAGTTAAACTCTCAATCTTATTAGCTGAGTTGATTAAGGTTGAAACTATAAAAGCTGCGGCAATGCCAAGAACCGGTATTGTCAGTTTATTTATATTGATCTCAAATTTATTTTCCTTGGTGAATAAAATTGAGGTAATTAACATCAAGATTGGAATTGTAAAAAAGAGAAAAGCTTCTTTTCCGGTTGCATAAAATTCAGAGGTTAACGAGGTAAAAAATAATGGTACTAAAAAAATAATTGCTGCAAGCATTGTTTGAGAAATAATAACAAACTGCATAAGTTCTGCTCTATAATGGCTCGCCTAGATTCGCATAGGCGAAGCTGGTTTATATTTTATAACTTTTAGTAATCCAAATTGCAAGGCCCCCCGAAAATAATTTTCAATTTACAAGTACCAATTTTCAATAAATATTTCAATTTTTCAATTCGATAATTAAATAATTTTGTCATTTATTGTAAATTGTTAATTGATCATTGATAATTTCAATTAAAGCTTTGCTTTAATTGATGATCCACCAGTTAAAAGTAACGTCTCTGTCAATTATACTGTCTAGAGCAACTACAAAGAATCCGTCTCCGTTTTCATTTCCGACGCTTTGGCTCGCCTCGCTGTCGCTTGGGCGAAGCGGGTCGGAACCCCGTACTCCCGACGCTTCGGGTCGGGACGTCGGGGCTTTCTTGGCTTTTACATAAAGTACTTTATTTAGAGTTTCTGATGTTGGGGTTAGATATATTAATTTAGTGTTTGAGACACTATTATTAAATACAACTACTTCTGTCTCGCCCGCAGGCAGGATCCCTACACCTGTTGTTCCGTTAGTTTTGATTGACGGAGCAAGTATCCCAGATTCGGAAGCGGTTTGAGATGAGGCAATAATAAGACCTGAGTTGGTTGCAGTTAAATCTGATGAAAGCTTAAGCGAGTCTGCAATCAGTTGGCCTGATATTGAAGCTTCTGTGGCAGTTAGCTTATTTGTCTCTAAATCTCCTTCATTTTTAATATTCCCTTTGACTAATAATCCACCAAAACCTCCTGAGCTAGTGGAGGAGAGGTCAATTAACAAATCTCCTCCGTAAGTTTTTATTGAATTGACATTCAAATTTCCGGCAATTGACACATTTCCAACAAAGTGGGTATTACCAGCAGAGTCTATAGTTATTTTACCTGCCATCAGGTCAAGTGGGCCTCCTAGATTTTGAATATACAATGTTCCGTTTAATACATTTATTGAATTTCCTCCGGTTATTTGAAATGTGAGTCCTTGAGTAATTGTTCCTGTTACAAAAGCATCACTCAGGTTTGTCTGGCCAAATACATACAGGTTTTGAGCTAAACTTAGGTTATCAGCATCAATATCTCCAAAAGATTCACTTGGCAGGTATTCCTGGTCAGGCTGGTTGGCTTCATTTATTAAAGCAATAATTTCATCATAAGAGAGTGTCCCTGAGGAGGAAGCTTGATATGCAGTTTCAGCAAACAATTCCTGGGTTTGGTCTTCTTTTACTATCTGTTTGATTACTTCCTGAATTCTTTCAACAACTGTAACTTTCTCAGTCACAACTTCATCAGATACGATTCTTCCAGCATACAAAGTTCCGGAAACAGAAGCATCGCCATCAATTTCTATTTGATCCGTAATTGGCCTGATGAGATCAGTTTGAACAGTGTTAGCAGATAACAGCTGGGCTTCAATAACAGGAGATACCAATTTATCTTCAACATTTACTTCACGGGCACTTATAATATTTGATACAAGGTTTGTAATGAAAGCTCGTAGACTATTAACTTCTTGGGAAGTAACCTTTGTATAAATTACTTCTTGTGTAGATTTATCAACTAGAACTCCATCTTCGTTTAAAGCAATTGTTGGGTCAGACCAGGAAGGATCTACAAAAACAAGAATTCTATCTTTTCCAGAACCTGGCTTCCATTTCTCAAGAGCTTTTCCGATAGTTATTCCCGGTTTATCGGCTTTCATTGCCTTGCCTGTTGAGTTGCTTGAAGTAATTAAATCACCTTCTAGAATTTCTGGAGAATTTGGATTAATTTTGACTTTAACCTGTCCTAGAAGACCTACCATTACACTATCTTCTCCTTCATAGCCTCCGGCAAAACCTGCGTTATCTGTGATAACGCCAACAAGTTTATTGTTATATTCGCTGTTGGATTTAACTACTTTAGCTCCATCGTTACCGATAGATACAACTTCACCGGGTAAAAATTCTTCATTATAGTTTTGTTTTTGGAATCCTTCTGCATAGTCAGCACCGCTGGTTTTATAAAGTACTGCGGTCGCAGAAGTTGCATGTATTTTCCCAATTTTATTACCGTTACCATCTAAGAATGTAATAAATTCATTACAGGCTCCGCCTCCAGTATTACACGAACCCCCAACTGAAGCAGTAAATCCCAATTTAACAGCCAGTCCGTCAGCATCAGTTCCGGTATCCGTATTTTCAATCATTGCTGAGGCAGTTGCGCTTTGAGAGTCAGTAACATGTAATCTAAGTAAAGGAGCAGTTAATCCAATTCCAACATTTCCCCCTGTATCTATTCTCATTTTTTCTGCGTCATTAATCCAAAATCCGATTGGGGCAGATGCTCCGGTTACCAGATTTAGTCCATTTGAGGCTGTCGAATTTGATCTTACTCTAAAAGAATCAGCAACTGCTGAGTTTAATGTTGTATATCCTGAGGAAAATGCTCCAATCTGACCGCTTGAATTACCTGCTTCGATAGATACATTTGTGAATGCTGCGGTATCCGCTGTTGTGTTTGATACAGATAAAGAGGTTAGAGCATTTTGATCTTTTTCCACTCTAACAAATGTACTTGGATATGTAGTTCCAATTCCTACATTTCCGCTGATATCTCTTAAGGTTATACCTGATGTCCAGGTATCAAGAGCTGATTTATAAGCAAGAGCTAGTGGTCCTGTGCTTGATCTTAAAGTATTAGGACCAATTGTTAATGTTCCAGAAATTGAGGCATTTCCAGTTACCATTAATTTTTCCGTTGGTGCAGTATTTCCTATGCCTACATTTCCACCATCATCAATTCTCATTGCTTCAGTTAAAGTTCCATCGACGTTAGTATTGAATCTTATTGATGAATCAGCTGATCCTGCTGTAGCATCTTCCCATACCGCATCAATTCTTGCTGCCTGATTGTTAGTGCCAGATGTTGCAGTTTCTAAATAAAAATCAATTGCAGTTCCTAAACCTGCTGCTCCAGCACCTGAATTATTTGTTCTGGTTAAAAGTATAGAATCAAGTACTGTGGTACTGCTGCTATCAGCAGTTGATGAGTCAAATGCGACAGTTGGGCCTGTTGAGCCAATTCCTATTCTATTATTATTTGTATCAAAATATATTGCACTAGTATCAAAAGCCACGCTATCAATTGTTGTTCCAGTTCTGTTTACAGCCATAAAATTTGCAGTTACTATACCTGCATCATCTCTTGTTTGCATAACAAATTGTTCCGCATCTACTCCTATTCTCCAATTTGCGTTATCAGCAGTAACACCAGTTTCTAGAAACATCATCCTTGGAGCGGCGTTTGATAAATCCAATAGCTGATCTGGAGTGGTTGTACCTATTCCAACAAGTCCGCTTCCATTAACAAACAATCCAGTTGTTCCTTTAGGAGCAAGCTGTACTGAACCAGTTGTTGAGGAGCCAATAACAACAGGCAGCATGTTAGTAGAAGATAGTATTCCTCCTGCTGTTAGGTAAGAAGCACCATTGACTCCAGCAGAAACTGAAGCAACAGGTGTGCCTGAATCAACATTTAATACTGCAAACTTAGCTGAACTGGTTGCTGTACCACCTACAAGAAAGTCAACAGTTGAATTGACAGGATAAATCGTCCCATTGTTTATTATCCAATAATTTGCTTGTGATGTTCCAGCTACCCATCCACAGTTAGTTTCTGACACATCACACACCAGATCATTACCCCAATACAAATCAGATGCTGAAACTCCAGCTGCAGCTGCTATACCAATCAGATTATTACTATCTGCATCATTATTTAAACCTATGGTATTACCGTAGACTGATAATGTACTTCCCAATATTGCAAGACCAGCTGTATTAATACTCCAATCATCTCCACCAGTTAAAGCAAGAGTTGTTGAGGTATTACTATTACCAATTGTTATCACATCTGCAGCAGTACTATTTGTAGATATATTGATAGTATCTGTACCAGAGTTAGTAACTCCACCAATATCAATAGTCTTAGTATTTGCATTATCTCCAAAATTAATTCCTCCTGTACCTGTATCAAAATTCAAAGCAGTTGAAGTTGTTGTGTTACCAAGAGTGATTGTCTTAGCATTAGAACCAGTTCCAATATTTAATCCTCCTGTTGTACCTGAATCAACTGTTAAGGTAGTAGTATCAGCTGACGTTAAGGAAACTGCACCTGAACCGGTATATGATTGAGAAGCAGCAATAGATACACCAGCATCAGAGGTAATAGAATTTGCATTTAATACATCAGTAACATCAACTGTTCCTCCAGCGTCAATTGTTAGTGTAGTTAGATTGCTAGTTATATTACCAGAAGCATCTATTAAGAGATAGTTTGTATTACTTCCAACTCTCAATGCGTTGTTACTGCCAGTTGCCGTAAACGTTGCAACTGTTGCTGCTGAGGATGTAGCAGATACTGTGTCATTGACTGTTGCTGGATAAACATTCCCAGCATCTCTAGTCCAATAGGTAGTGGTACTTGTTGCCCATCCACAGTTAGTTTCTGACACATCACACACCAGATCATTACCCCAATACAGATCACTTGCTGCAATACCTGAAGCTGCAGCAATACCAATGAGGTTATTGCTATCTGCATCATTATTAAGGCCAATTGTTGTCCCATAGACAGAAAGAGTGTCAGCAATAGTAACATCATCTGAATAGGCGGTTAAGGCAGTTGTTGCTCCTGGAGCAAGTATTATAGCTCCGGTTGTAGAGTTACCCAGTGTTAGCGATTTTAAGTTACGAGTGCTAATATTGGGAGTTGTATCAACAGCTCCAACGATTAAATCACCTGAAGCTGAAGTATTTCCAGACTGATCAACCAAAAAGCGGTTTACTTCGCTTGACCCGGAAGTAAGTCTTAAAAGGTTGTAGCCGGAATTATCATTTCCTGCGTAAGCATAGATCATGTTTCCTGTTGTTATTGATGCGTTTTTGATGTCAAGTGTATTTGAGTCGGTAGTTGCAGAATAAATGAGTGTACGTCCACTACCTTGGGGATTTATAGTAATATTTCCATTACTTTGTGTACTAATTGTAAGAGTTTGACCTTGAATAGTAAAACCACCTGAGGCTGAGAAAATTCTGGGGTTATTTTGAGCTATATAGAAATCACCATTTTGTGTCATAACAGGTATTTGATTAGCAGAAACCGAAGCAGATGGTGGATGACCTTGGAGCATTTCAGAATTTAAAGCATACGGAACTGTAGCTATTTGTTGCCGTGGTGTTGCTTCAGGATCATTAGCTACTGTAAGACCTAGCCAAAGAGATGCATTTTCACTAAAAAGTGTTGAAGCTATTGAGTTACTTTGACCTAGTAATATATTGAAAATACCATTTTCATCAGGGTCAACATAATCAAGTTCTTGCCAGAGAAGAGCTGATCCAGATGCAGTTAAACTATTGTAAATACCAAACCTGATATTAGTTCCTGAAGTTATTGGGTTTGAGCTTGAATCGGTTAATCTTCCCTGGAAGGAAATAATTCTATTGGGAATAACATTTGTAGTTGCCGGTGGGTTGGCAAAAGGGGTAGGAACTTTAGTAAAAAGTTGCTGATATAGTCCAAAGCCTATAAACGAGACAAAAATAGCAAGTATGGCAAAATGAAAATAATGGACAACTGATATAGAATGGTATTTTTTGTACCAAGCAGGTCGTGTATTTTTAAGGTGAAAGAAAAGTTTTTTAACAAATGGCCATTTTGTTACAACCACAGAATTGATATTTTCTGATATATTATAATAGTCTTTTGGGGGTGGGTTATTGGACGAAAATACCGATAATGAATCAATATCTAGCAAACTAGCATTTTGACTGCTATCCCGACGTAAAGTCGGGATCCCGACCGAAGCATCGGGAATATAATCTAGGGAAATAAAATTATTTTTATAAGCCCAGTTTAAGAACTTTTTAAGAGAGGATAATTTTCGGGCAATACTTTTAGGAGACAGCTTTAAGTCTCTCTTCAGATGTTCCTGGTATTGTGCTATGTGAATTGGTTTTAAATTCTTTAATTTCATAGACTATATATGTTCGCGCACGCGCGCGAAAGCTTAAGCGTATCAGTTGATGGAATAAAGAACAAAAGACTAAATCCTAAAGCAAACGTTATTAAACCTAGCAGACAAACTTTGAGACTGTTATACATCATATTTTTATATAACTTGATTTAAGAATGATAAAAACCCAGCTGCATCCGAAACATAATTTTTGATTGTTGTCTTATTTAGATTTTGTTTTTGAAGATGATGACTATAACTTTGAATTAATTCTTGTTTCCACCGGTCAATCAGAATCTTTTTATTCTGACTTCCAAGATTTTGCACCATTTTCGCAGGATTACTTAATATCCATCCTTGGGATAGAGCAAATGAAGCTAATTTTCTAACACCTGACAATCTTCTGTTGACTGTTTTGTCTGGCGTACCATTTTCTGATAAAAAATTCCTATATTTTGTAATAATTTCTGAATCTAAGTAAGAAAACATAAGTGAATCTGATGTGGAGTATAGATTTTTATTTGTTTTAAGGTATAGGCTGAACCATCCTAGGAAGTTGCGTGCATCAACTAAATAATTTTTGATTGACAAGTCAGATACTTTTGATTCCTGCAAAAATATTTTGTATTCTGTGAGCAGTTTGTCCATAAATATTTTCCGCATTTATCTAGTATTTAAAATCGAAGCCAAAATTATATAAATTATACTAGTTATATTGAGAATAGAATATATTTAAAGACCTTGTCAAGTGGCAAGTTGATATACTTACGTAGGTAAAAGATAGTGTCATAATAAATACCCCTGAATTTGACAAAAAAATACGAAAGGATGATTAACGCAGCCATATGCGTTTAATATTTATCTTACCTAAATACAACTTTATATATCAGGTATGGATTATTTTCGTTACTAAATACAATGATACATTATGATTATTAATTGCGCTCAATTAATTACCGCATAGATTTTCGTCTGCCTATTTTCGACAAATTTCTAACCTATAGAATAATAGGGGATAAATAAATTATTATTATTAATTTTTTTAGTTAATTTTATAAACTAATGCCATAAAATTTCTATATTAAATTCTTGGGTTAAGCCATTAAATTATTCTTATAAGTTAACATTATTGTTTATCAGTTTATCAGTTGGAGTGCTAAATTAGATTATTAGGGATTTAGAAAAATATTTAGCAGTTAGTTATTTTATCTGCTAATAGATTATTAGGTTAGACTTGGATTGTAAATTAGATGTTTAATTAAAATCAAGCTGTCTTTTCCTATATTATATGATCAATTTGCAAGGTTTTTTTTAATTGTTTAGCATGATAAGAAGAGAATAAGAACAAAAATTAAAAATACTACAGGTTGTATCGAAACAACCCAAAAGAACAAGAGATCAAGAGAACAAGAGAAACAATAACTTGAAACTTAACAGTTAATCATTGATAATTGATTGTGTATGTTTAGCAATAAGCTTCCTTGGATTGTAGTTTTATTTTTTATATTCTCAGTAATAATTTTTATTATTTCCATACTTATAACTTCAGGCAGAACTTCATTTTTTGGTCTGGCCTCAACATCAGGTGCAGGCAGCTATATTTCACAGGAAAATTCATATATTTTTGCTTCACCGCTTCAAGCCCAGTCAGGTAGGCAGCAGCAAATTAGAATTACTCTATTTATCCTAAATAGTCAAGGTTTAGGTGTATCAGGAGAAACTGTATCTCTGGTCAATGATTTAGGATTAACAATTGATGCGGTACAACCAGTTACAGATAATTATGGAAAGGCAATTTTTGATCTAAGCTCGCAAAATCCAGGGAAGTACAAAATCATGGCAAAAATTGGCTCTACAACTTTACCTCAATCTGTCACTATCTCTTTTAACTAGTTTGGAGACAATGTGAGGCGGAATATTTTCAAGCTGATAGTCAATCACACTTGGGTAGTTATTGACTACCATAATACTTTTTTTTCTGTGTTTTCTGAACCAACCGATTAGAGCTAAGGCTATTATAAAAATAATTATTAAGAAAATTATCAACTTCCAAAATGGTGAGAAAACTTTAAATGTTAGCGTATTAGATTTAGGTGATGGCTGGTTACTAAAAATAGCTTGGGAAAAGATTCTGAATGTATTTGAAGCCGAAGATGGAAGGTTTAAAGAATAATAACCTTTGCTGTCTGTTTTTATTGTATAGGCAGGTAAAGCAAAAGCATATGTTTTAGGGATGAGGTTTAATTTATCCTCTGAGAAAAAAGATACTCTAACTTCAGAATCAGGCAATGATTCTCCTGTTGCTGCCACTGTTTGATTAACAATAAAATAGCCATTATTAATAGTAAGTGAGGGAGGTAATATAACTGGTCCAATTGAGACATTTGAATCCTCCTGAGAAGGCGATGGAATACAAACCGGGTTTGTTGTTCTTGAATTTCTATCAACAGCTTCCAGACACATTTCAGAGGTCCTTGAGGAAATATAGAAGTTGGCAAATTCAAAATAACCTGTAGAATCAGATTGAGTGTTTTCTATCACATTTGGGTCTGTAATTAATGATACTTCAGCTTCAGGTGATGTGTATCCATATAGTTTTGATATTTGTTCACCAACTGTAACCGAAATAGTTAAATTTGTACTTTGAGCATAAGTATTTTTTGGAATCAATAACCAAGCTCCCAGAATTAAAAATATTTTTATTTTTTTCATTTTTTACCTTTTAACAATTTTTTCATAAAAATAAAAATAATGAAAGTAACAAATATCACAAGAATTATTTTGTAGGGGAGGGCAAAGAAGTATATTTGTTCTTCTGCCTCTTTTCCATATTCGCTCGTAAGGAATAAATTAAGCTTATACTTACCAATATAAAATCCTTTTGATAAAGTTAAGGAATTATCAACTGAAGCTGAGGGTGTTGAAAATAGAGTTCTTGAAGTTCCAGCAAGAATATTTGTTGGAGGAATTGTAAAACTGCTTTGTAATCCTGGAAAACCTGATAAAGTGACAGACCCTTTAACGTTTGTATAAGCCTGACCTATATTTTTTACTGATATATCTACAGGAATCTGGTCGAAGGAGTCATACAAATGTAGTGACTCAAACTTGTCAATAACAATTTTTCTGTCCGGATTGCCGTCTTTTGATACGGTAATAAGAATATTAGACCCGATTGTTACTGTTGCCCGGCTTTTACTGTCAACACTACCCGGTGGAGCTTGAGTAGAAAACAAAATAGTATTGTAGTAATCACCTTCAGCTGCGTATTCAGGGACAGATATTTTTAAAACTACTTCCTGTTGTCTATCTGATCCTAGAAAAAAGGACTGTCCCAATCTCAGGTCTGCGTTTTGAAAACTGATCCAAGGAAGGCTTTCACATCCCAAAACAGCTAGATTAGCACAGTCAACCAGGCTAATATTCCCAATATTGTCAAGTGGAGAAAATGGTACAACAGAGCTTGTTATTATTGCCGGATCAGATTGATTATCAATTTTATATACCTGAGTTATAGATTTACCAGGTTGAATCATAATTTGAAGAATTGGAGGATAAATTCCCAATTTAACGCTTTGGGCGTTAACTTGCTTAGAGAGTAAAGGGTAAAGCGTAAAGGGTAAAGAAAATATAAATAAACAAACAAAAAAATTTTTAATTTTTGATTTAGTCATTAGTATTTAGGTAATGCTGTAAAGTTAATAATATTTTGATAATTTCCAGGCTGCTGCTGGTTAGAAATATTTACTTTAAAAGTAATTGTTCCTTGCCTGTCTACAGAAGGTTTAGTTGAACTCATAATGATTGCAGCTGCCTCTGATTCTGTCTGTGATGGAAAAGGTTGAAAATATGTATCTTGTTTAAAGGTTGCCGGTACATCATCTCCCCGAATATTATAGCCAAAACCATAGCTTGAATTGGAAACCCAAACTCCTGCGTTATTTAGACTGCAACTGTTGTTGTCGCAGGTTGTTTCCGGGATGTATCCGGAGTCGTTATTTTCAAGAGGAGTATCTTCTATAGCAGTAACACTATAGCCACCAACTGAATTGGTTACAGTAAGTAATGCTGAGTCAATAACCGGAGTTTGAGGTAAAATTTTCCCAAAAGGTATTGCTGTTTTGGATATTGAGAATATGAAAGGTGCGGTAGAATATATATATTGAAAACCTGCCCTGACTATATAACCGTTTGAGTTGTATTGACTGGATCCAAACTGACCAACTGTATCTGTAAGATTATAATTTTGTGAAGATTTTTCTCCGCTGGTAACATTGATATTGCCATAGTCGATCGAGTAATTAGGCGAATCCATACCGTTCTGAGCAAAAACCTCAGGTAAGCGAAAAGGGTTAAGGATAAAGGGTAAAGTTAATATTAATATTCTTATTTGCATTTTTCATCTCAGTCTTCTTCAATTGCGTCTTGCAGTTTTCTGCCCATTTTGGACAGTCTTATTATTGTCTGCTGGAGTTTTTTAATATGAGGCCACTGAAGGTCGGTCAAGTTAGGAATTTTTTCAATCTCAGTATGCAGTTCTTCCAAGTTTCTGGTAAATGTTGTTGATATCCAAAGAAGCACGTCTTGAGTTTCTCTTCTTACTGTTTCAGTCAAATGCATAGCGTCATGTTGAGCGTGCAGTCTTCCCTTGTGCTGTCTGCCAAAGTATACAGCTAGGGGAGTTATAAGAGGGAATGATAAAAGTGGAATAAGTTCGGACTGTGTTGAAATAGATGAGGAAAAGAGAAAATAGAGAATAAGAGCAAATGAGATTATAAGTGGAATTGTCGGAGTAAGAAGTAAAGATAGGATAAATAGCAGAAAATATACCAAGAAAAATACAGGTGAAGTAAGTCCACCTGATGAGGAAACTATGGTCAGTGTCAGAGCTGTTAAGATTGTACTATCTATCAAAGTTTCAGTAGTAATACTCAAATGGTGTCTGAAGGCAAATTTGGTTACATAAATAGCAAGAAGACTTGCTGCAATCTGTACCCCAAAGGACTGATAAGGTGATATAGCCCAGATAAAGATTAAGCATACGGTACAACGTAAAACTATGGCATACTTTTGTTCCATACTTCCATTAAAACAGGGTGTGGTTAAAGATGCAAGTATAATTTTATGATACAATTCGAATATGAAATCAAGTTCAACTAAAGTCGAGTACAATCCAGGTGACATCGAGCCTAAGTGGCCCTCCTCCGTCCCGCTTAGCGGGACTTCGGCGGGTAAAGAGGATTACAATCCAAGCGCAATCGAGCAGAAATGGCAGGGTATTTGGGAACAACGGAAAGTGTTCTCACCAAAGTTAAAAGAGGCAAAAAAACCTTTTTATAACCTCAATATGTTTC
>JACOXO010000039.1 GCA_016182365.1 Candidatus Gottesmanbacteria bacterium | reverse complement strand
GATACGGCAGGAATTGTCATAGGAAATCCAATCATTTTCTTATCCTGATATATTTCTTCTTTAATATCTTCTTTTGCCAATAACTTTGACCCGACTTTAATTGAGTCCAATTGGGCAGATTGGGGAATTAAAAGTCTGGTGTAGGAAAAATATTGTCCGCCGGGATATGTAGACTCTTTTGATTCGTTAACATATGTTGTACTTAGATTGTGTTCAAGAATCCCTGCCTTTTTAGTAATTGATAAATCAATCGACCTGTCAACTAAAAAGTTCGATTTGTTAATACCCAAGTTTGCTTCAACAATCATCAAATAATCATCAGGTACACTAGCTAGTCTACCTCCCCAACCCGCCTCCTCTATAAGTTCCTGACCGTTTTCATCATGCAAATAAAAAAGTACATGTTTTTCATCTAACGATGTTTTTAATGCAGCTAGCATTTTCCCCCACTCAATTTCTCCGGAAGTCATTTTGATAAATATGCTTCTGGTCAGGCTTCCTATAAAATCCCGCTTTTGTGTTGACCCGGGGAAAAAACCCAGCTCTGATATTGATTGGGTCTCCAGAAATAAATTGTCTGCAGTGATAGTTTGGTTGTAATCGGGAATATAAATTCCATCCATCCCTCGCAACAGTTCCTGTACGCTTTGCAAATCCAAAGCAATCACTCCATCAAATGTTAAATTCATTTCATGTTTTAAAAACCATTCTGCTTGTTGTGCTGAAATTGAAAAATCAGGATCAAAGTTGCTATCTCTTAAATACCAGTTCTCCTGTGCAAGATATTTAGCAATTGCCTCAGGCGGTGGTACGTGCCCTTTTAACTGCCCGTCAGCTGTATATACGTCTTCAGTTTTAAACTCAACCAGCCTACCTTGGGAAAAAGTTACCCAGCCAAATGAGCCGATAAATCCACCTGTTGGTCTAAGTTCAGCATTGTTTTGAAATAGAATTAAAAAAGTTTTTGGAGAATTATATCCTAAGAGCGATGGCATTATATGGACAAAACGGGTCGATAAATGCAAAACATTATTTATATTTTCAAGATACTTCTCTGCTTCGTTTATTCTTGGTTTGATATTAAAAAAGCTAAATAATTTAGAGTCTGTCTCCCTTAAAGCAGTTACCTGGGTGGTTAAATGTTTAATATCAATGTCTAACTTTTCAACTTCTGTAGTAATTGTTTCAAACTCGGATTGGGCAACAGTTGTTCTTGAAGAAAGAATTGATTCCCCTATTTGTTTTCCAAGTTGGGTTACGTACAAAGCTTGGGTTACAGTTTTTGCTGTCAATTTACCTGTTTGAAAACTATCCTCTATTGCTTTGCTATCTGCGTAACTTACTTTTTTTCCAACTGCTAAAATTGGTGAAGATAAAGACCAACCAAATGAAAAGATTTTTTCAGCTTTAATTGCATGGGAATTTGCTTCTTTTAAGTTTCCGCTTTTATAATTATCTGATGCTTTCTCAAGTTGATTTATTCCAAAAAATATTGATCCTACAACTGCAGAAAAATACAAACTAACAATCGTAATAAATAAAAATACAGATGTTAAAATAACTGGAAATTTAAAATTGTTTGTTTGGATTTTTTTATCCCGACTCGGAGACGTCTGGACCATATGGGTTTTCTTCATCAAACTTATTTTTTTAAATAATGTGCTAACAAATAATTTCGCCTGTTCACGGCCGTGAATTTTCGGAACAAACACCAGATACCATTCAACCCCTGAGTGAATCTGGGACATTAATTTTTGGGCTTTATTTTTTTCGGCAGGTTTTGAATCGGAAATTAAAAGTATAAATTTAGCGCCTGATTCTGAGGAAATCCGTACATTCCTTACGAGATTTTTTAAATTATCCTTTTGGAATACGTACGTGAAGCGAACTGACGAGGTTAAATCTCCTGGTTGGAAAACTGATGTATTAAATTCTGAAAAATATAAAATTAACTCATTAAGCAAATCTCCCGAAATACCATCAACATAGATAGCATCCTTATGATTTTCAACGTAAAAAATATGCCTGTTGTTTAGGTCCATATATCGATTATTTTTTGATCGTATGTTCGACTCTAAAATTAGGGTTAATACTAATGATAGTCATAAAAGTCATGCACACTATATCCACTGAACCACCTTCCAGGTGAATCTTCACTAAATATTTATTATTCCACAAAATCAGTTTGACTGTCCAAGGCTTTATTAACCCAGAAATCTGCTTCCATGTTCTCCACTCTTATAACGTAATTATATGAAATGTTTTTAGCATCTACTTTTTGCTGTAACTCTTTTACAGAAAATAAAAGTTCTGTCAAATTTACACTTTTTAATTTATATCTTCCGTTTAATTGGTTAACTGCCAGGAAGGAATCAAGATAAAAATTAATTATTATATCCTGCGGGAATTTATTGCGGTTTAAAATGATCCACCTCCAGGCCTCTATAATTGCAGTATATTCTGCAACATTATTTGTAGATATACCTATTTTTTTCCCGAAGGCATAGACTTTTTCAAAGAGTTTAGAAGTCTCATCTTTTTTATAAATCACCACACCAATTCCAGCTTGCCCCGGGTTTCCTCTGGAACCACCATCAGTATAAACTTTAAGTGTTGTCATATCATCCTATGGTAGCACAAATAATTTAGAATTTAGACCGGAGTAATTTAATCGAATAAATTGAGCTTAAAATTAATACTAGAGCCTCAGAAATCAGTGTAATAATCGCTGCACCAGTTGTTCCATAAGTTGGTATATACAATATACAAAGAATAATGTTAAAGACCATACCAATAAAGTAAATTATCATTAGCATTTTGTTTTTGCCATAAGTTATCATAATCCACATAAATAGGCTGGAGATAAAAAAGATTGGCGTAGAAATTGAAAGAAGTTGGAGAATTTCAATTGAAGGAATAAAATCAGCTCTGATATATCTTAAGAAAGGTGCAAATATATATAGACCGATCATAGTTATTATTGACATAACAAATAGAAATGCACCAGCCTTTACAGACGTTTTGATAAATACCTTTTTATCCTTGCTTCTTATCAGTAAAATTGGGTAGATGGCGTTGGCAAAAAATGTTGGAAAAGTTAGAGGGAACTCGAAGAATTTATAGGCGAGCCCATAGGTACCAACTTCAGTTGTAGTTCGAGTTAATGTTAATACAAATACGTCTGCTCTAAAGTATACTAGGTTAAATATTAATGTAAGCCCTAATGGAAAGGCGCGTTTAATAAGGTTAATTGACTTATTCTTGTCAAATGTAAAGGCAAAACTTGGATCAAGGCGTTTTGTGAAATAATATAAAACAATTGCTCCAACAATTCCTCCAACTCCGTAACCTAATAAAACTACTGGGAGTGAAAAACCTTTGATAACCAAAAGATAAACAGCAAGCACTGTTGTTAAACTTGCAATGATGTTGGCAATTGTGCTTTGCTCGTATCTTAGGTTTTTCTGAAAAATAAGATTGGTGGTATTTAAAAATGCCTGATACAAAATTAAGATCGTAAGGGAAGCAATTGCCAGTTTAGCAACAGGTGTAAATCCTTCATTGGCAGTCTCATTGTAGGGAAGAAAGTAAACAATAACTAGTGCAATAATAATAAGAATTACTGAGGCAATCGTCCTTAAACCAAAAAGATTGTTTACAATTCCTTTTTGATGTTTGGGATCATGGGTCATATCACGAAGGGTAACTGCATTTAAACCAAAGTCAGTAAATAAATAGAATAGGGCGATGAATGTTGTAGCTTTTGCATATTCACCATAGCCTCTGGCACCAAAATAAAAAGCAATAATCAAATTTACGATAAATGCACTTCCTGAGATAGCAAATCTATTAACAAACTGGATAATTGTGTTAAACAGGATTTTTCCGCGAACATTAGTAAACTCTAGCATGAGTTTCATTTTAGCATGAATAGGGGAGTAAAGTCTGTGAAAAACACCTCGGATGGTGGCCCGCTTCGCAGTGAGGCGAGCCTGATGGACTCCTCGCGCCGCCGGCATAGCCTTTGGCGACGCACGGCCGAGGTGGACAGGATAGATCATTAGAGGAATTTGAATGAGGAAAGCATTTGATTATACTTCACCCCAATATCATCATCATTGTTTGATTTCTGTGTATAAAAGATGGCAAAAATTAAACCATTTTTTTCAAATATAATTGTAGGTGTCTTGATACTCCAAGCAGGAGATTCTTCAACAAAACTAAGTGCAGGAATATTAATAATTGTTGTTTCCTTGAATTCTATAATTTTGTCAAATATTTCATCGTAAGAAGTGCTGGAATTTTGATCCAAAAATTCTCTTAGTGAAAGATTGCTGGGATTTTTATAAATAATTAGTCCAATTTCAGGAGGTTGACGAGTGTTTTTATATTTCTCAGCAATAAAACTAATATAATGAATGTCCTTAAAATCATTATCTGAATCCCAAATTTGATAAAAATAATTTGAGGGATAATTGAGTGAATAGTTAAACTCGTTATTAGCATAAGTATTCCAAGTAATAGTTTCATCATCCTGAACCTCATCTAAAAAAGTAAAGGTGGAGAGGATTTCTGTCAACGCCTCTTTATGTTTTGTATTAGGCGGGAATGCAATAATCCTATATATTTTTTTGTTGTGTGGAATGTAAAATGCTAAAACTCGCATTTCACCCAACTGAAGGAAATCAGAGTTAGTTTCCTCTCTAGTTATTATACTCAAAACATTGAGCGTAAATAAGATGTTGCTTGGTCCATAAACAGTGCCTTTATAATTTTCTCTTAACCAATTATCTAAAAATAGTCCTTGCTCATTATTGAAAACATTAATATTAACTCTTACATAATCTGAATTTTCGGGAGAAGGAACCAAATTATATGTAGAAATATCAGAATTTGTTATATCAGCACCATTTCCTTCAGCTGTAGCTGGATATAAAAACCATTCCTGGGGATATTTAATGGAATAATTATCGAATTTATTTATATACGTTTCCCAATCTGTAGTTGGATGGATTGTTGGAACGGCGGTTGGGGAAGGTTGGGAAAGTGGAGGAGTTGGAGATTCTGTCTGTTTTGTTCCAAACATAACATAACTTTTTGCTAAAATAAGTAAACTTAGTAAAAGTACTCCAAGAATAAATGGAGATCGGTATTTAGTTGGAGATGAAAAAGTACTTTTATTAGACGCAACATTTAAAACGGGCCGTTGTTGTAGTATTTTCTGCGAATTCATGGTTAAAGTATAACATATATTACCCCTTTTCCAGGCTTACGAAGAAATTTTCAGGAAGAAAGTACTTGTTGCCTAATTTTAGAAGGAAAAACACTGGAAGTTTTTTTTAAGAAGTCAGACGCATCCAGTATCTCTAAAAGAACTAACTCCTTTTTAGGTGAAAAGTGCGCGATTGCATCGCCTGATTGTTCTGCAAAATCAATCGGCTTATTATTAAATTCAATCATCAAGACATCGTCTTCTTTGTTATATTTAACCTTCATATCAGTTTAATTTTAGCATGAAAGTGGAGGAATTATTGTATAATATTGGTTAACCAATGAAGTCAGATCAACAAATAGAAAAGCCTTTCAAAATATTAGCTCTCATCATTATCCTTACAGTAGTTTGTTTTTGCCTGCTTTTATTCTATTTTTCTATTCCCACATTGGTAGAGAAGTTTTCAGAAAATACTCAAGACGGGTACGTAAAGAAAGTTAATATTTTGAATTTATATACCTTTCCTATAATAAGTGGTAATTTTGAACCAACTTTTTATAATAATGATAAAATCTTCTTTAAACTTGTATCAGACACAACAAATTTAACAAGAGGTACATTGGTTTTATATGAAATACCCTCATGTAGAAACCTGCTGAAGCGAGGCAATTGTATTTATTTAAGTCGAATTGTAGGTTTACCAAGAGAAACGATTACTATCAGAAACAACTCTATCGATTTAAATGGGAACCGTCTTGATGAACCATATGCTCAATGGCGTAAATACTATGAAAATACAAATATAGATAACAGCATATACTTATTAAATGAACCTATTACTATACCTGAAAATCAATACTTCTTACTTGATGATGATCGTACCTGGGATGATCAAGATAGTAGAATATTTGGTCCAATTTCAAATGATAAAATAATAGGTGCTTACTCTAATACATATTACAAAGATCTTTATCATAGCAAGTAATTTTAACTATGATTAACTGTCAATTTGAGAGCGGGAATAAGGCAAGTTTAAGGCACGTTGTAGTTGACTGCATTATTGTAAAAGATAACCAGATATTATTGGTAAAAAGAGTAGGTAAATTACTTGAAGGAGGGAAGTGGGCATTAGTAGGCGGTTTTGTAGAAAGCGATGAAACCTTAGAAGAATGTTTGGTAAGAGAGATAAAAGAAGAAGCAGGATATACAGTAAAAGATATAAAGCTATTTAGAATAATTGATAACCCTGACAGAAGAAATGAAGATAGACAGAATATTTCATTTGTATATTTAGCATGGGCTGACAAAAAAATAGGGGAGGGTGATTGGGAAACAGAAGGTCAAAAATGGTTTAAATTAGATAATCTACCACCAAAAGAAGACATCGCCTTTGATCATTTTGACAATATTGAACTTTATAAACAGCATCTGAAAAATCCTTTCTTGCTACCAGTGATAAAATAATGCTAACTGCAGAAAGAATTAAATCAACTGAAAAAATAGGTTTAACAACAATCAGAACATATATAGACTTAATGTTTGATGAAAGTCCAGATTTTGTAACAGGCGCATTTGGCATAGAACTTATTGAAAGAGCAGGGGATAGGCCAAATGATGAAAATTGTTTTCAATCTGTTTTTGGAAAGACAGAATTTGGTCTAGTTTTCCCCAAATTAATTAAGATCAAAGGTTTACCACCGCCACCCGGATCTATAGCTTTATACTATGATGATTCTAATACTACAATTTGTCACGTTGGCTTAACAACAGCTGATGGAAAAATCATTTCAAAATGGGGCTTAGGAGGCCATGTATTTAAACATCCTCCTCATCATACTTTGTCAGAATACGGACATATAAAAAAATACTGTAAATATATTAGGGAGTAAGAATCTTTACAATTATACTTGGAGTTAGATGGATTTTTGGGGTTGGGCTCAGAAACAAATTTTAAAAAATTATTTCCGGCTTTTAGCAAACTTCTGTATTTGACTTTTCTTCAAGATTATATAAGAAGAACAGTTTTTTAAGAGGGCCCGGCTGATGAAATTTTCAAAACCAACGTAAATAATTTTCTTACCTTCATCTTTTGCTGTTTTAATAGCTGGTAACAAGTCTGTGTCAGAAGATATAAGATAACATTTGTCATATTCGTTTTTAATAGCGCCGCGGACAATATCAACAGCAATCTGCACATCAACACCTTTTTCATGAAATTTACCATCAGACATAAGAAGATATCCAAGTTTGATTTCTATATCCTGTTTTCTTAAGTGGAGAAACAACGACTGCTGATTTGAATATAGAGTTTCAGATTTCCTTTTACCAGGATATTTTCTAATTTCTCCAACATAGTAGATTACCTGATTTAGTTTTCCTTTAACTAAAAACTCAGCAAAATTTCTGTAACTAAAGTGAGTTAAATGAATTTTAGGTAATATCCTTTTAACTTTGTTATAAAAATTACTTCCGTCAAATTGAACTAAAACCTCCATTCTTTAATCTTATACTGTCATGAAGCTTCTTACAACAAAAACCCCCGGGTCGTAATGAACCGGGGGGAATTAGCAAATTGATGTATTTCTTTTGGAAATACAAACTTATATTAGCATAACTCATTCATCATTGCAAACGGTTAAAAACACGCGTTAGGGGAATTTTTGGGGTTGGGCTCCAGTTTTTTTGCTTAGTAGTTATTGGGATATGTTATTGAGAGAATATAGCTCCCGTATTTATTTTCCGGCTTTGCTTCTTCAGGAATGTCTTTACCCACATCAAAACCTTTTATTACATAGAAGTATCTACCTGAAACGGGGGCAGTAAAACCCATATAAGTACCTCTTTCGATCACTGTTGGTCCATAACTATAAAGTTCAGTTTCTATAAAACTACGGGGTTTCCTATTCCAATCTTCTTGGGCTAGAAACTCAAAATATTCATCTTTCTCTGCGGTAAATGTATACCCATCAATAACGTAATCACCCCAATGATAGTCTGCCTTATCAAGAGCAGCGTTAAGTGACGGAAATTGACGGGCATCAATCTCAATAAATTTAAGATTCTTGTATGGAACTCGTGGAGAAACTTCACCAGAGTAATAATTAATTTCCATATTCTCAGAAGTTTGTCCTTGAAATACAAATGTTGATAGGATTTTCTCTATATTATTAAGACAGCTAGTTGCGTTAAATTGAGGTATCCATACCCATAAATTTTCAAAATTTAAAATTTGTTTTTCTGGCTTATATGAGATAAATATTGGCTGGTTATTAGAAATCCAGGATTGCTTTGTGAATTTCTTGTTATCAATAATCGTCTCATCTGACAAAATCTCATCAACATTTACTTCATTAGCAATTTCATCAGTTGACCATACCGCTCCCCCTGAGCTAATAGAAAGTGTGCAACCATTGCTGTCAGTAACAGTATTATTACCAGAAGAATTGTTGTTAATATATGGCAGTATTAATTTATCTCTTTCATGGTCTCGAACATGGGTCCAATCTTCTGGGTATTTAAAAGTTAAATAGAATCTAGCACCAGTATTAGCAGTTTTCCAATTTTTTGTATTATCTAACTTAGATACAGACAATAAATAATATCCTAAGCCTAAAAACAGCAAACAGACCAATAATATTCCTAAAATTTGTGGATTAAGCCGTTTTTTAGTACGTTTTTCTGGATGATTACTTTTGGAAAACTTTTTTTTGTAAGTCACCTATTAATTATACCATTATATCTATGTAGAAAAGGTTTATGGGGATTTTTGGGGTTGGGCGCCTGAAGAATCAGCTGGCGTAGCTTCAGCGGAGGAGGACTCATCACCATAAAAACCTGATAGAGGATTGTTGTTTATTCCATTTGGCTCAACCTTCTTTTCTGTTTCAACATGTGGGGGAGTAAGAGTAGTTGTATTAGTTGGTGGACTACCTGCTGTTATTTCACCGTCAGGTTGTGGTGTGGTTTCTTTTTTATCATTTTGTATTTTTTCTTCTTTAGGCTGAGGTTGTGTTTGGTTGGCATTAAAAGTAAATAGTTCATTTTCCAATCCCACTTGGATTGTTGATCCTTGCTTCACCTCACCCTTTAAGATCATTGTTGAGATTTGGTTTTCAATTAGTCTTTGAATTGTTCTTCTTAAAGGTCTTGCTCCATAAATTGGGTCGTATCCGAGTTTTGCAAGTTGGGCTTTAGCCTCTGGCGTTACAGTTAATCCATACCCCTGATCTTCAAGAAGTTTGGCTAGGGAAGCTATATTCAAATCAACGATTTGAACCATATTTTCCCGGGAGAGCGGTTTGAAAACAATTACTTCATCAAAGCGATTCAAGAGCTCTGGCCTGAAAAACTTTCTAAGTTCCTCCAGTAGTTTATTTGTTAACTCTACAAAACTGTTGTCATCATTAAATAAATTAGTTTTAGCTGCAGTTTGCTTTACATCTTTTTGATCTGTTGATCTTTTGTTCTCTTGATCTGTTGAAGGCTCAAGCATTGATTCCTGAATTAGATTAGTCCCTATATTTGATGTGCAAATTACAATTGCATTTTTAAATGAAATGGTATGTCCTTTGTTATCTGTTAACCTTCCATCATCAAGGATTTGAATTAAAATATTAAATACGTCAGGATGTGCTTTTTCAATTTCATCAAAAAGAACCACAGAGTAGGGGTGTCTTCTTACCGCCTCAGTTAACTGCCCACCTTCTTCATAACCTACATATCCAGGAGGAGCACCAATTAATTTTGCCACTTCGTGTCTCTCCATATATTCAGTCATATCAAGTCTTACAATCAAATCCTCAGATCCAAATAATATTTCAGCAACAGCTTTGGCAAGCTCAGTTTTTCCTACCCCCGTTGGACCCATAAAGATAAAGCTTCCAATTGGCCGCTTGCTGGATTTAAGTCCGGCTCGCCCTCGTCTTACTGCCTCACTTACAGCTGTTACGGCCTGTTCTTGGTTTATTATCCTTTTATGGATAAGTTCTTCAAGTTTAATAAGCTTGTCTGATTCTTTTTCAGTTAGCTTTGATACTGGGATATTTGTCCATCTGGCAATAATTTCCTGGATAGCCTCAGGGCTTACAACATTGGTAGTTGTTGATTTTTTCTTGGCATATGCCTGGTTTTTCTCGTTAAGCTGTGCTTCAACTTCTTTAAGCTCCCTGTCAATTGCAGCAATTCTGATGTTATCATTCAGTTTTTGGCTATCTGCTTTTTCCTGATTGAGTCTTGTCTGTTTTGATTGCAGTGTTTTTATTTCTTCAGGCAAAGATATTGCCGGAAGCCTGACAGCTGCTCCAGCCTCATCAATTAAATCTACTGCTTTATCGGGAAGATATCTATCTCCAACATATCTTTTGGAAAGCCTGACTGCAGCTGTTATAGATTCATCAGGAATTGAGACTTTATGGAAAGCTTCATATTTATCTCTTAGTGCATGAAGCATTTCAATAGCAGCGTCCTCAGAAGGTTCAAGTACCTGGATTGGCTGGAATCTTCTTTCAAGAGCAGGATCTTTTTCGATATATTTTCTATATTCAGTTATAGTTGTTGCGCCAATTGTCTGCAGTTCACCGCGAGCTAAAGATGGTTTTAAGATGTTTGAGGCATCCATTGTTCCTTCACCACCACTTCCAGCCCCCACCATATTATGCATTTCATCAATAAATAATATGCAGGTTCCTTTTTGAGCTTTAAGTTCTTTAATAAGGTTTTTAAGTCTTTCCTCAAATTCACCCCTGTGGCGAGCTCCAGCAATAAGGCTCATTAAATCAAGCTGCAATATTCTTTTGTTAACAAGGGTCTCAGGCACATCTCCACTTGCAATTCTTTGAGCCAACCCCTCAACAATGGCAGTTTTACCTACCCCCGCATCTCCAATTAAAACCGGATTATTTTTTGTTCTTCTTGAAAGAATATGGATAACTCTTTCAATTTCAGAGGACCTTCCAACAACCGGATCAAGTTTTCCATCTCTTGCTTTTTGAGTTAAATCTTCACAGTACTGGTCAATTGAGGATGCTGCTTTTTTCTCACCCTCAGCAGTTAGTCCTTCTTTTTTACCTGTTACTTTTTTGTTTAAAGCTTCAACAGTTACTTTGTGTTTGGCAAGAATCTGGGCTGCCATGCCTTCACCTTCCTGGGCAAGGGATAGAAGTATGTGCTCAGGAGCAATAAATTCAAATCCCAGTGCACGGGCAGTTGAAAGTGACATATCCAAAACTCTTTTAACCCGGGGAGAGAATTGTGGTTGCTCTTTGAAATTTCCTTTTTTAAATTCTTTCTGCAAATCAGCCTGAATCTCCTGGGGTGTAACTTTCATTTCAGATAGCAGTTTAAATACTTCGCTATCAGTTAAAAGTCCCCATAATACATGCTCTGTGTCGATAAATTGAACCTGCAGCTCTTTTGCTTTTTGTACAGCAACTAGTAATGTTTGGTTTGAGCGAGCAGTAAGTCTGGTTAGAACGTCCATTCCTGATCTTTTTGTTGAGTCAATCGATTGAACAGGGGAGGCAACAACTGGTTGAGTTTTTTCATCAGGTTTTACATCCTTTTTTGCAGTGTCTTCTTGAGGTGCTTTGTAGGTTTCTGGCTGGGCAGAACCTGCAGCAGGCATTGTTGTATCTGTAGTTTTATTCACAGAATCACTATCTTGCAGCTTGTCAACATCTCCTGCAGAATCCTGCTTTGCAGGGTCTTTTTTATTGAAATATTTTCCTAAATTAAACAGATTTCCGGCCATAGGCAGTAAATATCCAGAGTATTAATTATTCCCATTGAACCATAATTGATTACTGGCTGTCAAGCGCGCAAACACCTCGGATGGTGGCGAGGCAACGACCTCGTCTCCTCTGAGGTGGACTGTGAGAAATAATTCAAAATTCAAAAATTCACCGCAAATGCGGGATCCCGCAATCCTTAAAGATAAAATTGTTGCGGGACAAAATGACAAATCAAAATTAAAAATTAATTTAGCGATTGGTTAATTGATCCCTTGAATAAATCTATCAAGTAGTTGTTCTGCAGTCTGAGGGTCAAACACACCTGAAGTTTGTTTTAAAGTAACTATCCTTTGATTTTTATTTCCTTCTAACCATATATAAACTTGATGGGTAAAGTTATTTGAATATTGTCTTGTTACTCCATCATCATAAGTTACTTCAGCAATATTTAAAACCTTCTTTCCAGGTGTATTTGTTACAATACTATCTTTAATCTGAATAGTTTCTCTTTGAGAAGTTGGCAAGAATGATAATTCATGATTAACCCATTGTTCTAACGTCAAGTTTTGAGGAGGTCCATCAATATATCCTAAACCAATAGGATAACCAAGATTGATAGCGTAAGAGGTATTATTATAAATTCCGCTCAAAATAATATTTCCTTCAATTAATCCTGCTTCATTAACACTCCATCTTTCTGGATATTCAATATCCCATGCTTCACCAAACTGTTTTCTTACCCAAATAGTAGAATCCTGTTCCTGATCTAGAAATTGGAAGGTGGAGAGGATTTGGTTAAAAATGTCTACCTTTGCTTCACTTGGCACTAAAATAATCTGATAAATCTTATTTTTCTTAATAAATAATATTTCCGAGCGTATTCCTGCTAAACCAACGGGTATATTATCTATTCTAAGTGCCTCAACACCATCAACTTCTATATTATTAACATTTTCATTATCCAGAATATCTTTACTATAACTAAGCAACGGACCGTTGCCAATAATTTTATCTAAACTATAGTTATTATCATTTTCTGCAACCGCAATTTCTATTTTATTCCCATTTCCTTGTAAATCTATTAAAGAATAAGATGTATACGGACTATGGGTGACTCCGGCATCTATTTCTTCATACAAATAATCTTCAGGGTATTGAATAGAAAATCCTAAATCTGTATTTGTATATGTTTTCCAGTTAATGCGGGAATCAATCGTTGGAATGACTGTTGGTGTTTGGGATGGGAAAACACTGGCTGTTTGTTTCTGGTTTCTGGAGCTTAGGATAAAGTAGCCGGCAACGATAATAATAAAGATAATAACAACGATGGTTAGGCGGGGGAGACGAGAAGATGTGGGCTGTGGCTCAATGACTTCTTCTGGTTTAACAGTTTTAGATTGCTCTTTAAGTGTTTTTTGAGAATTCACAGAATAAGTATACTATTTAAAAATTTCCTTTTCCAGCGATTTGGCCAGGGAAATATAAAACTGATCCATTTTCTTCCTGTCAAAGGGAACAAGCATTTTAGGAAGATCTATATATTCATTGACCTTAAGAAATATTTGGGCAAGACGTACTGGATCAATATCCCAGTCAAACTTAGCTTTTGCCAAAAAACGGAGTTTTTTTATATCGAATTTATATTTTAAACTTAGAAAAAATAGGTCAACAAAATCTCTAGTTCTTGCTCTTGTTGATATTGTATGCAGTTTATTTGCCGCAATATCAATCTCGCTATCAATGGAAATATTGTTCCACTTGATACCTTTTTCAATTCTTGGGTAGGGATAAAAGTTAAAATCTACTTTCAAAACCTCTTTTTTGGGATAAGTGAGAAGAAAGGATTCGAGTCCTAAAAACGGATTATGTTCTATTTTCGAAAAACCAATTTTTTTCTTGTTGGCATCCAAAAATTGCCTAATTTTAGGAACGTAGATATCACTTTCCGAGAAAAGATCAAGGTCTTGAGATTCACGATGATGTAGATAAAATACTGCAAGCGCAGTTCCTCCAGTAAGATAAAATTTTTTAACTAAATATGGGTTTTTTGAAACCAGGTCCAGAAATTGCTCCTGTCTGGGTTCAAACCTGGCTCTTTGTGCCATTTTTTTTGCCATAGAAAAAACTCCACAACCTTTTTTTTATCAGGATCAAGCCTATCTTTAATTTTTGGCCAGGCTTTTTTAACTTCTTCTTTGTCTAATTTTTCTCCATCAAGACCGTAGTTTATAAGTTGGGTTAATCTCCAAAGTCTATAATCCTCTGGATTATCTTTTTTAAATCTTTTTTCATCAACCGACCAGTTGTACATAGGTTTATTATATCATTGTTTTTCTTTTAAAATATAATACGTTGCCTTACCTTTGCCTTTTCTTTCAATAAGACCTAACTCCAGTAATTTTTTAAAATCAAGTGCTCTTGTTGCTTTTGCCCGATCAACCAACTTTACATAATCTCGGTCAGTGGACTCACTAAAACCTGGGGAAGCAGTTTTTGAACACGCAATAGTTCGTCAATAATTCCTTCGGTAAAATATTCAAGAAAGACGGTAAAATCAATTTTGTTGAGAATCTCATAATAGTTCCCGTACTCTCCAACAGTTTGAAAATAACGGGTAACATTTTTATTGTAGTAATTCTCAAAAGAAAAAAGATTAAAGGTATTGAGACTAATTTGCGCAAGTAGCACCTTTGTTGATAGACGCGCTGTTCTACCGTTACCATCCATAAAAGGATGAATAATAACCATTTGTTTATGGAATATTCCGGCTAAAATAAGAGGGTCAATCTTACCTTTATTGTCATTGACAAAATCAAGAAGTTCTTTTATAAGAGATTTTATATCTTTACTATCTGGTGGTAAATAAATTATCTTACCAGTTCTTGGATCGTTAACAACTACTGGTTTTTCCCGAAGTCTTCCTGATTCAAACTTAGGCAACAATTTATCAGTAACTTGTTTTTGGATTGATAAAATAAGTTCTGTCGATAATCTTAAATGTCTTTTTTGAAGCTTCTGATCGAGTTCTTGTAAGGCTTGATTATAGTTTAAAACTTCTTGTTCACTCTGGCGTATGTGGATAGGCGTTGATTTAAGTATCCTTTTTACTTCTGTTAACGGAAGGGGGTTGCCTTCAATACTGGTTGAGGCATAAGTTGAAACTGCGCGGGCAGTCTTTTCAAATTCAACTAAAACTACTCTGGGAAAATGCCTGTTATTTAATTCATTAACCAAAGTGTTAATCTTCTTGATATTGGCTAGAAGACGATTGGTAATAGTATATAAAGGTTGGAACATTATACGAATTATAGTCGATTATTAGACGATTGTAAAATAAAATTATTCAGTTAATTTGAAAGTGGAAATGATTTGTTTATAGGTATTTATTATTTCCGGCGTACTTGGATCAAATTGACCAATCATTTCAATTAGTCTAGATTTTCCAGGATCAACAATCCATATAATTTCTCCTTGAGTTGGATTTTGAGTAAATTTTAAACCGGAAACACCAGAAACTGGAACATCCTCAACATTAAATCCGGCAACTATCCTACTTTTTTGATAGTCGTCTTTTGAAATATCATTTCTCGTTATTATATTTAAAAATGGTGATGTGTCATTTTTGGAAATTGTCGCTCTTGACAATTCTCCAGTATAACCGGTGTTGCGCTCTACAACTTTCCAATCAGAAGGGTATTTAACAGAATAGCCTTGTTCTGAATTTGTATAAATTGGCCAGTTATTTAATTCGTCAGTTTGACCCTGATATAGAAATTGAAAGGTGGAGAGGATTTGGTTAAAGGTCTGTAAATTCGCTTCGTCTTTTTTTGTGTTTAATTGAACACCTGTAGAACTTATTGTTGGGTAAATTGTAAATACGTTATTATCTTTAATTGCATACAAATAGTAAAATGCTCCTCCAGGAAATCCGATAACTTTAGTAAATTTTGTACCATTATCTAGCTCCAAATCTTCTATTTTTAAATCAGCTAGGTTTCCATAGCCACCGGTCATTTCATTAAAATCATTTTGAATGATGCTTATTAAATCCTTGTTTTCAACATTTTCTTTAGATAAAAAACGAATATCAAAGAAAGGACAATCTCCTTTGCATTCAGAGGCTAGATATTTTGTATCTGTTAGTCCAACTTCGTAAACACCATCAGTTCTTAATCTAGAAGACGAAATTTCCCAGTTAGAAGGATATTTAAAAGCTGCTCCAAGATTAGTATCTGAAAACAACATCCAGTTTTCTGTTGGGTCAGGAGTGGGGGAGATGAAAGTGGTTGGTTGAGATTGGGTAGAGGCGGCGGGTTCGGTGTCTTGTTTAACTTTATTTAATCCCAGATAAAAACTTGTTCCCAGAATAATTACTACTATAAGAGTAATTATAATAATAAATGGAAGGCGTGATTTGGGGGGAGGGGAATAATTGACACTATCATCAACTTTCTGAATAGGCTGACCTTGTTTTAGTTCCATGAGAAAAGTATAGCATAATGATAGTGAACATGAGAGAATAGTAGAAGTTCGGAAGTATGGAAGTTTGGTTGTAGGAGGTATTTTGGAAGTTCGGAAGTATGGAAGTTCAGTAATAGAATAATAGAAAATGGAAAATAGTGGTAAAAACAAACAAATACTTAACTTTCATGACTTGATTGTTTATCAAAATCTTTATAAAGCAATGAAGATTGTTAATATTGAAATAATCCCTACACTACCTAGAGAAGAGAGATTTGACTTAGTCGATCAAATGAGACGAGCTTCAAAAGCAGCGCCTGCATTAATCGCTGAGGGATTTGCTAAACGTTTTCAGATTAAATATTGGAGTAAATATTTAAATGATACGATTGGAGAATGTAATGAAATGATTCATCACTTATCCGTTTGCAAAGATATTTATGGTAAATTTGTGAATTCTAAAACTTGCGATGAATTAATTAATCTGTATACCATTACATGTAAACAACTTACAAAGCTTGGTCAAAGTTGGAGATACTACCATACGTCCAAATAACTAATCACCATTCCCAAACTTCTAAACTTCTGCACTTCCAAACAACCGATTTCTATTTAACAGGTTCTTGAGGTTTATTTATAGTTTGTGTTTGATTTTTATTTTCTTCTTCAGGCAAAGGCAATTCCTGAGTTTGTTCTGTTGTCATTGTCTTTTCTTCTTCCTGCCTCTCTCCCTCTTTTATCTCAACTAGCGTCTCTTCTTCCTCTTTCTTTACTTCTTCTTTAAGTTTTTCTCTTTCTTCGAGGGAAGCCAAGACTGATTTGGCAGCCTGGAGTTTTGCCTTAAGATAGATTGTGGTTTCAGCCTCGCTAAATCCGCCCAGCATTAAAAATGGAAGAATGGCAGCCACCTGTTTCAGTCCCATTTGTTTATCCTTAGGATTAAGGCTGCTTATAAGATTTATAGTGTTTGTTAAGAATCTAATATCCTCATCCAACCACTGTTCTCTTGTTTTTATACTTTCTGTCTTAGGAACCTCAGTCAGTTTATAATGATTCATCCACATATTCTTAACTTCCTCATAATCCTCAACAGTTACTGCTGTTCTCTTTGGAGCCTTGGCCGCTTTTACTGCTTCTGGTTTTTCCAGGTTAAAGGCACTCATTGTGGAAAGTACGTCTTTGACTGATTCTTTGGAAACCTCTGATCTCTTAGAGACTTCATCAACTTTATCTTCAAATTTCACTTTATCTGTTGACAACTTTGAAGTTCTTTCAAGAATATCGGTAATTGATGTTTCAGGGAGTTGTGTTGATTTGGCAAGAAGAGAAATCACTAGTCTGTTTTGAGCTACTCTGGATAGCATTTCCGGAGCATATCCTGGAATAAGCTGGGTTGTTGTTTGCAGCACGTTCTTGATTGTTGACTCAGACTGGCTGGTTGATTTGGCAACTCTTGAGATAATTTCTTCAGTTGTGCTGGTTTCTTTAACCTCTGAAGCTTTGTTTAACACATCTTTAACAACCTGGGGTGCTGTATTGGTTTTTTGAGAAATATTAGTCACTTCATTCTCATTCTTTGCTGTATTTTGGATAGTCTCACTTGTCAGTTGCTGCTTACTTTGAGTTATTGCAGTTATTATATTTCTAACAGTTGTTTCTGACTGGTTAGTTTTTGTTGCAATATCTTTGATAAACTCTTCTTTTAACAGGCTTTCTTTTGAGATGATGGTTGTTGACTGTTTAATACTCTCCTCGGCTACTTTATTCAATACCTCAACAACTTTTTCTTTAGTTAGTAGGGTGCTTTGAGCAACTTTGGCAACAAGATTCTCTGACTGAGCAGCTTGCTGGTAAAACTCTGGAGTATTAGCAACTATTGCTTCAGGAAGTGAGTTTATAACTTCTTTAACTTTTTCAGATGAATTAGTTGTTTCTTTTGCAATCTTCTCAATTCTTTCAGTAGTTGTTAGGGTTGAATTTGAATAAACCTGGAGTACTTCCCTTACTTTCTCCTCTGATAAACCTGTTCTTTGGGCAATGGTTATTGGAAGCTGAGGATTTTCTGCAAGCATGGCCTCAACCGTAACTCCTGTAGGAGCATGTTCAGGAAGCGTCTGTATGAGATTTTGGGCTTTGTCATTTGATATGTTGGCAACCTGGGCAACAACATTTACCTGATTGTTTACATTTATAGTTGGAATCTGGGCAAGTACTTCCTGTACTTTTTCCCGTGAGATATCAGTGTTTCTGGAGATTGAGTTTATAATCTCTTCCTTGCTTATCTGTGGCGTTTCAGAAACAAAACTTACTAGTGAGGGAATATTAAATTTCTTTTCAGCAGCAGATAATACCAGAGCTGCTTGTTTATCGCCGGCAAGCGCTCTAGTTTCCAGCTCTTTTTTAAGGTTAATAAATGTTTGCCTGTCTTGTGGACGGGAAACAATAAATGGGTTTGCAATTCTGTTTAAAGTTTCAACAACCTGAGTTCTCTCAATTTTATTCATGTCATATCTTGCTATCTGTGTGAGGGAGGAAACGGACAGAGATAATTCTCGGGTGATTTCCTGAGTATTGGATCTGGATACATCTCTTAATCTGTCAATCGTTGTCTTTTTAAGCTCTGATACGGGCTGTCTAAATGGAAGCTGAATTGGTGAACTTGGCCCAGTTGGCTGGGGAGGGGTTTTGGGAGCAGGCGGACCCTTAAGTCTATCAAAAGCAGAAAGAATTGCTGCATTGTTTTGTTTTAAGATATCACAGCAATAGTCTCTGAATATCCTAAGCAGAAGCCAGGGAAGAAATATGGCAGTCCAAAGCATAACAAGTGCAATAATATACTCAGCATAAGTGTCGATATAGTTGGCGCTGTTTGTTGGAGATAGGGTTTGAGCCGGACCCCCATAAAGGATATTTATTGCTGTTGGAAATACCTGGCCATCAGCAGTATTTACTCTTGAAAAGTTAAAAGCATAAGGTATTCCGCTTTCCCACACATTTGCCAGTCCACCAATAAACAAAGCCACCAGCGGGCCGTAAAATAGCCACTGGAAAAATACACCTATCCAGATGTAGCCCGTGTTTCTGATAAACATGAAAGGCAGAAGAATGGCCAAAAACGGAGACAGCATCAGTAAAAACCACAATATTACCTGTCTTAAGATCATTGCTATTGCCATAATGTTATATGTAAGAGTGGTTATCCTTACTAAAAATAGTCCGGTGTTGGCAGATTCGGCAGAGAGTGCATTGGGATCTCTATAACCAACAAATTCCAAATAGTTACTCTCAATTTCTTTAGAAACCGTAGGGTCGTCAGGACCAGGACCGTTTACCAGTTTACAATCAAAATCAGGAGAAGTGCCGGTAAAGGTAATATTAAATAGCCTGCAGCCCTGAAATTGTTCGATAAAGAATCTGGAGATTATTTCACTGGATTGAATAAGGCCAAGAACAATTATGTATGAGAAAGTGACGTAAATAAGAAGGATAATTACTCGGTAAAATAATGTGGGGATAGTCAGTCCAAAAAGAGGGGAGGAGATTCCGTTAAATATTGGCCCAATTGTTCCGTTTCTTTTAGCAAGAATAAACCCAAGACCAATAAGTGCAAGAACTAAGATAAAAAGAGCATAAACTATGTTTCTGGATATTCCCCAGATCTGGGAAAAAACTGCAACATTATATGAAGGAGGATGAGTAAATATCCAGAAGATAAGTTGACGGGCGCGCTCCGCGTTTTTGCCAACCTCAGTAACCTCAGCATTAAACTGCCACGTACCCTGTTGAGCAAGAACTATAGGAGTAAAAATCAATAAGAGTATTAATAAAAGTAGAAAAATTCTGGGCAGTTTCATACAATTGATTTAATTATAGATTAGCTCTTTTTGTTAATCAATATAGCCGTTATTGACAAAAAAACTGCCTGGGCAAATGAATAGCTGCTGGTAATATAATGGGGAAATGACGAACAGGAGGTGCAGGCATTTGCCGCAGCAAATATAATAAGGTCAAGAAAAAGTGCAACTAATAATAGAGGAACAAGATAGACAAGTTTAACAAAGGATAAATGTTTATTCATATTTAACTTGTTTTGTTAGCATAAATGAGATAAAGAATACAAATATTAGTTGCCCCTGCCATAGAGTATAGAAATAATGATCTGTTAACAATAGTAACAATATTTGCAAAAAAGTTATATATAGAAGTATTTTTGTAATACCACGAATTTTTATAATATTTTTCCAGGTTTTGTAAAGAATATATACAAATAGGATAAGACCAGCTATTCCGGATTCAGTTAAGATCAAAAGATATGTATTGTGCACTGGCTGTAATAAAAGCTGGGAGGGTAGGTTAAACAAGAAGTTGTTTATCCCTACACCAAATACAAAATTATTTTTAATCATAATGATTGCTGCTTTAGTTAATAAAATCCGCTCAGCCAAACTAGTATCAACTGAACTCAATAAAGAGCTTATTCTATAATAATTTAAGGGTGCGGCAAGTATAAGGGTAAATACTAAAACAAGGAGGAGGAAAATATTCTTTTTTTTAGGAAAGCTTTTAAATAAATAAATGGAAAATATTAGAAAAAATATATAACTAATACCAATTGCTGTTCTGGACATAGTTATAACTAAAGTTATGATAAAAAGCATTAAAATTGTTAAAAGAGGCTTACAGAAGAGTTTTAGAAAAACATGACTATAATCAAAAAGAAGCTGCGGATGCTCTTGGGATGCTTCCAACTACATTAGGTGAACAATTAAAATATTTAGGACTCAGATGATGCAGCATTTTTGATCTTATTTCTATTATATTTTGTACCTTTCTTAACAATCCAACTTTTGTCTATAATATCAAATATTCCTGGTAATGCTCGTTTACTAATAAGTCTTTTGCCGCTTTTTCAGCAATTTTTCCTGCTTCTTTTTCTTCTGCTTCTATC
>JACOXO010000038.1 GCA_016182365.1 Candidatus Gottesmanbacteria bacterium | reverse complement strand
AAGAATTAAATAAAATTGCAAAAGAAATTATCAAAAAAAATATCTATCTTACACTTGCAACAACTGATGGAAAAATACCCTGGTCAGCACCACTTTTTTATGCGGTAGGTAATGATTATCATTTTTATTTTATCTCCCAGTAGATTCACTCCATGTCCAACATATTTTAAAAAATCCAACAGTATCATTTGCCATTTTCGATTCTCATCAAAAAGAAGGAACTGGTAATGGCGTTCAAGGATCGGGAAAAGCATATCAACTTCCAGAGAATGAATTAGACGAAGCATTTAAATGGTATCATACGACTTATATAGAGATGAAAAAAGAATTATTTTTAGGAAACTCACCATACCGTTTCTTTAAGATTGTTCCTCAACATTTATACATACAGGATACTGAATCAAAAACAGATAAACGAGTAGAAGTATTTTTAAATTAATAAAAGATAAATAAAAATGAAATTTAAAAATAAAAAATTTATTACCTTTGACTGTTATGGAACTTTGATTGATTGGGAAGGAGGAATTAGAAAGGCTGTAAAGAAATTGGCTGATAAAAATGGTTTTAATTTCAAGCTAGATGATACTTCTAATGAATATATAAAGACCGAGCTCCAAGTGGAATCTGAAAAATATAGAAAATACTATCAGGTTTTACAACTTTCAGTGAAAAGGCTTTTTAAATCAAAAGGTTTTGATATCTCAGATCAAGACACGATTGAATTTGCAAAATCTATTTATACATGGCCTCCGTTTCAGGAAACCAAAGAATCTTTATCAAAGTTAAAAGATAGAGGATATAAACATATTATTCTCTCCAATATTGATAATGACATTATCCAAAAGTCCGTACAATTAATTGGAGTTGATTTTGATGGTATAGTTACTGCCGAAGAAGTTGGTTCTTATAAGCCTGCTCATGGTCATTGGAGCGAAGTACTTAAAAGATATGAAACTAAAAAAGAAGAGATACTACATGTTGCTGCAAGTTATGTTCATGATATTATTCCAGCTAAAGAACAAGGATTTGACGCAATCTGGATTAATAGAAATAATGAGCAACCAATAAGCGAAATTAGAGCAGACTTAGAACTTGACAATTTACTACCACTGCCAGATAGCTTGAGTTAAAATTATGAATAAAAAGACAAATATTGTTATCCCAACAGACATTAAAGAATTAGTCAAACTATTAGAAAAACCTACTATTGTAATTGCCGAAGTTCTCACTGGTATTTTGTCGTACGGATTAACAGAATATAAGTTGGTAACAGGAAGATTAATCCAATCAATAATAAAGAAGAATCTTCTGACACAATTAGGTAGGGAATTGGATGATTTAAAAGTAAAAGGAAAGATCAAAGAGGATTACTTTGCTACACATTTAGAGCAAGCATCTTTATATGAACTCCTAAAATTTATTGATGAGGTGATTCCAGATGAAGAAAGGTTCAAAGCTATGAAATCTATATTCTTCACAACAATTTCTATTGATGCTGATGAAATTAAACAGCAGATAGGTTATCAGTTACTTCAAGTAGTAAAGAATCTACAATCTATGGACTTATTGGTATTAAAAGTTTGTTATGAGATTTACCAAAAAGGCGATGTAAGATCTACACAAATTAAATCTTCAGGTGAATGGGTTAATTTAGTTTCAGACAAAATAGGATATGGTTTACCTCAGTTAGTTGATCAAGCTGATGAAAGACTAGTTAGGTTAGGTTTGTTATCAACAAGAACATTTGGCGATAAATCTGGGGTTAGGGCTGGAAGAGAATTTAGACTAACTCCGTTAGGTATAACGGTATGTGAGTACATTACAAATTTCAGTGTATGAAAAATATGCAATTAGTGCAGATTCCGACTGAAGACGGTTTGACTTTACCGGGGCTTTTATATGAATCTGCAAATTCTAAAAAGGCAGCAATATATTTGCATGGAAACGGAAGTTCATCTGTATTTTATAGCGATGATGTTAAGGATATTCAGGCAAAGGCGCTGAATAATAAAGGTATTTCCTATCTTGTATTTAATAATAGGGGCGCTCATTACATCAAAAAATTAAATATTGGAAATAAGAGTAAAGACGCGGTAAGAAAACGGTTTGGGATGTCCTATGAAAAGATTAAAGATTGCATTTATGATATAAATGGCGCTATTAACTTTTTAGAAAAGAAAGGTTATAAAGAATTTTATCTGATTGGCGAATCAACCGGAGCTAATAAGATATGCGTTTACCACTACTTTAAACCAAAAAATAAAGTCACAAAATATATTCTATTAAGCGGAGGAGACGATACAGGTATTTATTATAATCTGCTTGGAGAAAAGAGATTCTATAAATTATTAAAAGAATCAAAAGAGAAAATTAGAAGAAGAAAAGGAGAGGATATTATTCTGGAATTACTTCCGGAGGAAATTTTCTCTTATAAAGCTTTTTATGATACAGCAAATCCGGACGGGGATTATAATTGTTTCCCGTTTTTAGAGGTAATTAAAAATTTAAAGCTTTCTAAGAAGAAGCTTTTTAGACATTTTAAATCAATAAATAAACCCACGCATGTTATTTACGGGGAGAAGGATGAATATGCATGGGGCGACGTTCCAAAAGTAGTCGAAATCTTAAAAAGACAAAAGCCGGAATTTAAATACGAAATTATCAAAGACGCAGATCATAGTTTTAGTAAACATCAGAGGGAATTGTCTATAATTATGTCTAATTGGTTATGAAAAAGAATAGTTTATCTGTTAACTTTTGCGGGGTTAAATTTGAAAACCCTCTTATTTTAGCATCTGGTTTTATGGGAATTTCAGCATCCTCCCTTTCTTATGTTGAAAAATCACGTGCTGGCGGAGTAACAACTAAATCAATCGGACATTTGGAAAGAATGGGTCATACCAGTCCCACAGTACTAGCATGGAGCGGAAATATACTAAATGCAGTTGGCCTTTCCAATCCAGGTATTGATCAAAGTCTGCCTATTCTTGCAATGATGCAGAAAAAAATAAAAGTGCCTTTAATTATAAGTTTTTTTGCAGATACTGATACTAATTACGCCAAAGTTGCCCAGAAAATTGTTACTCTTAAACCTAAACTTATCGAAGTTAACGCATCTTGCCCGAATACCCAGGATGATCTGGGGGCTCCTTTTGCAGTTGATAGTAATGCTTTAAAAATTTTAGTAAGAAAAGTCAGAAAAGTTGTACCAAAAAGTATAAAGATGATTGTAAAATTATCTCCTAATGTTCCTGATATATCTATCATGGGAAAAATTGCAGAATCTGAAGGGGCGGATGCAATTTGTGCAGTAAATACTGTTCCAGGAATGATTATTGATATTTATGCCAGACGTCCCGTCTTAACTAACAAAAGTGGCGGAGTCTCTGGCAAAGCAATAAAACCAGTTGCAGTTAAAGCAGTATATGATTTATACAAAGCAATAAAAATCCCAATAATTGGTTTGGGTGGAGTAGAAACAGGACAAGACGCACTTGAGATGATTATGGTCGGTGCAACATTGGTTGGAGTAGGAAGTGCAATTTATTCAAGAGGAATGAAAGTATTTAAGCACATTCAACAGGAAATGACAGAAATTATGAAAGATGAAGGTATTAAAAATCTTGAAAGTATAAAAGGAGCAGCCCATGGATAATTGTTGCGGAGGCGGTTGTTGTGGTGAGGAAAGAGAAGAAAGTCTGCCGGTTTTGATTCCCATAAAAAAAGTAATTACAGAAAGTCCACGGGTAAAATCCTATTTATTTGATGCTAATTTAAATGCCAGTCCAGGGCAATTTATTATGCTTTGGATACCTGGAGTTGGCGAAAGACCTGTTGCTATTTATGAAGAAGAAGGGAGTTTTAGAATATCTGTTGCCAATATTGGTAAAGTAAGTGGAGAACTCCACAAATTTAAAGCCGGTGACAGGGTGGGAATAAGAGGACCTTACGGCACATCCTTTACACTTCCCCGAGCAAAAGGAGATCTGGTTATGGTCGCCGGAGGATACGGCATCGTCCCCTTAGCTTATCTTGCAATTGAAGCACAAAAGAGGGGATATAATCCAACCATTTTAAACGGAGCAAGAACTGCAAAAGAAGCACTTTATCAGGATTTTTTAAAAAAGAAAAAAATTAAAATGCTAATTTCCACTGATGACGGATCACAAGGCAAAAAAGGATACGTTCACCAGTTGCTACTTGAATACCTGTCAAAAAACAGGAAACCAAAGATGCTATATACCTGCGGTCCAGAAATAATGGAATACAATGTTGCCAAAGTCTGCTGGGCCAAAAAAATTCCATTACAGGTTTCAGTTGAGCGGTATATGAAATGCGGAATCGGAGTTTGCGGATCCTGCTCTGTTGATCCGACCGGTTGGCGGATGTGCATGGAAGGCCCTATTGTTAGTGGAGAGGATCTTAAAAAAATTACTGAATTTGGTAAATATCATCGGTCTGCTTCCGGCATGCCGCACAACTTTTAAAAATGAAAAAAACAAACACCTTTATTATTGCCGGGCCTTCCAATTTACCATTTGCCCAAAATCTTTCCAAAAAAACCGGTATTACCCTGGCTAAAATGACAAGCGGCAGATTCTCAAACGGGGAGGCAAAGGTACGCATTGAGGAGGATATATTTGGGAAAACATTCTACGTCACCCAGTCTTTATCTATTCCTGTTGATGAAAATATCATGGAGCTGTGTTTGATTGTCGATGCATTAAAAAGGGGAGGAGCAGAAAAGATCTCGGCAATTGTTCCCTGGTTTGGATACGGGCCGCAGGATAAAGTATTTATGCCTGGAGAAGCTCTGTCGTCAAAGGTGGTTATTGATTTTCTGCAGACAGTGGGAATCAACTCTCTTATGACTCTTGATCTTCACTCCGATAATATTATTGGCTTTTTTGAAGTCCCGGTAGTTCATGTGACCATAATTCCTCTTTTTGCCCAGTACATCAGGAAAAATTATGGTCAAAGGGTTCTAGTTGTAAGCCCTGATTTTGGAGGGGCAAAAAGAGCCAGGAGGTTTGCAAAAGATATCGGGCAGAAAGGCTTTATAGGAATTGTTGATAAGGAGAGATCTTTAACCAGTGGAAAAGTTAAACTAAGGGGGATAAATTTGGATGTAAAAAATAAAACTGTTGTAATGCTGGATGACTTTGTTTCAACGGGCAGCACCATGCTTGAGGTTGTCAAACTTCTTTCCTCAGCCGGTGCCAAAAAAATCATTTCCTGCATTACCCATCCGCTATTATCAGGCGATGCGGCAGAAAAGATTTCCCACAGTCCAGTTGATGAGCTGGTTGTTTCTGATTCGGTAATAATTGATGATAAAAAGAAAGGGTATTTAAAAGGTAAGCTGCATATTATTTCCTCAGCTTCACTTTTTGCACCATTTTTAAAAATATGATTGTACATTTTGATGTTGACAAAACACTTAATTCCCTCTTACAAGGAGAGAAACATTCGATTGAAATAACTCCCAAAACTTTGAGTCGAATTAAAAATAAAGACAAAATTACGGTAATGTCTGTAAAAACCGCCTCCTTTATAACCAAAGAAGTTCTTGAAGCTTTTCCTAAACTTAAAATGCTGCAAACCAGGACAGTAGGCATTGACCATATTGATCTGACTTCATGTAAAGAGAGAAAAATTGCTGTTTACCATATCCCAAACTATGGCCCATATAATGTTGCTCAGCATGCAATTGCCTTGATGTTGACAGGAGCCAGAAATATTATCAGTGCAAATATCGACACCCACTCCGGCAATTTCTCCTACAAGAATTTTTTGGGAATAAGCATGCATGGGAAAAACTTTGGTGTAATTGGTACCGGTAAAATCGGTATTGAAGCGATCAAAATCGGTAAAAGCCTGGGAATGAATATTCTGGCTTTTGATATATTTAAAAACGAAAATGCAGCTAAGCAGCACGGATTTTCCTATACAACCCTTTCAAAGCTTCTTAAAGAATCCGATGTGATTACTCTTCACATTCCTTCAACCAAAGAAACATATCATATGCTAGGTGAAAAAGAATTTAAACTTATCAAAAACAATGCAATTTTAGTAAATACGGCAAGAGGAGATTTAATTGATATTAAAGCTTTAATACAACATGCAAACAAATTTCACTCAATTTGTTTAGACGTAGTTGAGGGTGAGTTAACATTTAACAAAAAGCACCCCCTTCTTAAACTTAAAAACTGCATAATTACACCCCATTCTGCCTTTTATACCGATGATTCGATGAAAATCATTGCCAAAGAAACAGAGGAAAATATAAAAAGATTCCAAAAAGGCGACAGAACAAACAGAGTGGTATAGCTTGACAAGATTTTAGTACAATTGTACTATTGTATATATGAACTGGGTGACTACCAATATTAGATTTCCTGAAGATCTCTATATGGAGATTAAAATAGAAGCAGCCAAAAAGAGAAAGAGCGTTGCTGCTTTGGTGCGTGATAAATTTACTAGAAAAAGTAAAAAAAAGCAAAGAGACGTTAAGACAATTATGAAGGAATTGGATAAATTAGCAAAAGAAACCGCACGTCAGAATCCTGGAATTAATTTTACCGAGAAACTCATTGAAATGCGTTACGAACAATGATTATTGACGCTTCTGTTGGTATTAAACTGATTAAGAAAAACGAGGAATATAGACAGCAATCTTTGATCGTTCTTAGAAATCATTTTAGTGGTCGCCAAAAAATCATTATCCCTTCTCTTTTTTATATTGAAGTTTCCAACTATTTGGTAACCAACTCTCATAGTACACTCCTAACCATAAAGAAACATTTAGAATTTTTTTATGAAAGTCGTTTAATATGTTATGAGTCTAGTAGAGAGGATATTTTTGAAACTCTAAATTTAGCAAAGAAATACAATACAACCGTCTATGATATGCTTTATGCTGTTGTTGCAAAAAAGCACAAGACTTTTCTTATTACGGCTGACGATAAATTTATCCAGAAAACCAAATTCTCCTTTGTAAAACATATCTCCGCAGTATGAAAAAATTTAAGGCTGTGCTTTTTGACGTTGATGGAACACTACTTGATACAGAAGAATTTATATATAAAGCATTTAAATATACATTAAAAAAGCATAATCTTCCAACCATTACCAAAACACAGGTATTAAAAATTGTTGGACAACAGCTAGAAAAAACTTACAAAATTCTATCTAATTCTGACAATGTAGTTGAGTATTGCGAGACTCACCGTTCTTTTCAAGTTAAAAATCTACACTTATCAAAACCTTTCCCAAATACAATTAAGGCATTGAGAAAAATAAAAAAAGCAGGATTGAAAATTGCTGCTGTAACTTCCCGTTCAAAACGAACTTCTCAAAAGACTCTGGAACTGGCTAACATTTATGAATATTTTGATCTTTTAATATCCTCAGAAGATGTAAAAAATCATAAACCACATCCGGAACCTTTATTAAAAGCTTTAAACAATTTAGGTATTAAATCCCAGAATGCAGTTATGGTGGGAGATACCAAATTTGATATCGAAGCAGGAAAAAATGCAAAAGTGAAGACCATTGCGGCAGCCTATGGATTTCATAAAGACAGAGTAAAGGCAAGCAGCCCCGATTTTATTATCCGCGATATAATTGATATATTACCTATAATTACAAAATGACATTTGTTGATAAATTAAAAAAAGCAGTTAATAAGAATAACTCGCTTTTGTGTGTAGGACTTGATCCTGTTAATCCGCCAGCCCCGATTGAATCGGGGCCAGTTGGCGGACCATTTTTTGAATTTAATAAAAACATAATTGACCAAACACATACATTTGTCTGCGCTTACAAACCCAACAGCGCTTTTTATGAAAGTAAAGGAATTGACGGAATTCGCGAGCTAAAAAAAACAGTTGATTATATAAAATCTAAATATGCTGACATTCCTATAATTTTGGATGCAAAAAGAGGGGATATAGGCAATACCAATAATGGCTATGTGGAATACATCTATGATTATTTATGTGTTGACGCAGTTACATTACATCCATATCTTGGGAAAGAAGCTTTAATGCCATTTCTTAACAGAAAAGATAAAGGTGCAATTATTCTTTGCCGGACTTCAAACCCAGGAGCAGGAGAACTCCAGGATCTTAAAACCAACAATATTCCGTTATATGAACACTTAGCTTATAAAGTGGCAAAAGAGTGGGATGCCAACAATAATTGTTTATTAGTTGTAGGCGCAACTTATCCTACTGAGCTTAAAAGAGTAAGAGAAATTGTCGGGAATAATATCTGGTTTCTGGTGCCGGGAATTGGTGTTCAAGGAGGAGACGTTGAAAAAACAGTGAAATCGGGTCAAAACAATAAGGGTGAAGGAATAATCATCAGTGCTTCCCGTAGTATAATTTTTGCAGATAATCCTAAAGATGAAGCAATTAAATTAAAAGAAGAGATTAATAAATATAGGAAACCTATTGATCTTATGGAACTTAAGGGTACACTTAAACATAAAGCTATAAAAGAAGTCTATTAATGAAATTATTGCTTTGGAAGAAAAAGCGTGGGAGATGGCGGCTGTCGAGCGTTATAAGAAAAAAACAAAGAAATAAAATTATGACAAAAGTTAACATTTTAGCAATTCTTAAAAAAACAGGTGGATATATTACAGATAGCCACATTGTCTATACCTCAGGAAAACACGGCGAGGCATATTTAAATAAAGATGCCATTTATCCGCATACTTTTGAAACCTCGAAAGTGTGTAAGGCAATTGCAGAAAAATTTAAAAATAAAAAAATTGAAGTTGTTGTTGCTCCGGCTCTTGGGGGGATTATTCTTTCCCAATGGACTGCTTATCACTTATCTAAATTAACAAAAAAAGAAGTAGTGGGAATTTATACAGAAAAAACGTCTGACAAGAACCAGATTTTAACTCGTGGCTACGATAAGTTAGTTAAAAAAAGACGAGTTTTAATAGTTGAAGATATAACAACAACCGGTGGATCGGTTGCTAAAGTAATCAAAAGCGTAAAAGAGGCCGGTGGTAAAATAACAGGCGTGTGTGTTTTAGTAAACAGAAACCCCGAGGAAGTTAACGCTAAAGCCTTAGGCGTGCCTTATTTTAAAGCTCTATCACAGGTAAAAATGCAAGCATGGGATGAAAAAGAGTGTCCTTTGTGTAAAAAAGGAATCCCAATAAATACAACTGTGGGGAAAGGCAGAGAGTATTTAGCTAGGAAAGCTTAATTTAAACCACTTGACAAACTTTCTTAAATGATGTATATTAGTGATGTATGTTAGTCAGAACAAATATTTATCTTCCAAAAGAGGTAGTTGATTTGTTAAAACTTAAAGCCAAAAGTGAAAAGAAGACGATGGCTGCTGTAATTAGGAAACTCCTTAGGAAAGAAGTAGAAAACACAAAAACTGATTGGGTTGAATCGATGCTTGAGCTTGCAAAAAAAGCACCCAAAAGCAATATTGGCGATTTAAGCAGAAGACATGACTACTATCTCTATGGTAAAGGGCGTAAATGACTAAGATTTTCTACGATACTGATTTATTAATCGCCTTACATGATTCCTCAGATATTCTTCATGTTTCAGTTAAGGAATATTGGAATAAAATGTTATCTTATAAACTTCAGCCTTTTTTGTCTACAAATGTACTTCTTGAAGTTTTAACTATAATAAGTCAAAGAGTCAGTAAAAATCATTCTTTAAATTTACTTAGGGAATTAAGAAGCGGTAAATATATCATTATTCATCCAAATGAAGATTTAATATCGAAGGGAGAAGAAATTTTTAAATTTATTAAATCAAAAAGCGTTTCTTATTCTGATTGCTTAAATTTTGCTATTTTAAAAGAATATTCAATTAACTGGGTATACTCTTTTGACGTCCATTTTAAAAAGAGAGGTTTTAAAAGGTTTGGAATTGATGGGTATCCTATAAACACCACTGTGGGGAAAGACAGAGATTATCTAAAAAAGTCCCGACGCTAAGATCGGTCCGACGATTCTGTCGGACTCCGCACCAAAGCGTCGGAGGATCCCGACACAAAGTCGTCGGGAAAAAAATAATACTTTCATTATTTAACTTTTAACTGATGACAAGACCCGTACGTGATTTTATGGCTGGTAATTTATTTATGTTATTAGTATAATTGGCAAATACTGTAATATGCCTAAAACTTCAAAAGCTAAAGTCCAAAATATAATGCTTTCACTCCGCGGATCTGTTGTATTTCCTCCTTCAGGAATTAACAAGGAATTCCTTAATAAATTCAATGAATTTATAAGAAAGCAAATCGCCAATACCAAAAGGCGATTTTTTATTTTCGTAGGAGGTGGATTTACCAATGATTATTATCAAGAAGCTGCAAAAAAGGTGATTGGTAGAGTTAAAGCTGACGATCTTGATTGGATCGGTATAAGAGCAACCAAGTTAAACGCCCACCTTATAAGAACAATATTTAGAGATATTGCACATCCGGTGATTGTTGAAGATTATGATAGAAAGCCTCAGATAAACGGAAAAAGAATAGTAGTCTGTGCAGGATGGCAGCCAGGATGGAATACAGATTTTGATATGGTATTGTTTACAAAAATATTTCCAACAGAATTCGCGGTCTCTCTTTGTAAAGTTGACTATATTTATGATAAAGATCCTGAAAAATTTAAAGATGCAAAACCTTTAACACATATTAACTGGCCAGATTATATTGATATCTTTGGCGATAAAAGAGAGCAGGGTAGAGAAATACCGTTTGATCCTATTGCTGCAAAACTTGCCCAACAACTAAGACAAAAAGCGTATGTTGTAAATGGTTCGAGTCTTGATAACCTGGCAAATCTTTTTGACGGTGGCAATTTTAAAGGTACTCTTATCGAAGGAAGGAAATATGAAGGAGAATAACGAAAACAACGCGCCTATTATTATATCCTTGGGAGGTTCACTAATTTATCCAAGAGGTGGAATTGATACTGATTTTTTAACTAAGTTTAGAAAATTTATTCTCGATCAAGTCTCCCAGGGAAAAAAATTTTTTATAATTTGCGGTGGAGGATCAATTACACGACAGTATCAAAAGATTGCATCAGAAGTTATGAAAAATACTCCAGATGACGATCTTGATTGGCTGGGAACCCATGCTACCCGTTTATGGTAAAAAAATTTACGGTTTTGATAAGCCAGTGGTAATTGCTGCCGGATGGAAACCAGGATGGTCAACCGATTATTGCGCAACTCTTTTAGCAAGAGATCATGATGCTAGTACAATCATTAACCTTTCTAATATTGAGGCGGTATATGATAAAGATCCCAATCTTCATAAAGATGCAAAACCCTTAAAGCAGATAACTTGGGAAAATTTTGAAAAGCTGGTAGGGACAAAATGGACTCCTGGGGCTAACCTGCCTTTTGATCCAGTTGCCACGAAACTATCAAAATCTTTAGGTCTTACAGTATTTATCGTCAAAGGTGTTGATTTGGATAATGTTAAAAAAGCGCTCCAGGGACAACCATTTAAAGGTACTATAGTCCTTCCGGCAAGACATGACAGCTCTTTTTATAACCGGGAATATTTTGAGCTGGGTATAGGTTATTCCGGTTATACTACAACTAAAAAAGGCAGATTGCTTTCACATCTGGCCAATTTATATCGGGCGTTGACAATAAAAATATTTTTAAAACCTAAAACAGTTCTAGATGTTGGATGCGCAACCGGACTTCTCGTTTATTACTTAAGAAAAATGGGTATTGAAGCATATGGAATTGAGGTTAGCAAGTATGCTTTATCTAAAGCACACCCAGGTATCAAAAATTACTTGCAATACGGAAATATATATAGATTACCTTTTAATGATAAATCTTTTGATGTAGTTACTACTTTTGAAGTACTGGAGCATCTTGAGATCAATGAAATGAAAGAAGCCTTGTCTGAATGTTGCCGTGTTAAAAAAAGACTCGTTATTCATAAAATATTTACACTTGAGAATAAATGGATAACAAAAACCAGGGGAGATGATTTTTCCAGAATTAATATTCACAATGCCAGTTGGTGGAAGGACTTTCTTAACAGTTTAGGATATGAGGAAGTCAAAGTTCTATTCTTCAAACTACCCAAGTTCATGGAAACGGTTTTTCTTCTTGATAAAAAAACAAAATAACCTCTACAAATGCTAAAGAGTATACATTTAGACAGTTTTCGTTCATACTCAAAAAACAGTTTTGACCTTAATAGTCAAACCATTATAATTTCCGGCCCAAACACCTCAGGCAAGACCAATATTTTAGAAGCAATTTTCCTGGGGGCAACTGGTAAAAGTTTCAGAACACCCTCTGACCAGGAGACAATTAAACATGAAAAAGATTACGCAAGAGTAGAACTACTGGTTGATGATGAGACTGAACTTGAAATTTTGTTAACACGGGGAAATTTGTATGGCAGGAAAGTAGCATCTAAAAAATATTTTGTAAATAAAATTCCAAGAAGGGCAATTGATTTTGCCGGACGTTTTAAAGTTAGTCTTTTCTGGCCTGAAGATTTGGCCCTTATCATAAATTCACCTAGCACTAGAAGGAGATATTTAGATTTTGTTTTATCTCAAACTGATAGAGAATACCACAGAAACTTAAGGCTTTATGAAAAAGGGGTAAGAGCCAGAAACAGACTTCTTTACAAAATAAAGGAAGGAGAGGCAACGCCTGACCAGCTTCCTTACTGGGACGATCTTATTATAAATAGCGGATCATATCTTTCCAAACAGAGAGAAGAATTTATTAATTTTATTAATTTAAATGAAGATCCAATTAAAAACAAAAGTTTTTCAATTGTTTATGATCATAGTAAAATATCAAAAGAAAGGCTCAAACAATACGAAAAAGAGGAGGTAATGGCAACAAATACCTTAGTTGGTCCACACAGGGACGACCTAAAATTCGAAATTCGAAATTCGAAATTCGAAATTAAACGGAATTTGGCACATTTTGGATCCAGAGGAGAGCAGAGACTGGGAGTATTGTGGCTTAAGTTAAATGAACTTCTGTATATTGAGAAAAAGACAGGAAGCAAACCAATACTTCTTTTGGATGATATATTTTCAGAGCTTGATAAAGACAACAGACATATGATTTTTTCAATAGTTAAAAACCATCAGACAATTATAACTACTGCCGAGTTGGATTTAGTTGACAGAAAATTTTTAAAGGAAGCGAAGGTTATAAAATTGACCTAATTAACTAATTCCTAATTAACCTAAACAAATCCCAATGTTCCAATTTAGAAATTAGAGCAATTAGTATAATTAGAAATTTATTTTAATAGGTCTGGTCGTACCTTCTTTGTTTTTTCAATACTTTTTTCTTTTCTCCATTTTTCTATTTTCTTATGATTTCCGCCTAAAAGCACTGAAGGTACTTTATATCCCATAAATTCTTCAGGTCTTGTATATTGTGGGTATTCAAGTAGGTCTTGCGAAAATGACTCATTTTCAATAGCTTCCGGATTTTCCAAGACTCCTGGAATAAGCCTGACAATGCTATCAACAACAACCATTGCAGGAATCTCGCCGCCTGTTAGCACATAATCTCCAATTGATATTTCCTCATCAACAACATGGTCAATAACTCTCTGATCAACACCTTCATAGTGGCCGCATATCAGAATCAGGCTATCTAATTTACTATATTCAATAGCCTTTTTTTGGGTATAAGGAGAGCCACTTGCAGACAAAAGAACTACCCTTACCGCTTTTCGCTTTACCCTTTTCCCTAGTATCTCATCTATTGCATTGAATATTGGCTCGGGTCGCAGGACCATGCCAACTCCGCCTCCGTAAGGCTTTTCATCAACTGTTCCTCTTTTGTCAATCGCCCAGTTTCTAAGGTTATCAATCTCAATCTCAACAATTTTTTTATTCTGGGACCTTTTTACAATCGACTCAGAAAATGGTCCAGAGAACATAGCCGGAAATAAAGTTAATATAGCTATTTTCATAGGGATATTGTAACAGATTTATCCCGATTTAATCGGGATTATGCTAAAATTGGATCATGAAACTATATATCCCAGCTAAAAATTCTCACAAAGGGCAAAATGGGAAGCTTCTTCTTATTGGTGGATCTGACCTGTTTCACGCAGCCTCACTTTGGGCTTTGAAAGTGGCATCCCGGATTGTTGATCTTGTTCACTACTCCTCAACTGAAGAAAATAATCAAATCGTAAAAGAGTTAAAAAAAGAATTCAGGGACGGGATTGTTATTAAACGAGCTGATGTTGAAAGCTACATACAAGAGGACGACTGTATTTTAATTGGACCGGGAATGGAAAGAAATAACGAGACTAAAAAAATAACTGAAAGGCTTCTTAAAAACTACCCTGATAAAAAATGGGTGATTGATGCCGGTGCTTTGCAGATGATGGAATTATCCTGGATACCGCAAGATTCAATTCTTACTCCTCACGCCCGGGAGTTTAGAAGACTTTTTAATAACCAACCTTCAGAAGATATTGTTAAAAGAATGAGTTATGAATTTAATTGCACGATTTTGGTTAAAGGAGTTACTGATATTGTTTGTACTAAAGGGGAATGTAAAATGGTTAAAGGTGGAAATAGCGGTATGACTAAAGGAGGAACAGGTGATGTGCTTGCAGGACTAGTTGCCTCTCTTTATTGCAAAAATATCGCGTTTTCCGCTGCTTATATGGGATCTGTTATAAATAAAAAAGCTGGGGATAGACTATTTAAAAAAGTAGGCTATTACTTTAACGCCTCAGACCTTGCAGATGAAATACCAAAGGTTATGAAATCTTTAATAACTTAATTTGTGGAATTTGTTTAAAATGTTTTATATTGTGTGTTGCTATGTATGCATTTTGTTCTATAGCAACTGCAGCAATAAGAAAATCAAATGGGTCAGGAATTTGAGTATATGTACGGATTAGTTTACCAGCTATTTTGGCTGAGTTAATTGTTAAACCAGTTACAGAAAGATCCTCAATAAGTTTATTAAAATTTTCTTGCACTTTCTTTTTCCTTGCTTCTTTTCCTGCAAAAAGTTCGCAAATAACAATATCAGGAATAAGAAGTTCTATTTTTCCTTGAATACGTAAGTTATCGAGTAGTTTAAAGTCTTCTGAAGTTCCCCGCAAATGATCAATAAGAATTGAAGTATCAATAATAACTCTTTGAATATTAGACATTACCTTTTCTGACTTTATTAAGATATTCTTTTGCTCTCTTTCCTCTTAATCGATTGTCAGTATAGGCAGATAAAGAGACATTTTTAAACGTTCCAAAAGTTTCATTAAGTATGCTAGTTCTCTTCTTAATTTCTTTATCCTTCTCTTCTTTAGCAATTAACACAACTTCTCCTTTAGCGTCAGCTTTAGTGATGATCACTTTGGTATTTTCATAAAGCACCTGATTTAAAAGTGTGAACAGGTTATTTCTCGCTTCGGTAGCAGATACTTTTATTGTTCTCATAAATATAGGTTATCATATACTGTACATGATGTCAATAATGTACATCATAGATTATGCTAGTTCAATATCATCTTTCTCAAACCTTTTTTTAAGCCTAAATAAAAATTCTCTTTTTAATCTCCACTGATCAGGTGCTTTGCAATACAGGATAATCCGCACAAAGACTTTTCCCGGCTCAATTGTTTCTATTCCTTTAAGCTCAGGTTTCTTAAGAAGCATTTTTTCAAACCTTTTATCAATAGATAGAAGTTTAATCTCATCTCTTATTGCCTTATATACTTTTTCAATTGATGCTGATGGCTTAAAAGGTATTTCCATAACTACTTGTGCATCTTCACGTGATAAATTGATAACCGACGTTATTTGTCCCGCAGGAATGATATGAAGTGCTCCAGTGTCATCTTTTAAAACAATTGTCCGCAATGATATCCTTTTGACAATTCCTCTATCTTTGCCAATCTCAACTAAATCTCCAACAGCAATTGAATCTTCAGCAAGCAAGAACAACCCGGCAATAAGATCTTTTACTAATGCCTGAGAACCAAAACCAACAGCGATACCAACAATACCGGCTCCAGCCAAAAGGGGAGTAATATCAATATCTAAAACAGATAAAATAAGAGCAAGACCTAGAATAAATATAACAATAGATACGAGGCTTTGAATCAAAGAAAGAAGAGTTTTAGCTCTTTTAGTTTCCAAAAGATGAGGAAGTTTAACAAATCTCCTTACAATAAAATTAACAAGTATGGTCCCAATTAAAATAACTAGAATCTGGATCGATTTATCAAGCGTGAAATACTTGGAACCTAAATCATCTAAAATCATATCTAAATTATACCACTATTGAAATTATGCGGTAAATATGCAACAATTATTTTATGTACGAACCTAGTTTTACCCTAAACAATAAGATTCTAAAAAGTATTGGAGTAATTGAGGCAGCAAGAGCCGTAATTTTAAACTCGCCCCTTGTCCCTTCTTGGGAAGCAAAATTCAGGGAGGATGCGCTTGTCAGAAGCACTCATCACGGTACCCATATTGAGGGTAATGCCTTAAACCTTGAACAGGCAGATGCGGTTTTGAAGGGTAAACAAGTTATTGCAAGAGATAGAGATATTCAGGAAGTAATTAACTTCAGAAATGTTCTGGGCTATCTTGATCAATTGGCTGAGGCAACCGGTGATCTTTGCTACTGCGAAAACGTGCTTAAAGAAATCCATAGATTAACAACTGATAAAATTATGCCCATTGAAAAAAGCGGGTCATATAGAAAAGCTCAGGTGGTTATAAGAAATTCCTTAACCGGAGAGATTTCATTTCGGCCTCCTCCGGCTGTTGAAGTCCCTTATCTTATGGGTGGCTTTTTTGAATGGTTGAAAAAAACAACAGCAGATGATTTGCATCCGGTGTTAAAAGCAGGAATTACCCAATATGAGATTGTAAGAGTCCATCCTTTTATTGACGGTAACGGTAGGGTGGCAAGGGCATTTGCAACTCTAGTTCTTTTTAAAGACCAGTATGACATTAAAAGATTTTTCTCTCTTGAGGAGTATTATGACTACAATGCCTCGGATTATTATAGAGCGCTGCAAGCTGTATCCGGCGGAAGAATGTCTGGTAAATACGATCTTACTCCCTGGCTTGAATATTTTTCTCTAGGACTAGCCTCAGAATTTGAGAAGGTCAAAAAGAAAGTACAAAGACTTTCAACTGATGTGCATATTAAAGAGCAGATGGGAGGCAAGCAGATTTATTTGTCAGAAAGACAGATAACTATTGTTGAGTATATCCAAAAAACCGGTTTTTTACAAAATAAAACATTCATTGAACTGTTTCCTAAAGTATCTGAGGATACCATCCTTAGGGATTTGAAAGATCTTATGAATAAGGGCATAATAAAAAAGACAGGAAAAACTAAAGCAGCACAATATGTATTAAAGAAATAGGTTTTAGGGATTAGGTTGTAGGTGTTAGGTTTTAGAGCTAAAAATATATAGTATTTGCTATAACCTACAACCTCTAACCTAAAACCTGAATTTATGCAAGCAACAGACCCAGCATTTTTATATCTTGCTCTTATCTTACCTAGCCTTTTTTCTTTGACTTTGATTGCAGAAGGGATTCATAAAATCCAGCAGCAGGAACAGGGGTGGATACCTATTACCTTAGGAGTTTTTTTCATTTTAACAATAATTGTTGGATACTTTCTGATTTTCCATTAAAATACAGACTATGCATTTTCACGAACTTTCTCTCTACTTGGAAAAGCTGGAAAATACTACGCTTAGAAATAAAATGGTTGAAATTTTATCTGAGCTTTTTAAAAAAATAGATGAGAATGAAATTCAAAAAATCTGTTACCTCTTGCAGGGAAGAGTTACTCCTCTTTATGATCCTTTAGAGTTTCAGATTTCTGACAAGTTGATAATTGAAGCTATTTCTCAGGCTTTGGATATTGAGCCAAATAAAGTAGTATTAGAATTTAAGGAAAAAGGAGACTTGGGAACTGCAGCTGAAGCTTTAAAGAAACAGCAGGCCGCAAAAAACTTCTTGCAGATTTAATTAAAAACTTAGATAGTTTGTCGGTAAGATACATTGTTAGAATCCCTCTTAATAAAATGCGCCTTGGTTTTTCTGATATGTCTATATTAGATGCTCTTTCTTTTACAATATCCGGCAACAAAGAATATAGAGAGGAAATTGAAAAGGCGTATAACGTACGACCTGATTTGGGATATATAGCAACTAAAATTAAAAAAAATGGGATATCGGGAATTAAGCATATAGAACCTACAATTGGAGTTCCAATATTGATGGCAAAAGCAGATAGGTTAACCTCTCCCACAGAAATTCTGGATAAAATCGGCAGCTGCGCTGTTGAATTTAAATACGACGGCTTAAGACTTCAGGTACATTATAAGAAAGCGGAAAGCGGAAAGGGTAAAGGGGCAAGTATTAAACTGTATTCAAGAAATCTGGAGGATGTTACCCATATGTTTCCTGATATTGTAGAAGGAGTGAAAAAGCAAGTTAGTGCAGATGAAGTAATTTTCGAAGGAGAAGTCGTTGCCTATAACCCAAAAAATGGTGTATTTATTCCTTTCCAGCAAACCATGCAGAGGAAAAGAAAATATGATATAGCAAAAAAAGCTCTTGAAATTCCTGTAAAACTATTTGCTTTTGAACTTTTGTATGATCACGGCAAAAACTATATTGCACTTGCTTATAAAACTAGAAAAGAAAAATTAAGGCAGATAATAAAACAGGGTAGTGTAATAATTTATGCGCAGGAAACTATCGTTTCCAAAGAATCTCAAATTGACCAGCTCTTTTCTGAGTCTGTGAAAAAAGGATTTGAGGGAATAATTGCCAAAAAACTTGACGGAGTATACCAGGCCGGCATGAGGGGATTTAACTGGATTAAATTTAAAAGGGCAATGAGCAAAACTTTAACTGATACTTTTGACGTTCTGGTTATGGGATATACCAAAGGTGAGGGAAAAAGAACTGCTTTTGGAGTGGGGCAGTTCTTAACAGGAGTTTATGATAGTAAATCTGACAAATTTGTAACTGTTTCAAAAATTGGAACAGGACTAACAGATGAACAATTCAAAGAATTCTATAAAAGAGTAAAACCATTAGAACGAAAAGATAGGCCTTTGGCCTATGATGTTGATAAACTTCTTGAGGCTGACCACTGGCTTACACCTTCATTAGTTGTTGAAGTTGCGGCAGATGAAATAACCAGAAGCCAGGTACATACAGCCGGGCGGATAATGGGACCTTCAAAAAATAAAAAAGCTTTTGCCGTAGTTAGCCCAGGCTATGCATTAAGATTCCCTCGACTTATAAGATTTCGAGATGACAAAAAACCCAAAGACGCAACAACTCTAACCGAGGTAATAAAAATGTTTGGAAGTCAGAATCATAAAGCGTAAAATATTAGATTTTATCTACCCATTTAATCTTCTTTTTGTCCAGCTTTTCAAATTGCTGAGCTTTTAAACTATCTTCTTCAAGATTTTCTAGAGCCAATTTTCTAGCAACCCTCTTTTTAGTAACCCGCATTATTTCAGAAAAAGGCTTACCAAGTTTTGAAGGTTTAGTATATTTAGTTAAGCTTCCAGCTAACTCATCAACTACTGATTTCATAGTATTTACTTTATACAATAGGGCGTTCATTTTTTCAATCCAACAAAATATGTAAAAGGGGAAGGTGTGAACCTGTTACACCTGGAGGGTGTAATGTCGGGACTACAGTAGCAAATAGAGAAGGGTACGGACATATTGCTTTTCAAGTAGATGATATTGAGCTAGTTCTGAAAAAAGCGATTGAACACGGAGGAAAGAAAGTTGGAAAAGTGGTATCCAAAGAATATAAAAAAGGAACATCCACTTATATCTACATGACTGACCCTGAAGGGAATATTGTTGAATTACAGTATTGGACTCCAAAGTAAACTCTAACTTCCTCACCGTCACCTGTAAAATAACCTATAGCTTTTTTAAGATTTTTGCTATAATTATCACATGAGAAAAGAAAACCCAGTTAATTATAAAAATGAATTTCGACTAACTTCTATAGGAAAAGCTGTGCAAATGCCGTTATCAAATCTCACTCCTACTCAACCATTTGACGGCAAACTAAATACTTCTACTTCTCCTATTGAAGCCTGTTTTGATAATGGTAGTATTTTGATTATTCATGGCAATCATCGATATTGGACAGCGATCAAAGAATATCGTGATGAGGTTATTTTATTACCTGTAATAAAAGTTTCAAATCCTTATTTAGATTTTTAAACAAAACGAGTTTTATATTATACTTACATAGTTGCATAATACCTGGGGTGTGTAAACCTTTGACGTAATTTCCCATGCTACAATGGATTTATGGAAAAAAAGTATCAGGGATTAACTTCTGGCCAGGCTGAAAATCTACTTAAACAATCCGGTAAGAATATCCTTCCCCACAAAAAACCTGTCGGAGATCTAATTATCCTTGCTGACCAGATAAAAAGCCCTCTTATTTACATCCTTCTTTTTGCCGCTGTTGTAAGTTTGGTTCTTACAGATATTAAAGATGCAATCATCATTTTTGCTGCAGTTTTGTTAAATACGATTCTGGGATTTTATCAGGAGAGAAAAGCCCAGCACGCCCTATATTCCTTAAAGCAAATATTAAATCCTAAGACGAGGGTTTTACGTGACAATGAGGTTGTTACAATTGATGTAGGGAATATTGTTCCGGGTGATGTGATTCTACTTGCTCCCGGGGACAGGATAGCAGCTGACGGCTACACCTTTCATACAGTTAATCTTCTTGTTAATGAATCTGTTTTAACCGGGGAGAGTGTACCTGTTACTAAAACAGCAACCCAAAATGAGAATAATATTCCTAAAAGCTGTCAGCTATTTATGGGTACAACAGTTATAGCCGGAAGAGGAAAAATGATAGTTAGCAAAACCGGAAAGACTAGCGAGTTTGGAAAAATCGCCTCTGAACTTTCAACAACTGCTGAAGAGGCTACACCACTACAGATTAAAATTAATGAATTTGCTAAATTTATAGCCCTTGTTTTCTTAGGCGTGTGTTTCTTAGTATTTACACTCGGAATATTAACTGGAAAATCATTTATGGAAATGTTTTCCACCTCTGTTGCCTTGGCTGTTGCCTCAATTCCTGAAGGCATGGCAGTTTCTTTGACAGCAATTCTTGCTCTTGGCATGCAAAGGATATTAAAAAGAAAAGCCTTGGTTAGGAAACTTATGGCAGCTGAAGCTTTAGGTTCAACAACAATTATTGCAACAGATAAAACCGGCACCTTAACTTTGGGGGTGATGAGTGTTGTGAAAACAATGTTTTCTGATAAAAGTAAAGCTTTAGAAGCTTCAGTATTTGCAAATAACCGCGAGGATGCCCTGGAAATTTCCCTGTGGGATTTTGCCCAAAAAAATAATCTGGATCCGCAAAATTTAGAGAAAGATCATAAAAGAATAAAAGAAATACCTTTTGATTCAACTAGAAAATACCAAGCAGTTCTAGTTAATAATAGCGACAATATTATCTATGTAAAAGGTGCTCCTGAAGTTATCATTCACCGCTCCCGTTTAGCAAAACAGGAGAAAAGAAAATGGATGGACAAAGCAGATGAATGGGGAGCTCAAGGTTTAAGGCTCCTGGCATTTGCATACAAAACAACTAAACTTAAGAGACTGACGGACCATGATGTTAATAGTCTTCAGTTTACCGGTTTAGTTGGAATCACAGATCCTGTTAGAAGTTCAGTTAAAGATGCACTTATTAAAACCCATAAAGCAGGAATTAAAACCAAAGTGATAACAGGAGATTATGCAACAACTTCAATCGCAGTTCTAAAAAAACTGGCAATAGCAGTAAAGGGATCCCAGATCCTAGAAGGTGAGGAGATTGAGAAATTATCTGATTCACAACTTGCTGATAGGGTAAACGGAGTAGTCCTTTTTGCCAGAGTCAGTCCTAGCCAAAAACTTAAGATAGTCCAGGCTTTGCAAAAAAATGGCGAAGTAGTGGCATTGGTTGGCGATGGAGTCAATGACGCTCCAGCTATAAAAGCTGCAAATATAGGTATAGTTGTTGCCGGAGCTACAGATGTTGCCAGGCAAACTGCTGACATGGTGCTTCTTGATTCCAACTTTGCCACAATCGTTGACTCAATAGAAGAGGGCAGGGGAATTTACCAGAATATTAAAAAAGTGATATTTTTCCTGATGGCAGGATCATTTTCTGAAATTGTCCTGGTTTTAAGTTCTCTTATAGCTGGGGTTCCTCTCCCTGTAATTGCTTCTCAGATACTTTGGATCAATATAGTAACTGACGGTTTCCCTAATCTGGCATTGACTGTTGATCCTAAACAAAAAAACTTACTAGATTACCCACCAATTTCAGTAAAAACTCAGCTTTTTGACAACCTTATGAAGTTTACGATGGCTTTGGTCTCCATATCCACAGGAATTTTGCTCCTTGGACTTTTTATATTTACTTTAAATAAAACCAATGATCTTACTTTTGCAAGAACAGTTGTGTTTACCAGCCTTGGTATAACCATGCTTTTGTATGTTTTCAGCCTAAGGACATTAAAAACACCGATTTATAAAAGCGGAATATTTGCAAATACTTATTTACTTATTGCCGTTATTGTGGGCTTATGTTTTCAGATTCTGCCTATTTATAATCCCACTCTAAGAGGGTTTTTAGAGACTACAATTATACCTTTGGGGTGGTGGGGGTATATACTTATAGTACCTGTAGTTATCATATTATTGCTGGAATTTGTTAAAATAGCGTATATCATTCCTAAGAACAAATCATCTTTTTAGTTTATGATTAAAAATAAGCCATTCTTTTCCGTAATTATTCCAACTCTAAATGAGGAATTTTTTTTAGGAAAACTTCTTAACTCACTAAGTAGGCAATCGTTTAAAGATTTTGAAGTAATTATCTGTGATGGCAATTCATATGATGCAACATATAAGGTATATAAAAAATACAAGAAAAAAATAAAACAGCTTAAATGGTACACCAGCCAAAAACGCAATGTCTCCTATCAGAGAAACAGGGCAGCAAGATATGCAAAAGGCAAATATCTTGTTTTTTTTGATGCAGACGTATTTATTGCAAAAAACCACTTCTTCGATCTTGCCAACTTTGTTATTAAAAACGATTCTGCTTTTGCCACAACCTGGATTGTTCCTGATAATGATTCTATTATTGACCATTCCTGGATGACTTTGTGGAATGTACTGGTATATACCTCCCAGTTTACCCCTAAATATTTGGTTTCCGGACACAATATCGTTGTTCTAAGAGAAGTTTTTGAAAAAGTGGGAGGATTTGATAGTAAAACCTTTATGGCTGAGGATCATCTTTTTGCCCAACAAGTTTCAAAATTAGGTTACAGGCTTGATGTTGTAGAATCATTAAATCAGGTAATGAGTTTAAGAAGAGTGAATAAGGAGGGAAGAATAGGGTTGGGTATAAAACACTCGCTTTCTCTTTACCACATTTTGTTTAAGGGGCCAATTTATAATAAACTTTTTGATTATCCTATGGGTGGAGGACATTATGAGCTTAAAAAACGGGAAAAAATATAAAATTGCGGCAATTGTACCAGTATATAACGAGGAGAAAAATGTTTACGGAGTACTTAATGCTTTAACCAGATGCAAACAGCTTAATGAAATTATCTGTATTGATGATGGTTCAAAAGATAATACTGTTGTCTTGACAAAGAAATTTAAATCAGTAAAGTTGATAATCCATCCAAAAAATTCAGGGAAATCCAACGCAATAATAACAGGAATTAAATCAACCAATGCAGATATCGTTGTATTTATAGACGGCGACCTTAAAGGAATAAACAACCAGACAATTTACGATTTAACTGAGCCTTTGGTTGACGGTAGTTATGATTCTGTAGTTGGTTACTACAGAAACTATACTTTTGATGAGTTTTTCCGGCCTGTTTCTGGGGAAAGGGCATATTTCAGAAAAGACCTTCTCCCTTATCTTAATCAGTTTAAAAATATAGGATATGGATTAGAACTTAAACTTAATTATCTTTTTAAAAATAAAAGAGTAAAAGTTTTTAAGTTTAACGGTATAAAGCACGATCTCAAATACGAGAAACAACCCTTCAGACTAGTTGTAAAGCTTATTCTTCGCGAGACCAGAGATTTTTTAAATCAGGTAATTACAGCTGAAAAACCGGTTGATTTTGTAAAAAATGCCTATTTTGCCAGATTTTACTTTACCCAGCACCAAGATGGTGCTGGGTTTACCAAAAACAAATGAGCCCTTATTTTTCCGTAATTATTCCTACCTTAAATGAAGAAAAGTATCTGCCAAATTTACTAAACTCTTTATATGCACAGACGTCTAATAATTTTGAAATAATTGTAATTGATGGAAAGAGTGAAGATAAAACAGCAAAAATTGTCAAAGCCTACAGCGGTAAGTTTTCCAAACAGAATATAAACCTGAGACTTCTTATATCTCCACAGCGCAGTTCGGCAAGCCAGAGAAATATGGGCGCAAGGCACGCTAAAGGACAATGTTTTGTTTTTTTTGATGCTGATATTGTCTGCAACCCAAATTACCTTGTTAACATCTGGGAGAGGATTAATACAAAAAAAAGCCAATTTTGTACAACTTATGTTAAAGGAGACAAGAGTGGAATTTATGAGTCATTTATTTCTTATGTTGTTAATATGACAATGGATGGGGCAAAATTAATCGGAAGACCCCTTTGTATCGGATTTAATACAATTGTTGCTAAAGATGTATTTTTTAAAGTAGGCGGATTTGACCCTAGAGTAAATGTAATTGATGATTATGATTTTAGTTTAAGAGCCGGGAATATGCGGATAAGGCTAGATATTTATAGGGATCTTCGGATTCAGTTTTCTTTAAGACGGTTTAGAAGTGAAGGTTGGTTTAAGACTTTTTTTAAATACGTAGGTATTGCAATTTACACTTTAATTATGGGGGTTCCTAAAAAGCAAATTTTTGTGTATCCTATGGGAGGACAGGTACACGAGTCAAAATGAGAATTATTGCTGACTTACAACTACATTCAAAGTATTCTAGAGCTGTATCACAAAAAATGATACTTCCAGAAATTGGCAAATGGGCAATGATAAAAAGGATTGATTTAATGGCAACAGGGGATTGGACCCACCCTCTCTGGTATAGAGAAATTATAAATAATTTAGTTGAAAAATCTCCAGGACTTTTTTCATTAAAAGAGAAAATTGAAGCCACCGATGGTGTATCCCAAGGTGTTAACCAACCTATGTTTTTGCTATCAGGTGAAGTCTCCAGTATTTATTCGCAAGGCGGTAAACAAAGGAGAATCCACAACCTTATCTTTGCCCCTTCATTTGAAACTGTTGATAAAATAAATAAGGCGCTAACCCGCCGGGGATGCAATTTGATGTCTGACGGCAGGCCAATTATCGGTTTGACTTCAATAAATATTGCCGAGCTAGTTTTTTCAATAGATGATAAATGTTTGATAATTCCAGCACACGCCTATACTCCATGGTTTTCACTTTTTGGCAGCAAGTCAGGGTTTGACTCGATTGAAGAGTGTTTTGGAGAGTTTGACAAAAATATTTATGCAGTGGAAACCGGACTCTCAAGCAATCCTGCTATGAATTGGAGGATTGCCGATCTTGACAACAGAACAATTATTTCCTGTTCTGATGCTCATTCTGGTCCTAAACTTGGGAGAGAAGCCACTGTTTTTGAGCTACAACAGTTAAGTTATCCGGCAATTAGAGAAGCAATTATTGGCAAAAGCAAGGAAAATAAAATTGCTTTTACAATTGAATTTTATCCTGAAGAAGGTAAATACCACTATACTGGTCATAGGCTTTGCAATGTAAGACAAACCCCTCAGGAAACTTTGGAAAAAGGAGAAATTTGCCCTGTATGTAAAAAACCCTTAACAGTTGGTGTTATGCACAGGGTAGATAAGCTTGCATCAAGAAGTGTTGAAGACCTAAAGCTTGAGAAAAAAGGAATGTATATAACCAGTAAAACCTTCACCAAAAGAGCTCCTTATGTGATGATAGTTCCTTTTATGGAGATTGTTGCCGAAAGTATCGGTTCACCAGTTACTAGCCCTAAGGTAATGGCCGAGTATCTTTCTCTCACTGCCTCTTTAGGAGGAGAATTTACACTACTTCTTAAAACTCCTATTGAGAAAATACAACAGGCCGCAGGAGAAAGAATTGCCGATGCAGTAAGAAGAGTAAGAACTGGAGACATTATGATTGAACCTGGTTATGACGGTGTATTTGGAGTTGTTAAAATCTGGCCAGATGAACAAAAACCTAAGGAGGAACCCAAAAAGCAACTTGGATTATTTTAAAAAAAAGTGTAACGTATATATTAAGTCATGAAAAATACAAAAGTTACACAAAAAGAAAAATTTATAAGTTTTGTTATCTATCTATTTGCCCCTATTCCAGTAATTTCCCAGTTAATATCCATCCTGTTTCTAATAACCAAAAAGAAAAGTAAATATATTAAATACCATTCCCTTCAAGCCTTATTGTTTTTTACGCTTGTCCAGGCAACTGTTATTTCCCTCTTTTACGCTTCATATATGGGTTTGGTTATCATCCCATTTATTCTGATTGCCGAATTTATTCTTTGGCTTCTTTTTATCTTGCGAAGTTTTAGAGGTGAATTGTTCTCAATTATATTTATTGGTCCATTTGTTGCAAAACAATTCTATTATAAGAAGTCCCGACGCTAAGGTCGGGATCCCGACACAAAGTCGTCGGGAAAAAAACACTAAGACAACAAACATGTTTACGGATAGAAGTGAGGCAGGAAACATGCTTGGCTTGCGTCTCGGTCTTGCCAAAACCAAGTGTGATTATATCTTTGGAATAACCCGGGGAGGGATAGTTATTGCACAGGCAATTGCAAGAATCCTTGAGAAACCACTTTTTCCTTTAGTTGTTAAGAAAGTAAGTTTACCAGGGAATCCGGAGTTGGCATTGGGAGCTGTTACCTATGATAAAGTGAGAGTAAGTGAGGATGATCTTATTAATAGATTCCACTTACAAGATAAGGAAGTTAGTCAACTTTTCAATTTAAAATATTCCCAGGTAATTGAACTTAAAAACAGGCTTGGCGTTGGGAAACTACCTTCTTTAACTAATAAAAATATTATTGTAACTGACGATGGAGTAGCAACAGGAGCAACTGTCAGGGCCGCGGGATTATACCTTGTTAAGAAAAAGGTAAAGACTTTACATTTGGCAGTTCCTGTTATAGCAAGAGAAACATATTTACAGCTTTCTTCGTTATATAATAAGATAACAGCTTTAAAAATTACGGACCAATTTTTTGCAGTAGGGCAGTTCTATAAATCTTTCCCTCAGGTTGACGAAAATGAGATAATACGAATACTAAAAATATGAAGCTAATTATTGGACTTGGAAACCCTGGAAGCAAATACGAATTTACAAGACATAATATTGGTTTTTCTGTTGTTGATCACTTTGTCAAAAATATATCCAAAGTTAATGATGGTCCTTGGGATACTGTCAAAAAACCCAAAACCCTTTTTTATAAATCCGCATATTTTCTGGTTGCAAAACCGCAAACCTATATGAATTTATCCGGCCTTTCAATTTCTTATCTATTATCGTTTTATAAAATCAACCCTCGTGATCTTTGGGTTATTCATGACGATTTGGATATTCCATTGGGTAAACTAAAAATAAGAAGAGGTGGAGGAAGTAGTGGGCATCATGGAATTGAGTCAATAATAAAGGAAATTAAATTTATAGACTTTATAAAATTTAGAGTAGGAATAGGCAAAGTTGAGAAAAAACCTGAAGCTTCTGAAAAAAATCTTCACAGAAGAGAAGTAGAGAGGTATGTTTTGTCTCCTTTTACCACTCACGAAGAAGGGAATTTAAGGAAAATAATTAAAAAAACCTCTCAAGCCATTGAGTACTCCATTTCTAAGGGAATAGTGTTGGGAATGAACAAATACAATTAACAATTAACAGGTAACATGTAACACGAAAAAATAATAAAAAATTCATACGACAATTTTGTTATATGTTAAATGTTATTTGTTACATGATTTTCTATGAAGTCAATCCAGGATATCCTAATTAAATTTAACCCCTTGGAAGATAAATATATCTCCCGTGAATACCAGGCGTATGGAATATATTTATCAGAGCAGCTTAATGACTATTCCCACAAATCATTGTATATAAAAATGGCCAAAAACTACCCCAGGGCTGTATTGGAAAGAGCTCTTTCTTATTGCAAAGACGCCAGAGGATCAAACCGCAAAGGCGCATTATTTATGTGGAAGCTGACTGAGATGGGAGTGTTAAAGAAGCGGAAAGGGGAAAGTAAATAAATAATTCTATATTTCAAGAAGTTCACAGAATAATACATCAAATTCCCTCGGGTAAAGTAACTACTTATGGGGAAATTGCCAGAGTTTTAAATACAAATCCTAGAACTGTGGGCTGGGCACTCCATGCTAATAAATCAACTAGTACTCCATGCCATAGGGTTGTTGACAGAAATGGGAGGCTGGCTACCAATTTTGCCGGCCCGCAAGCGCCTGGAGCGCAAGCGATTGGCCGGCGGGCCTTCGACGGAGCTAAAGAACAAAGGAGAAGACTAGAGGTGGAAGGTATAACTTTTAAGGACAAGACTCATGTGAATTTGGAGAAACATTTATGGAGCTTTGATAATGGAGAATAGTTGTTTAGAAGTGTAGAAGTTTAGTAATAGATAATAGAGATTAGAAAATAGTATGAAAAGCGTACACATTTATATAACTGGTGACGTTATTGGTGTGGGGTTTAGAAGTTTTATTAAAAGGAATGCTGATAATTTAAAAATTACCGGCTGGGTGAAAAACCTAAGTTCTCCCCAAAATGCAGTTGAGGCAGTTTTCCAAGGTGAAAAAGAAGATATAGAAAAGATAATTGATCTTTGTAAAAAGGGTCCAGAAATTTCCTGGGTTAAAGATATAAAGATTAAATTGCTGCCAGAAATAGAGAATTACAGCGAGTTTACTATTAAAGCATCCTAATATTTAATTTTCTTTCTTTTTTAACAGCTTGTTGATTCAATACGATTTGTGCGTTAAGCGAACTCATAGCAAGAAAATGTGCTGCTCTAAACGCTGTCTCGCCATCTATTGGCGGATCATCCTCAACTAGCATTCGTCCTGTTGTTGTTTCTATTTCTGTAAGCATTTTTATGGTATCACAAACTGTCATTTTTCTAGGCCAATATGTTGGAATATCGCTTACTCGATCTTTTATTCCCAGCCTTTCAAAGGAAACATCTCCTAAGTCTCTAAGATGTGAAAGAGTGGCAAGGGTGTGTCTTGATACAGTAAGAAAATGTCTATCGTTAGGCAATGCAAGTCCTTTGGGACTTTCGTCAACTGATATACCTGATGATTTAATTGATTGCCAAATTGCATCCATTTCATTTTCTTCATCGCTGGCAATATCGCCTACAAGACCCCTTAACGCTGGAACTCCCACCCCTGCAGTTTCTGATGCTCTTAAAGTAAGTGCAATTCCTTGGGTTGTTAGTTTCAGAAATTTGAGTAAAGGATCAATCCTTTCTCTGCCACCAATATTAGCAACTCTCCAGGGAATGTTTGCTGAATCAATTATCATGCGTTGGGTATATAGTCTATCTAATTGAGTGGTTCGATCAATTATAAAGTTAGCAGAAAGTTGTTCTTCAGAAGTTAGTGCACTTCGTTCAGGATTTATCATTAATATTCAATGTTTTAAGCAGGAATAGTTACGTATTCTAATACCACCATTATTATTTAGTCAACCCTGTACTTATATCAATTTCAGCTTATTTTAAAAATGATATACTTAGTTAAAATGATTAATAAAAATTCAGCTCTTTGGAGTTATTTATCAGAAGGACAAAAGGGGCTTATTGAAACCGGTGAGTTTTTACTAGCAGATGCCAAAGATCATCAAAAACCTATTTCTGATTTCTCCTATATTGTTTTTCCAATTGCTAAAGCTTACGAAGGATTTTTAAAACAATTATTTTTAGACATGGGATTTATATCAAAAGAGCAGTATGAAAGTGACAGATTTAGAGTGGGGAGGGAATTAAATCCCAATTTTGCCAAAGAACGCCCTGACATTTCAGTTTATCTTAAAATCGTTAAATACTGTAATGGTCAGGAGCTAGCTGACAATTTATGGAATGCCTGGAAACGAGGACGGAATTTACTCTTTCATTATTTCCCCCATAACCAGTTAAAAGTAACCCTCGAATCGGCCGAAGAAGCAATTAACTTAATTATTTCGGCAATGGAACAATCATTCGCTTCCTGCAACCCTAGTCAAAAATATGCTACAGTAAATACATAACATGAAGAGAATATTGCCTATTTACTTAACTGTTTTAGTGCTTTGGACTTTATACCGTTTCTTTTTTAGACTCCCAGAATGGGTTGATGAGGTGTTAGTAAAACCAATTATATTTATTTTGATTCCTCTTAATCTTTTTCATATGCGAAGACTACCCGGATTTGAGAAAAGAGCGAATGTAGTTAATGATATGCTGTTGGGTATCGGTCTATCATTTTTCTTCGCCTTTGCTGCAATATACGCAAATATTCAGAAATACGGAATATTTTCCTCACAGCCAATTTTGCCGCTAGCAGGTGCGGGAATCATTTTTTATTTATTTTTATCACTTATCACTTCATTTTCAGAAGAGGTCTTTGGTCGTGGAATGCTCTTTGCCGGACTTAAGAAAAATATGGGTGTATTCAACGGTGCACTTTTATCCAGTATTCTTATGATGGGATTCTATATTCCAATTGCATTTACAGTTCTGGGACTTTCTGGTATTACCTTTACTGTTTACTTTTTCTCAATTTTTCTTCTTTCATTTGTTAACTGTTTTGTCTATGAAAATAGAAAAAGCCTGATTCTCCCAATCCTCATCCACGCCTTCTGGAACATGAGCATCGCTTTGTTTGTTTAGGGTAAAGGGTAAAGCGTTAAGCGGGAAGGGGAAAGCTAATCACAAACAGAATTAGGTACTAGAGGGAATAAGGAAAAGAGAAAGGGTGTAGCCTCAATTACACCTTCAGGTGGATTCATAAATTGTAAGGTGGTTGACAAAAGTAAGTAAATATGATATAAGTAAGGCATGATTGCAATAATGACAATTACCAGTAAAGGACAGGTTACTTTTCCTAAAAAAATAAGAGAAACCCTTGGAGTTAGTAAGGGTGACAGAATAATTGTTAAAGTTGAAGATAATAAAGTAATACTTGAACCTGCAGGTAAAGGTATATTAGATTTTGCAGGAAAATTTCCTCCTTTTAAAATTCCTAAGGGTAAAACCGTTGATGATTTGATTAGTGAAGCAACAATAGAATATGGAGCACCTACTATTCGTTGATACCAATATATTCATTTATTCTTTATTTAATATAGATAATCAAAAATATATTAAATCCACAAATTTGTTTAAAAAAGCAAGTAATGGGCTTGTTTCTTTATGGACAACAGAATGGGTTGTAGCGGAACTTATTTGGTTTTTACAGAAAAAGAGGGTTAAATGGGAAGAAATAAAAAAAGTTGTTATATCAGGTGTTCTTATGACCAGAGGATTGCAAGTAAGAGACGGAAAGAAATTATTAGAAATTTTAAAAGCAAGTGCAAAAAGTAGTAGTTTTATTGATTTAATGAATGTAACTCTTGCTCTTGAGGTAAATATAAATATAGGTTACTCTTTTGATAAAGATTTGGATAAATTAAAGCAATTCAAACGCCTCGAACCATAAGACTTTGCTAAAGAAGAAAAAATCAATTCTTAAGGCAAGAGAAGAGTTTAATTAATCTGTTCTATTGTTTCGAAACATGGTAACAGTTTAGTTAGGATTTTTTGGTAGGTATTGAATTTTTTATATCCTCAAAGATTTTTTTACTTTTTCCCACCAATGTTCTTTTTTCATCAAGAAGATATAAATATCTTAGAAATCCTGTTGCTCCATACCAACCAATAGTTATTCCTAATAATATTGCAGAAAATTCATCAGAGACTATATTTAATTTCATTAAAATAACAGTTAATAAGATAACTCCTGTTCCTACATAGAATGAATAGAGATAGTTTTTATTATTCATCATATTTTTTTCCAGATGCATAGAATTCCTAAAGGATGCATACTTGAGGTTGAAAGTAGTTCATAACCTCCAGAACTAAAATTATTGATATATTTTTCTAATTCGGTAGTATTTTCTGTAGAAATATTTCCAAGTAGTTTTACTTTATATTGATAAAAGGTAACTTTATACTTATCCATACCAAAATTATATCATAACTGCCTGATAGCCGGCTTTTTTAATCTCTTCAATCAACCTCTTTTCCGAAACTTTAGCCTCGTCAAACTCAACCTCTGTTTCAGATTTGGCATAGTTGGTTTTTGATTTTACCCCAATATCCTCAAGAGCGAAGTCGATTGAAATTGCACAACTTGAGCAATGCATGTTCACAATCTTTAATTTTAGTTTTTTAGACATAATTTATATTTCCTAAGAGTAAAGTTTTTTATAGGGTTATTATCAATTTTTAATTTGAAATTTTCAATTTTTATTGAATGATCAAATTAATTAATTTATAATTAAATCATTAAAAATTCAATTCAAATTTTGAATTATAAATTTTAAATTACCCGTATTGTTCCTCTGTACATTCCCATACTGCACATAAAGGCTAAATTTCCAGGCTCCGAGGGTGCTTTAAAACTGACAGTTTCTGTGGTTCCAGTCCTTATTATCTTCTGTATCCCAAGCTTGGGAATAGTAAATGCCTGAATACAACCCTGCCCATTTTTATTAACCAAACTTAAACTAATTTCTTCTCCGGATTTTACTGTAATATTACTTGGTGAATAGCCAGAAGAATTTAAATAAATTGTTGGATTATCAGTAACAGTGTTTTCGCCTAAAACATTATTATCACAAAAGGCAATTGCAGTACAGTAAATCTCTTTTCCAACCGATGCTAAAGTTATAGGACTGCCAAGAAGTGCAACTCCTGAATCAATATTAACAACAGCAAGAATAAGCAAAACAACAGCAACTACTTTTGTCATGGCTCCATTAAAACCTCCGCTTAATTTTGTGGTTAAGTATCCTAATGTAAAAAATACAGGTGAAGTTCCCAGAGTGAATACTAACATTGTCAATGCTCCTAAAATAGGGGAACCAGAGGCAACAGCAAGTGCCATCATAGCTTGTGTGGTGCCGCAAGGAATAAATACAGTCAATGCTCCTAAGAATAGGGGAGCAAAGTTACTTTCACTTTTGGTTTGACTTCTTATTACTCTTAATAAAAATCTTGGAGGAGTAATGGCAAAATATCGAAAAAAAGGATGAACCTGAAGTAAATTTAAAGCAGTACCAATCATAAAAACAGAAACCGCGATCATCATCACAGCTTGAAAGGCAGGGCTAATACTAAATAATGACCCAAACCATCCAAGCAAAAATCCAAAAATTATTGGGAATGTAAGGAACAAAAGCCCTGCAGAGACAATGCTAAAAACAATTGAAGGCACCAAGAGGCTTGGCCTTTTCAAAAGCCTGAAAAAACCCCAAATCAAAGAATTGAACATTTGCTTCCCCCAATCTCTCTATAATAGCCATTTCTTGTTTTTATTTGTATCTTTAAGCCAATTGTGGCATTTTAGCCCCAAAGAAACCTATATAAACAATTGCCATTAAAATTTTCCTATTATTCAATGTATATAAAG
>JACOXO010000015.1 GCA_016182365.1 Candidatus Gottesmanbacteria bacterium | reverse complement strand
AAATTCTATCTATTAGGAATCTTTATAGGATACTTTTTTCCCTGCAAAGTCGGTAACTTGGTATTTAAAAAATTCTCAAATATTTAAATCCATTGTTTATAGACCTATAGGAAATGATATAATCCTACTTATCTATGCAAGATAGTTATAAAAGACCACCAGAGGAACAAAAATTAGCTCAGGTTAAAAAACCTACTAAACTCGAACAAGTAATAGGCCAGGACCCTTATAAATTGCAGGTCGTGACCGAAGCAGATTCGCTTTTAAGAGACATTTACGTTTCCAGAAGAAAACCCCCCGCTGCTCTCAAAGAATATTTATTAGATCCTAAAAGGGAAATATTTCTTACACGGCGCGAACAACTACTTGGAGATAAAACCACATTAAGCTATTTAAGAAGCGTAATAGAAACAGAAATGAAAGCTTCGGCAATGGAATCTAATCAACCAACTTTTAAGCGGGAACCAAATACAGAAAAACCAAAGAACAGGAAAGGAATTAAAGAATCTAAACAAGCATCTGAATTTGAACGATCCAGAAGGATCAAGGATTCGCAAGTAATCTTTCAACATAAGCAACCCTCTTTTAGCATTCTATCGGCAAAAGAAGATCTCGGGGATCTAGGAGAATTCACGTCTTTTATACATATTACCCAGGGTAGTTTTGTTACCGTTGCAACGATTCAAAAAATAATTGGGATCTGTCCTAATCTTAAAACAATCCACCTTCCTCCAAGTTTATTCGATAATATGGTTGGACCTTCTATCCGGAAATTAGCTCAAAGCTATGGAATAGAAATCGCTACAGGACGGATTAAAGAAAGTGAAATATATAATGAATCAAGAAGACCGTTAGACTTCAAAGCAAAAAAAGTTGCATTTGAGGAAACGCTTCAAAATCCTGAAAAAGGGAAAATTTTCCAGCTTATGCAGGATTTCGAGCTTAATGAACCATTGGTTGCTTTAATGTATTTTGACACAAGCAATCCATTGAGTCTTAGAAAAATTGCCAAAAAAATTGGTCTGACAACTGTTATTACACATCGCCTTTTCAGTACTATTATGCACTGGTGTGGCATACCATCAAATGATAAAGCAATAATAACCCGCGCTAATAACCTGACTGATCGGGTACTTTATTGGGGAAAAGCCAATGGTGAAGCAAAAAGTAGATTCGAATTAAGACAAAAGTGTAAAGTAGATGATCGAATTCCCCCTGCTAAACTGATAATCTCTCAGTGGGAAATGTGGCAAAAAATTATGCTGCTTAGGAAAAATCGACCTGAATTATTTGACCAGCTAAGAGATAGTAAACCTAACTATTATACAGTTCTTAATGCTTATTACGGTTTAGAAGAAGAAACCAATCACAAAACATTTGAAGCAATTGCTCTTGAAAGAGGAGTATCTAAACAGGCAATTATGATGCTTAAAAATCGCGGATTACACTTCTTAGGGCTGTTAGATTCTGATTAAGATGGGTCGCTGTAAACTACTTTTTTCCCTGCAAAGTCGGTGGCTTGATACTTATTTTTTCCAACGTGATTAAACCAGAAAACAGGGATTTTACCTAAACCACCAGGAATATCTATTACGTATTCAGGAATACAGTGACCGGAAATACTGCTTAACTCCCTATAAATCTTTTTTCCCTCCTCAACCGAAATTCTAAAATAATCTGTCCCAACCGTGTAGTCGAGATGATGAAGATAATAAGGTTTTATTCCAATCTCAACTAAACTCTTAAATAACCTTGTTAAAGTCTGTGTATTGTCATTTACACCCTTCAATAACACTGTCTGTGATAAGAGTATACTTGATGTTTTTTTTAACTTGGCAACTGACTGTATAAATTCAGGAGTAATCTCCCTTGGATGGTTAATATGAAAAACAATTATTGATGGTTTAGCTTGGGAAATGATTTTTACAAAATCGTCTGTTATTCTTTTTGGATAAACAGCTGGAGTACGAGTATGAAATCTGATCATTTTAATATGTTTAATTTGTTTCAAAGCTGTAATTATCTTCTGCAAAAATATATCTTCCATCATAAAAGGATCCCCTCCTGACAGAATTACTTCCCAAATTTCCTTATGCTTTTTTATATACTCAATACTTTTTTTGAAATCATAGGTATTTGAATTCAGAAGATTTTTCCTAAAGCAAAATCTGCAGTGTACTGCACAAACATTTGAAAGCATAAGAAGACAACGATCTTGATACCTGTGCACAATTCCAGGAACAGGAGTATGAGGCCTATCACCAATAGGATCAGTTAACTCATATTTTTTAATATCATTCTCAAGTGAACTGGTAATCACCATTTTTCGCAAAGGATCATTATTGTCATTCCAGTCAATCAAATCCAGATAGTATTTAGGCACCATCATGAAAAATGGATGCTTTACATCCATGCCCGCTTTATTCATATTAATCCCCTTCTGACCAAGATATGTTTTAAGCTCAGAAGTTGAAAATACAAAGTCAGATTTAGATAACATTGTGCAATTATATCAGTCCTTATGTTAATAGAAAGCTATATATTGAATCCTTAATATATAATTACTTTAAAATTATTCATTGTTTATGGGTATATGACAGAGAGAAGTTTTCAAAAAAGAGAGGTTGTCTTTACTTGTCCTAAAACAGGGGGCCAAATACGGTCATTTCTTAATTTAAGTTGGCTCCAACAGGGTAAAGAAATTACACTTGGCTGTATGCATTCTTCGCAAACACCTCCACTCCCTGTTGAACCAGGAAAGATAACTATTACAGTCAGCCCTGTTACTGAAAATCTGATTTTTGTTAGACCACGTATCGACGAAAGTGGTATTGTTGAGGCTAAATTTGATTGTCAGGAATGTGGAATTATCTATCATTGTCTTTTTGAAGAATAACTTTAAATCTCATTTGAACGTTAAGCAAGTATTAATTTGCTGTGGCCGACACCGAAACTTTCAAGAGTAGTTACCCCCAAAAGGGCGCTATCGCCTTTCTCACCTAATACAACCGGAACTGCCAGCTCGCGTCCTTTAAAATTAATTAGAGCGCTTCCCAATTTTCTTTTAATTATTCTACCGTCAGCCAATGAAAATTCCTGAGTATATGAGGGTTTGAGTTTTAGTTTTTTAACCACAGTATCAGGTAAAACCGTATAATGAGCGCCACTATCAACTAGAAATTCCCCTTCACTAGAATTAGAAGGTGTAAGCGGATTTTTGACAATTACCTTAACAGTGGTAACTCCCATGGTTTGTATTATAACAGAAAAGAACAGATACTTGAGGACAGTTTTCTAAGGGCTCGTCCATCAATAATCTGATAGGTATTGATGGTTACGGCCCTTTGTGCCACATCTTCATCTGAAATTAAAGATTATGTTATTAACGGATGCGGCCTAAGAAAGAAAGCCTCTTTCTGGGAATATTTGTAGATGATTTTCAAAATATCTCCCTGAATGGTAAAGTCTTAATTTTTCTTGATCTTCGAAACCTCCCAATTGTTCAAGTCGCTCATCAACTGTAGATTGTGCAATCCCGTACATACTATTAGCAAGTGTTTGACTATAGTATCTATCAGAAAGCGTCTCTGGACTTTTTCCAAGGGTATTAACCCTATAGTTGTCGTATCGACCCTTTAAACAGGCAATAAGCGCAGGTAAGATGGGTTTAACAAACGAAGCAAGTACAGTATAATCAAAGTAATCCTGCGCCATAGCCAGAATTCTTCCTTCTACTTCTAAACCAACTCTTACCCCAGTACAAATTACATTTAAGGATTTATCTTTGCAATACTCAAGTAATCTTTGTATATATTCCGTCTGTTTTTCTAAGCTGAAAACTGGACTTGCCCTTGATGCATCTGCTTGAATGATCCTTTCAACAAATTGTCTTTTGTAATCGGAGTCAATAGCTATTATTCGTGGTTTTGCTACTCTTCGTATACTATACTGTAATAAAGCGGGAGCAATTTTTAAAACTTGATCTATTTGTATTTCATCGCTTGGAATTTGATCGTTATCTTCATTTGTAGTTAGAAGTGATTGCCGAAGATATATTTTCTTTGAACGGCCAAAACTATCGTTATACATTCTTATTTCATCATCAGAATTATCATCTTCAATTAATTCTTGAAATGTGACTTCGGTAAAAGGATGAGTTGTAAGTTCAAACATGTCATTAAAAAAACCATCGAAATCAGAATCAGGAAGTACCCTAATATGATCTTTCTGAAAAACTTGAATACCAGATCCTGCCAAAGCGTTTTGTATAACAAAGTTAACAGGTGCGCGAATATAATCAGTAATTGGATGACCTTTAGGTTCTGGGATTCGTTCCCGTAAAAAAGCGGACTGTTCTAATGCGTGTTTGTATGAAAGTCTATCCTTAGCCATATATTAGATTAGTTGAAGTTTGCAATTCTCTGTTTTACCCGCTCCTGCATGAGAAAAAGCGCTCTGGAAGGTCTTATATTAGTATGATGATATATATGAACTGTCGAAGTATTGTCTCTCGATGTATTACTAAATAGTAGAATTGCCAAAGGCATTCGCATAGCTCCTAATCCAACTTTTATTTGTTCCTCAAATTCTAACTCGTCCCCTTGCTGTTCTCCATATATTTGAGTCTCTAGTTCTCTTACCCGGTCAGGAATACCAAGCCGCACTACTTGATGATATAGTTCCATTAAGGTAGATTCTCTTCCTTTAGATGGCAAATTAAAAGTAGCTAGGGTAAAATCTTTTTGGCCAAGTTCAGGAAGAATAACAATAAATGAGCGGGGGTTCAAAGGCTCGTCAATGGCGCCTTCCAGTGAAAAATTTGTGTACATGTTTCCATGTATGCCCTTCACCACCTCAACTGCTCTCTGAGATAGTAGCGTTAGTTTCTGTTGATTGGGATTCTCAGATATCATATTATACTTATTAAATAAACCTATAGTTTATTATATCATTTAAGATAAATTACAGATACTTCATCTCTGTAGATTTCATTCCATAAAGTTTTACTATTTTGAATATCCAAATCCAGAGAACTTCCCGAAGGAATAAGAAGAGTTTGAGTATTATAGCGGTCCAAAATATCCTGATATTTTTCTTTTGCCTGCATGATTTTAAGATTTGTAAGATATGGGCTTTCTCCTTCTGGTGACTGCCAAACAACCATCCTTCCGTCGCTAAAATATTTATATTCCGGTAATTTCCACTCTAAAAACCCGCCCCATTCATAAGGAGCAAATACGTTATTTATTCCTAGGGGATTTTCCTTAAGATATTTTATAGCCTCACAGGGATATTTTTGGATTTGATTGCAGTATGCTTTTTCATCAAAAATAAGAGGAATGCTTCGGGATAAACTAAAATAGCCAACAATAACAATCAATAATGCAGTTAGTAGATTTGCCAGTTTGGGAAAACCTGGTTGATTTCCAATTTTTTGCAATCTGTTGTAACTTAAGTCAATAATTATTAGTACAACTGTCAAATTATAAAGGGCAAGATTTCTATTTGCTCTTAATGCAAGATAAGTAAATATTACAAGAAGTATCAGCCAGAAAAGTCTTCTTTTGTGTCTGGTTGAAATTAATATAACAAAAGTTAAAAAAGATATACAAAATATAACAATCTGTATAAAAATATTTGGCGGAGTCCACTCCGCAATCATGGTATTAAGTGGAATAGTAAAATGCTTTAAAGTCCACAAATATAGTGAGAGTCCGTAAGGATTTATCAAAGAACCAGCAAATCCTGCTAACAATAAGTAAATATTCTTTCTGTTTATCAAAATACTAACTAATATAACTACAAGTCCTATTGGGAATCCTCCATGCATGTTTGCCCAAATAGCAAATAACAGAAAAGTGATAACAATTGACTTTTTCAAAGACCTATCGGTTAATACAAGAAAGTAACATACTACTAGACCTACAAATGTAATGATTTGAGATCTTAAACCTAAGATAAAATAGGAATATAAAGGGGTAAGAGCAATAAGTAGTGAGGCAGGGGCAATAGTTTTTGCTCTAGGGTAGATTCTCTGAACCAGGTAAAAAGCAAAAACCATAAGTAAGGCATAAACTAATGCAAAGCCTAAATGACCTAGAGTATTCCAGATAATTCCCGCAAGATATGAGTACAAACTATAAGGGTTTTCAAACCTATAGTCAGGTAAAAAGTAAGTTAGATTCTCCCCTGCTCCCCTTATATACCAGCCTAAATCAGGGTCAATTGACGGGGTGAAAAATAAAATGAAGATGAAAATTAAAATCACACCTCTCTATTATGGTATAATATGCCATTCATATGCAATATTTTAGTTTTATGATCATTCTCCACACCCTTAAATCGGGGTAGGATTGAGGGTTTTTGTTATATTATGAGCGGAGAAAAACCATCGCCAATAACACCACCGATAAAAGAAAGGGTAAGACAGACACTCAGACATGGTCTTGATCGTGTTTTTAAAGAATCTGAAGCAAGGCAAGATCATAAAAATGTTGTACGCATTGTACCTCTACAGATTCTCTCATGGCAACAGATAGCTCCAGATCTTATACTAAATTTAACAGATATCGAAAATGAATTAGATTTGACCAAGCAAACTAAGCCATATAAATTGGCCCCACCAGATATATGGTTTACTCAAATTAATTGGATGCTTAAAGGAAAAAAGGCAAGAAATCCCAACCAACTTATGCTTCCAGGAGGAAATAGACTTGGTGAGCAAGAGGAAATCGAGCAAACTGCTGTTCGTGAATTAAGTGAGGAACTGCATCTTTTTGGCATTCCGCTTTCAAAAGTTAAAATACTCACCGGAAGATCTTACACGCTTACAGAGCAACAAGATGACAAGCGTATAGAATGGAACATTAGTGAAAATATCGTACATACGGAAATTCCACCATTTTTGGAACCAAAATCATTTGATCAAAAAGATAAAGCAGAAGGAATAAAAAGACTTAATCCTCAACAAGTAAAAATTCTTTTTGAGACGGGAGAATATAAGGATCCAGTAACAGGAGTTACAAGCTCACTTTTAGATAGTCTTCTACCGCCTATCCAGCGTAATCAACTCCACCCACTAGCCCAGGTCAGTACCGATGGAAAGGAAGAGCATGTCAGAAAAAGAATTTTACAAAGCGGAACCCAGTTTGAAGCAGATATTAGATCTCGTATTGTTGAAACATTACTTGAAATAACAAACCATCAGCAAAAAGATACTTATAGAAAAAGGTGGGAAGAAATTAAGACTAGTCATCCGAAGAAACTTGAAAGTTTTTTTAACGAATACGAAGGGTTGATAAAGAGTTTTGAACGCTCATATCAAACAAGTGATTTCACTCTACCTGAACAATTTCAAGAACTTGAGGCAAAATTTAAATTAAAAAAAATTTCTATCGATCCTATCAAAAAACGAATTCGTTTTACCCAAGAACTTGAGAGAGCTGTAAAGAGAGTAGTCTTTGAACATAGTTTGCCTTTTATCGAACGTTCTGGCTCACAAAAACCGTATATTCTTGCACAGGTACTTCTTCAACGAGGTTTGGATATTACAAATGAAGAATATCACCTGATTAAAAATATTTCTCCCGAGGTAGCGGCAATCTTCGACACTGTATGTGCAGTTTTCAATGTAGATATCCAACACAATCCTAACTGGTATCAGCAATTACTTGAAAAAATGACTGAGCACCGAAATAGCAAAATGGGTGTGTCAAATGAGCGTGATCCAGCAACAGAAAGTATTTTCCGGATGTATTTTACTGATTTTTCTGGCATCAATGTTGATCCTAAACGTGTTGGAGAATTTGCTAATAATGCAAATGAATTCCTTGATTTTTTAGCTCCTTACCTGAAAAAAATATCTAATCCTGATATTCTTAAAAGACTTTTCCCTGATAAAACATACCTTGGAACTTCCTCTATTGAGGAACTATTATTAGTTGCATTTGGTCTTAATCAGTATCGAGATGACAATGTTTCTCTGGAAACTCAATCAGGTGCGTGGACTAAATTGAATCTTATCCAAACAATTGCTCAAGCTAGATTACTTTTTAACGAAAAAATGGGCACATTTACTTATCATCTACGACAAATTTTTGAGAGATTTGTAACTAGAGTTTCTTATGGAGAAATTAATATTACTGAAAATCTTGCACTTACTAAATATCAGTTGAATAAACCTATTACAAATATAGTTAGCGTATCTGTAGGGAATGCTGACCAGAAAATCAACATATCTGATTTTTCAGTCTTTTTTTATGCCGATAGCGGAGATAAAAATTTTTACTCTTTTATAAGAAAAATTCTTGAACGTGGTCCGCAATCAATTAATTTAAGCGAGGAAGAACAGAAAGATCAATTATTTGAACAGATAACTGATTTTTTCCGTGGAATGATTGTTGTCGACGATGAAAGTCTTAAAAAACAATTACAAGCGAAATTTCCGAAGATCGATAAAAAAGATGTAAAAGTCATAATCGAAGCTATAGCCAAAGAGGTAATCAAGAGTATCATTGAAGAATACTTAAAACTCCAACAAGACGGTTATGAATATCAGGTATGTAAAGTTCAAGAACAAGGTAATTGTGAAGGTATATTGGCATCTCTGGGTATAGAACCACTTGAAAAGAAACAGTACCCAGGAAGTGCTGCTAAAAAAATTGATTGGGATTGGCTTAAATTTGTTCATACTATTAAAAAAGGCTCGTCTGAAGAAGAAGAGGAACTTCAGTTTTTTCCTTCGGTCGAGGACGTGAAGAAAAAAGCCCCTGATGATCAACGTTTCGGACTGGATAGGCTGTTAAAATCTCATAAAGATGGTTACTATCCACCAATTTTGATCATTTCTGGAGTTAACATAAATAAAGCATATGAAGAAGTAATGCTTAGATATGCAGATTCAAAAACTAGACCAAAAACGCAAGAAGATGGGGTTGTTGTGTTTGAAGCAGGTTAGTGATCTTGCAGGATTTTAATTGCGTTTTGGATATTTGGAGCCTTAAATATGTAGCTTGTTGAAACAAGTCTTGTTACTCCAGCCTCAACTGCCATTTTGCCTGTTTCTAGATTTACTCCTCCATCAACCTCAATGGGCATCTGTCCGCTCAAGCGCCTAACCTGTCTTATTTTATCCAAAGCTTCGCTCATAAATGACTGGCCGCTTTTACCTGTATGAATACTCATAACTAGAACATTGTCAATTTTAGTTAGGTATGGCTCTATAACAGAAACAGGCGTAACAATATCAACTGCCAACCCCACTTCTTTTTTATAACTTCTTACAGTCTTAATAAAGTTACCTATGTCTTTCATACCTTCAACATGACCAATAAACCGTAAAAACCCTGCATCCACCCAATCCCCAACTGTATCTTCAGGATTATTTATCATCATATGTACTTCCCATTTAACTTTGGATTTAAGATTTTTAAAAGGAACAGGGTCACGGAATGTGCTGAAGTTAAATAGCTCATCAACAATATCAAGATGAACCCAGGGAACCAAGTTTTCAACCAAATGAAGTTTATTTTCAATACCTGAAAAAGTCTGTTCGTTAATGCCTGGAATAACTTCAATCATAAGTTAGCGTTTAGTTAATAGCGTCTAGCGTTTAGTTTAATCAGACAATTTATTTCTAATATTACTTAGCATTTTATTTAGCATCTTTAAAACTTCTTCTAATAGAGATTCTATTCTTGAAAATTCTTTGTTTTCCATAAATTGTAACTTTTTACTTATTATAATTTGAGTTTCTAATTCTAACGCTGAGCCGTATGCAATTGAAAAAGACTGTTTATACTCTCTTATTGAGGATCTACCATAACCTTCAGCAATATTTGATGGAATCGATATTGCCGCTCTTCTCATTTGATTAACAATACCATAAAGCTCTGATTTAGGAAATTTATTAGTTAGAATATACACTTCTTTTACAAGTTCTATGGACTTTTGCCAAACTATAAGTTCTTTATATGATTTAATGTAAGTCATACTAGACGCTAGCTCCTAGACGCTAGACGCTCGTAATTAGAGATCTTTTCAATTCTCCTTACATGCCTTTTTTCCTGGTTAAACTTGGTAGTAAGCCATATCTTAACTATTTCTCTAGCCTCATCGTCTGATAACCAATCACCTGACAGACCAATGATATTAGCATCATTATTATCTCTGGAATGAATTGCTGATTTGAGATCCCAAACCGCTGTAGCTCTTACATTTTTAACTTTGTTGGCAGCAATAATCATACCTGCTGCTGAACGGCAAAAAAGTATTCCCCGGCTTTCTAGATCTTTGCTTACAGCTTCAGCTACTTTAAAAGCAAAATCAGGGTAATCATCCTGGAAGTCAAAATGATCGTTTCCTAAATCTAAAACTTCATAACCTTCACTAACAAGCTGTTCTTTTATTTTTTCCTTAAGCTCAAAACCACCGTGGTCTGCACCTAAATATACCTTCATAAATTAGTCCTTATTTATTTTTATCTTTTTTTGGTAACTATGTAAACCCCTAACAAAGCAAACAATCCTCCTGTTAAAACAGCTATTGTTAATTTCTCCCCCAGAAGAATAAATGATAAAAGAAAAGTAACCAATGGATTTAAGTAATAAGCCATTGAAGCAAATACCGCTCCTCCATGCTTGATTGCGTACTGGTTAAGAAAATATGCTCCAATTGTTCCCAATAGAGCTACATATAAAACTGAGGTTATTGCCTGCCCGCTTAGCTTCAATATCCATGATGAATCTAAGCTAAACTGATACAGAAAAAGCGGGAATAAGACAATAGTTGTTATTATTATAAATACACTAGTTACGGTAAAAGGTGAATAGTTAGCAAGCAGTTTTTTAGAAAACGCCATATAAAATGACCAGGAAATAACAGCAGTTGCTACAAGAAGATTTCCTGTTAAATCTCCTGAAAAAGGATTGGTATTTTGAATTATTGGCAGAATGATTATAAGAGCGACTCCTAAAAGACCAATTATAAGACCTATAATTTTTTGTTTAGATAATGTCTCTTTAAATACCATAAATAGAATAATTGCTGTTAGAAGCGGAGTTGCTGTATATAAAAGCTGGCTTACATTGGCTGTTGTTAATTTAACACCTAATACAAAAAAAATAATATTAACTGATGCAAATAGTGATATGGGAATAATGTCTTTAAGAGTTTTTATTTTAAGGTGACTTTTAGAATGAAGTATTGGAATAACAATCAAAGATGCTATTAAAAATCTTATAAAAGCATAAGATATCGAAGGAATTTCTCTCAAACCAATTTTGGTAACCGGAGCAATTGCACCTCCTATTACCTAAATAACCAGTATAGCAATTAAAGCTTTGGTCCGATTCTCCATTAGCTCCTCTTCTTTTTGCGGGAAGACTTTTTCTTGGAAGATTTTGATGACTTCCTTGATGGACTAGATCTTTCTTCCTTTTGTGTCATTAACAAAAGAAGAGCCGCTCCTCCTAGAAGAATTATAAATACAAAAAATGGGTTCATAGGCAGTTAAAAAATCACCTCCTTAGAATTAGAATAACATAAAAAAGGGATAAGCGTAAAGCGTCAAACCTTGTGGCCGCCGAATTCCAGCCTTAGCGCCGCAATAACTTTACCTGTAAACGTTGGCTTTGTAGTTGTTTTTTTTCTCTCATTTACTGAATCTTCAATTACAGGTACTTCCAGCCCTAACTCATGTGCTGTTTTTAAAGCCCATTCTCCTGTTTCTCCACCTCCTGCAACACCTTCAATAGAATTAAGACTTGGGTCCTTTTCTAAAGCAATTTTCATTAGATCCATAAGATAACCCCTAACAATACTACCTTTACTCCAAACTTTGGCTGCTTTTATAAGCTCAATATCATATTCGCCCCTTGAATGTAACATAGAAAAGCCTTCGGCTATAGACTCAAGCATTCCGTATTCGATGCCATTATGAACTATCTTGACGAAGTGCCCTGATCCGGACTTACCAAAATAATCAAAAGATCCGTTAGGTTTTGCTAAAATCTCAAGAAGCGGGCTTATTATTTCAAAAGCACCCTTTTCCCCACCTACCATAAACGAGAAACCGTTTTGGGCACCTTTAATGCCACCGGAAGTTCCAATATCAAGATAATATATGCCTTTGTCCTTTAAGTTTTTGGATCTTCTTGCCGAATCTCTAAAATAGGAATTACCTAAATCAACAACAATATCACCTTTTCCCAAACCTTCCCACAATAATCCTTCAAGCATTTGACTAACAGGTCTACCAGCTTTAACCATTATAAAAATAATTCTAGGAGATCCTAATTTTTGTATAAACTCCTTAAGATTATAAGCGGGCTCTAAGATGGGATTTGCAATTCTTGAACTAAACTTGTTTGTAATATCTTTAGTCCTGTTATAAACAACAACTTCGATGCCACCCTCAACTAGCTTTTCAACGACCAGCTGCCCCATTCTTCCTAAACCAATAAAACCGATTTTCATACCCATTTCCTCCTGTCTCTTTTGATAAGATCATCTGCTTCTTTTGGACCAGCTGATCCTTTGGGATAAATTAATAATTTACTTTGTCCTTTTTCCCAACCTTTTAATATTTCGGTTATAAACCTCCAGGATGAAACTAGCTCATCGGATCTATTAAATAGCATTTGATCTCCCATAAAAGCATCCTCAAGTACCCTCTCGTAGGCATCAACCACTTCTTTTGACTTAAATTCTGATTCATAAGTAAAGGCCATATTTATAGCAGATAGTTTCATTTCATGTCCCGGTTCTTTAGCTATAAATATAAGTCTTATGCCCTCATTAGGCTGAATTCTCATGGTCAGAATGTTTCCTTCCTCAGGACAACCTACCTCTTTAAAAAGTATATGACAAACCTGTTTAAAAACAAGCGAGATTTCAACAACATCTTCTTTCATTCCTTTTCCGCTTCTTATGTAAAATGGAACTCTTTTAAATCTTTCGGTATCTACGAATAATTTTAAAGCTACAAATGTCTCAGTCTGGCTATTTGCAGAAACATTTTTCTCAGTTTTATACCCTTCATACTGCCCTCTTACCACATTATTGCTAACCTCATCCTCAGAGATACATCTTACTACGCTGATTGCCTTGCTTCTTGCCTCTCTAACACCCTGGCTAGAAAAAGAACGCGGGCTTTCCATAGCAATCATGGCAACCAGCTGCATCAGATGATTTTGGGTAACATCTCTTAAAGCACCAACGCCATCATAGAATGCGCCTCTATTTTCTACACCTTCTTTTTCTGAAAGTGTTATCTGTACATGGTCTAAATAATTATTATTCCAAACAGGATCAAAAATACCGTTTGCGAACCGAAAGGCTATAATGTTTTGAACAGTTTCTTTACCCAGGTAATGATCTATCCTGTAAATCTGTTCTTCTTTAAATAAAGTATCTAATTTAGAATCAAGCATGACTGCCGTTTGCAAATCTTTTCCGAAAGGCTTTTCTATTAATATTCTAGTCCAGCCTTTTTGTGTCTTCTGGGCTAGACCCGAAGCGGCAATATTATCAAGAATTGTTTCATAGTATTTAGGAGGGGTTGCCAAATACAACATTGTATTTGCTTTATTAAGATATTCTTTAATCTTGCCGTACGCTTCTCTATTTTCAAACTCTCCCTGAATATATACAACGTGTTTTGTAAACTCTCGCCATATTACTTCGTTATAACTCTTCTTGCGTTTAATAACAGATTGAATAAGAATATAAAATTCTTCTTTAGCTATAGGTCTTCTGGAAAAACCAATAATTACAAACTCTGAAGGCAACTTTTTATCTAAAAAGAGCTTGAAAAGCGAAGGGATTAGTTTTTTCTGGGTCAAATCACCTGTTGCACCAAATATTACTAAAGAAAAAGGAGGAATCATAACAATGAGTTTAGAATGTAGAATGACTTTTTGCAAGGTTCTAAATTTAAGATTGACAAATTACTCCGATCGGATATTTTTGTCTATTCTTTGATTAAAAATACCCTTGCTGGGGAGGCGTCGGCGCCTTCAAGCTTAAGAGGAGCACATACAAGTGTGTATTCACCTTTTTGAACATCTTTAAGGTTAAGCCCTTCAACTATGATAATGCCCTCTCTAAGAAGCATCTTGTGAACCGGATGACCCGGATTCCCTTTCTTCTCTATACCAAAATAATCAATACCAATTAAAGATATTTGTTTTTTAACCAGGTTTTTAGCAGCGTCCAAAGAAAGAGAGATATAATCTGTGGTGAATTTCTTACCCTCCAGAAACTTATAATTTCCTGTTTTAATAAGAATCCTGTCCCCTTTTTTGACTTTTAAGCCACCAAAATGAGCCCAACCTATCTCAGCCGGGCCACCGGTTTTGAAGAAGTTGGTAAGATCCAGGATTTTACAATTGCCAACCAATTTTTCAGCCTCAACTTTATCAATAGTTTTACCTGACTTTATGAAATGCTTGGGGGCATCAACGTGAGTGCCATTGTGTGAATTGAGGGTAAAATTAGTCAAAGAAGCGCTATCGGCCTTCCCATCGGTTTTAACAGTTATTTTTGGTTTAGGTTGTCCGGGCCAAACAACCATGTTTTGTTTAATAGGAACAGATAAGTCGTATATTTTCATCAATTTACCCTTAACTTACCCCTATTATCTCACAAAGTGAGTTTTTTTACTAGCCTGAGGTTAATTTTGACTCTTTCTCTCAGCAATAATTAAATTAGAATAACCTTTGGGTTTAATTACTTTAGTTTTTAGCATTGCTCTAAAATCGTTAAATGCAACTTGGGTATCTAGATCGCTTCTTCTAATCTCATCAAAAAATTCTTTCATTCTCCTTGCTTCTGATGGCCATAATGACTGTTCCATATAATTAGCGCTGTCAGTTATTCTAGCTTCAACTAATCTTGCTTCACCCTCTTCAACCTCTTTTTCTATCGCGCGAAGTGCATGAGCAAACAATGGTGAGGTCTTTTGCGATGGAACAGCGTATAAACTTGGGCTTTGAATTACTAATGGTCGATTAAAAATGTCTATAAACTGATCACTACGTTTTTCAGCAACTGCTATAAGAGTTTCTTCTAATTTGGTCATACCCGTACCTATAATAAGCAGTCTTCCGCTAAATTTTAATACTTTGGCAACTTCTTCCATAAATTTTCTCATACTATATTGCTGTGATCTTATTCCTTTTGGTCCAAAACCTTCTGTAGCTGGATCACAAATAAGGACTTCATTAACCTGACGATAGTTTTCAATAGCAAATTTAGAAAACATCCTTACATCTCCATTTAACAATGTTGCACTGTTTTTTGTTAATTGGGGATAAAGACTTATATCATAAGCTTTAAGAGTATCTAAAACTGAACTTTTTGGTCTCCACTCTCTTTTAGGGTTTAAATATTCTGGAGATGTTCCGTTATCTATACCTGTTAATCTTAAGTACTGTCCTCGCGCATAGTACTCATCGAACATGGCAATTATTGAATATCCACCACCTACTCCTATATCTAATACGTCTGTTGGATTATCACCATCAAATTGGCGTACAAGAAAATCACCAAAGGCTCGAAAGGAAGCCTTAGTTTCTATTACTTTGTATAGTTCCTCTAATGACAATCCATACGGATCTGCATCTGTAACTCGATATACTGGGGATAATTCATTACCATCCCTTAAAGACTTCAACAATTCAAAATCCCTTTCAACTCTAGCTCTATAATTTTCTTTAGGAGGTAAATAAATTGACGGAATATCGATTGTTTTTTCTGTTAACATGAAATATAAAATAAATCCGGCAGATTATAGCACAAAGGAGGATTATTTATTTTCTTTTATTAGTTTCTGGTAGAGTTTTTTGTACTCTTTTGCTGATTTATCCCAGGAGAAATCTTCTTTCATGGCATTTTCCCTCATTTTGGCAATTTTTTCCGGATTTTCTTTAAATAATTTTAATACAAGCCTTAAAGTCCTAGTTAGTTCTGTAGAACTATATCTTTCAAATACAAAGCCATTAATACCATCTTTTACTGTATCAGCAAGTCCGCCAGTTTTTCTTACTAATGGAAGAGTTCCATACCGCATAGCAATCATTTGTACAAGCCCGCAGGGTTCGTATTTTGATGGAATAAGAATAATGTCTGAAGCAGCATAGATTTGATGTGACAGCACCTCATCAAATTTATTTATAAAACTGAATCTTTTTGGATATTTTTTAATTAAATACCCCATTTTTTTAGCCCATATTTCATTACCGGTTCCCAATAGAACGACCTGACAGATGCTTTCAGATAGTATTGTTTTAAACATTTCATAAGTAATATCAATCCCTTTTTGATTAGGCTCAAGTCTACCTATAAAAGAAACTAAAGGTAAAGAGCTGTCAGAGTGAATTTTTAATCTTTTTTTTAAGGCTAATTTGTTTTCTTGTTTGACCTCAAAAATGTTGTTGATGTTGAAATTTTTTGTAATTAATTTATCAGTTTGAGGATTCCACAGTCTATAATCAATCCCGTTTAATATACCAAAAACTCTATTTTGTTTCTGTTGTAGTATTTTTCTTAAATTAGCACCTTTCCTAGTTTTAATTATCTCCTTTGCATATGTTGGCGAAACAGTAGTTATATAGTCAGCATTTATAATGCCTTGTTCTAATAGACTTGTCCAACCTTCACTGCCAAAGTTAATATCTAAAAACTGGGATAACTTAATTCTTTCGACTGGACCTTGATATAATAAATTATGTATCGTTAGGATCGTAGCAGGTGTATTAATGATATCTGAATGTTTCAAGAAATAAGCCACCATTGCTGGATGTAAATCATTAAGATGAATTATGTCAAAATTACCAAAAATCTTACCTTGATTAAGAATCAATTGAGAAATAGTTTTGGAAAATAATACAAACATTAAGACAGGTTCTTTACTGTTTCTTGGATCTAAAAGAAATGGGTGAGAAATTAAATAAAGATTTTTTTCCCTGTTAATGTTCATCTTATAAACTCCAACTTTCTCGGTTTTTCCTGCAAAATGAATATCCAGATTCTTAATAAATTCTGTTTTGTTAGGCAGTTTTAATAATTTATATTTAGGTAAAACTATTGTAGTTTTTACACCAAATTTCCCCAGAGCATTGGGTAAATCCCTAGCAACTTCACCTAAACCTCCTGTTTGGAAATATGGGGCTACTTCGTATGTTGCAAATAAAATTCTCATATATCAAATTGATTATATATGTCAGATGCCCACTTTTTCTTCTCTTCGGAAACTACAACAGCTACTATTCCTGATTTTTGGCTATCAATTGCCGGTTGACCATAAAGAATAAGGCTATCCAAAGGGCTTAACAAAATTGCCGGCAATACTGTTAAATCTTCCTCGCCGTTTACATAGATTACTAAATTTTTCTTGTTTGATAAATAGTCTTTGATAGCCTTTTTAGTTACTGTAAAAAGATTTTTAGTTACCCTACCTGCCGGATTTTTAGCCTGATAGTCAAAATGATCATTTTTATTGTCAATAAATGCTAAATTTGGCTTATTGTAAGCTTTGAGCATGCTTTGGTATAAAAAATCACCGACAGAAATTATCATTGTGGTATGTGAATATTTGCTTAAAATAGACTCTAAGTTGGTATAAAAATCGCCTATTGGAAAATGTAATGAGTCTCGCAGTTTTTGAGGAAGTTTTTTATCATTTGCTGCCACTTTGAATAAAAAGCCTTGTCTATCTTCTTCCCCAAGACGAATTCTTGTTGAGGAAATATGCCTCTTATCTTGCGAAACTATAAATTTACTTTCGATAATATCTGCCTTCTGTAGTCCTTTTTCAACTCTTGCCCTATTTATAGCTGTTGCACCGAATCTGGTTTCCCGAGTACAAACAATTGCCTCAACTGGATTCTCTAAAACAGTGGGGCCATAAACATTATTTAGAGGTGCAATTACTTCTCTACCTAACCAACCTTGCAGCTTAAGAAATTTCTTAACATCCACGACCCTTTTGTTATAAGGTAAAACGTGGTCTTTGAGTACTCTTTTTTCTCTTTTTACCATCTCATCACTGGTTATACCAATAATGACTCTGTTTGAAACTTCAAAAGCTTTTGTTAAAAGAGCCTCGTGTCCCCTATGAAACCGGTCAAAAGTTCCACCTGTAGCTACAAGACTGTATTTTTTATTCATATTTTTTAAGCTCCTGTTTTAAAAGCATTAAAGTTTCTGTTTTGAGCCGCTTCCTTATTTTTTGAAAAATATCTTGTGGTAAAAGTGTGTTTAAATCTTGATTAATAATAGTTTGGGTTAAATATTTTTCAATAAAAGAAATTAGTTTTTGTAAAAAATCTTTTAAGGAAAAATTTGTTCTTTCCTCAATAATATCTTTACTATAATTGTACCCGGAAATTAAAAAATGATGAATATCATAAATATCTCTTCCGGCAACTGCTTTGTATTTGGCAAAACGATCAATAACTGCAACCATTTTGTGGGCAAACATAGTCTCAATTGTTTGGCAGTTAACAATCCTATCAATTTCAGGAAGATATTTTGGAATATAAATATTGTTCTTATAAAGCTCGTCTGTAATACTTAAACGAATTGTATTTCTTTGATCTTTGTTTGCAGAATATTTTAATGAGAATAGAAGATTTTTCGGATTTTCATAGTAAATTTTCAAGTCAATTTTTTTGAAAATTTGATAGAATTGTTTTCTTATTCTTTCTTTATTGCCTCCTTTTTTAAGGTCAAAATCCAGATCAACAGAAAAACGATCCAGAAAACCCAACATTGAAGCAGCTGTACCGCCTTTAAAATACAAGTTTTGGGATAAATAGTCACTATCAATTATCTCGGTTAATAGTCTAAGAAGCCAGACTTTATGAATTAAATCCTCTGGTCTAACCAGAATCATAGCCTATTTCCTTTCTAATAAATTTTACTTTATCCCAGTCAACCCTATCTTTATTATCAAAATGATAATGAGGATTGAAATATAATAAATCAGCGATAGCTCTTTCAACCACGGCTGTAAGTATTCCATCACTTTCTAAAATACCAACAGTATTATGTAGATACTCCAATTTTAGCTTCCTACAAAGATACATTTTATTATATAAAACAAAACTTCTTGAAACGTCAGAAACTAAAGTTATTGGATAAATGTTTTGCATGATAATTCCGGCTTTAACTAGTATTGTTTCGCAGCTTATGTAAGCAAACCTATGAAGAAATCCTATACCTAAAGTATATGAATTGAGTTCGTCAGGTAGAACAACAGAATATAAACCTTTATGAATTGGGAACAGAATTTTTTTCTTGATATAACGGCTAATTGTTGTATAAAGAGTTGAATTATTACTAATTCCCCAGAGCAACGCTAAATCACCTGTATGAAACAATTTTTGTTTCTGCTTAAGTAGTATTCCTAGTCTGTCTATTTTCATATCCTGTACATTATTGTACAGGATAAATAATCAAATGTCAAGGGAATTAATTCCGGGCAAGTACCTTTTGGTACACTTTAATATATTCTTTAACCATAGCTTCATCAGTAAAAGAATTTTCAACGTGTGCACGGGATGCGCAACGCATAACTTCGTATTCTTCGGGTGACATATTGTAAATTTTATTTATTGCTTCAACAAATCCTGCTTGCCCTGTTTTTTTAACAATGAAATTTCCCCTTTTATCCTTTTCCGAAGGATTAATAATGAATCCGGTTTCTCCATCTTTAATAATTTCTGGAATTGCACCACGGGCATAGGCAATAACCGGAGTACCACATGCCATTGCTTCAATTAATACCAAACCAAATGGCTCTTCCCATTGAAGAGGAAAAATAAAGACTTTGGCACGTTGAAATAAATTTATTTTATCTTTGGCATATTTTTCTCCTACAAAAATTGCGAATTTACTTTTTCTAAACTTTTCAACTGATTTAAAATAACTAGCGTGTTTAGCTTTATCATACTCGCCTATTATTCCGCAAATAATTATTTTTTTATTAGATGTTTGAGCTATTTGAATTGCTTCAAGAGTCCCTTTTATTGGAGCGATTCTTGATAACCAAAGCATTTTATCTCCAGAATATGGGCTAAAATGGAAATCTGATAGTTTAAGCCCATTATAAACTGTGTTTACAAAATTTAGCTTCATGTTTTTTCTTTGATCATCGCTAATTGATATATAGTTAAAATTATTTAATTTTTCTTCCAAAAGTTTTTTTCGATCTTGTAATTCTTCATTAATAGGAAAAGGCGTGTGAAACGTTACTACAGTTTTATTTATAAAAGGTAAAGCTAATGAAAGTGTTGTATAGTCAAATTTAGTGGTGAAATGGAGATGAATAATGTCAAAATCATTTTGTGCGTGAAGAGCGCTAACAAAATGATATAATGGATATCCTACGTTTGAAAAACCGTAACCTAGTTCAACTAATCCTTTATTAATAATACTTTGTAATTTCGCCTTTGTTATAGAATCACCTGTTGCAAATAAAGTAGTTTTAATACCATTATTAACTAAACCATCTGTTAAGAGTGAAACTATTCTTTCAGTGCCACCGTATTTTTTAGGAGGAATTCCGTACCAAATAGGGGCAATTTGTCCTACTTTCATATAGGTTTATAGTCTAATATTAATTTATTGTACAGTTCTAGATATTGGTCTACCATTCTATCTATAGTAAAGTATTTTTCGACTCTCTCACGACATTTTTTTCTCATGTTTATATAGTTAGTTTGAGACATCTGCTTTATTATATTAATAGCTTTAACCAAACCTGTTATACCTGATTGTTTAACTATCCAGTTTCCTCTCTTGTCATTATCCGATGGATTAACTAAAAAACCAGTCACACCGTCTTCAATTACTTCAGGCGTTGCCCCTTTTGCGTATGCAACTACTGGAGTACCACAAGCCATTGCCTCAATTAATACGTATCCAAATGGTTCTTCCCACATGACTGGAAAAAGAAATACTTTAGCCTTTTGATACAAATTAATTTTGGAAGGCAAATCGTCGTTATAAACAATCATTATTTTTTTATTGAGAAATTTTTTAACATGTTCCTGATAATATTGCGTATATTCTGGTTTAATTGTTGAATAATGATTTAATTTTAATTTAATATTTGCTTTATTAGCTACTTCAACGGCTTCTTTAGCTCCTTTATGGGGAACCATTCGACTTAACCACAGTCCATAATCGCCACCAACACTATCGAACTTATATGTGTTTGCATCAATACCATTGTATATGGTAAATGAATCAGGAGGATATTTGGCTAACTCCCGGGCTTTTTCCGATACAAAAATAAGTCCGTCTCTTTTGTGTCTATGAAAACTTTTTAGAATTTTACTTAAGTGAGGAAATTGCCAAAAATCATTATGTGCAGTTGTAATAAGCGGGCATTTTAGCCATTCGCTAAATGCAGTAAACAGAAAAGAGTCAAAATAGTTGTTGTGGATAATATCAAATTTATTACTTTTATCGATAATATTACGACTTTGCAACAGGTGATAAGGAAAACGTGTTTCAATTCCTCCCTCAACAATTCCTCTTATATCCTTTGAGCTGCAAACCGATATTTTATCGGCACTTGTTTTACTATCGGATGTTGCAAATAGAATAACGTGATGACCTTTCTTTACTAGTCCTTCAATTAATTGATAGGTAAAAACTTCAGTACCACCAATCGAGTTCTGCTGGATAGGTTTATTAAGTATTCCGGCAACAGCAATTCTTAATCTTTTCATAAATTATAGTTTTATAACTTTTATTTTAGTATTATATGGTCTCAATAAATTAAATACCAAATATAATGCTTTTTCTGTAATGTATATTTCGTCGCTATTTTTAAATAGATCTAATAAACGTTTAATCCAATCATCATACCAAGGTATAATATCTAAAAGTCCATCGTACTTTCTTTGGGAAAGGATAAAAACTTCCTTAAATGTATGAGGTAAAATTTCACCTTTCTGTTCAGATATAATTCCCGCAATTGGTAAATTTAATAATTCGCGATTGGGTTTTTTAACAGGATTAAGATCCGGTCCGGGACTTGAAACTGAAGCTATTAAACCTAAAATATAGGCGCCAGGTTTATCGCTGATAAACTCATCCACTTTTTCTAGTTCTTCATTAACTACAATAAAAAGCTTTTTATGAGTTATTAATTTTGTTTTACTGTTTAATCTTTTTATTTTTTTGATAAGCTCGCTTGCAATTTTTGCACCATACTGTCCGCTTGAATGATATTTTTCTAGTTTATCTATAATCCACTGTCTTGAAATTTTATCTTTAGATAATTCTTCTATACCTTCAGCTAAATTATTAGGATTATCTGAAAATCTAAGAACATCAAGAAGATTTTTGTCTAAGATTTCTTTTTTAAGTACATAACCTCCTTGACCAGCAATAATTGTTGGGGTATATAAGGCAAGAGCTTCAAGGATTTGAAGGAATCCAAACTTAGAGATAAAAATATCTGAAGCATCAATAGTTGCTAAAAACTCTTCTTGAGTTTGATAAGGCATAAACAGTATATTATCTTGCCTGTATAATTTGTCTCTTTTTTCACCAGTTAGAATAAGCTCATATTTTTTTTTGTGGTGAGGAATAAGTTCAAGAGCCTGCTTTGCAAGATCAAGTGCTGGTTTATAATAACCTGAAACACATATCCAAGTTTTATTTATATCAATATTGTATCTTTTTGCAAAAACTTCCTTAGCAATTGGATTTTTAGTATACTCAGGAAGAGGAGGAATAAGTTTGACATTGTCTGACTCTTCTGATTTCATAAAATCAAGTCCATTTACTAAAAATAAGTCAGCATATTTTGCAAACATTTTATAAACCCCTTCTTTCATTTGACCTCGTCTGTATATTTGATCCAGAATAACAATAGGAATACCCTGTTTTTTCGCAGATATGAACAAAGAGAAGTTGAAAAGTTCATTTGTAGGTAAATCCGCATAAACTATAGCCTTCGTCTCCTTGGGAATTTTTATTTTATTGGGATCAGTCAAACTTAAATCAATAGTCTGACATTTGAATCCGTGATCCTTAATAAAATCACTATCGTATCCATTCCAAAATATAACCTCTTTTTTATCAAAGTATTTGGCTATAGCTACTCCTCTCGCTTGTACACCCCGCCAACCGGGTATGCCATAGGTTACAAATATATACATTTTAGTTAAATATTGTTCTTACCGCTTTTAATCTTTCTTCCGCTGATTGTATACAGTCTAAAAATTGTTTTTTATTTGAAAAAACCTCAAGAAACTTAAAATCATAAAGAGTATTTGTTGATGCTTTGTATGAATCTATCTTAGAAATCATTCTTACAATATCAGGTAAGTTTTTAACAATTCCCTGCAACACTTTGTAACTTGCATTTTTATTATACTTTTTGAAGATATTATAAAGAACTCTTGAGAAATTGGGATTTTCACTACTTGACATATCATATTTGTACATAAGTAAAACCAAATCCATAGCTACCCTAAGCTCAGGACTATTTACTCTTATGGCTGCGGAAAAAGGTGCTTCATGAACATGATGAATAATTACGTTTTTTTCATATGTTAAAGGGTATCCAGATCTCCAATATCTTATTGACAAATCAGATCCCTCTCCATGCATGTTAAAGGCAGCCTCATCGTATCCTCCAACATTGAAAAATACATCTTTATAGGTTGATATATATCTTGAATAAATTACATCTATATATGAAAACTGTTTTACCTTAACAATTGAGTTATCACTGCTTGGTCTATCAACTAAACCGTTTTTCTCTCCGCCTCGCCAGATAACCTTACCTGTAACCGCTGCTGCTTTGGGATTTTCTTTGAGTGCATTTATTGTTTTTAAAAGAGTATCTTTATTAACCTCAATATCTGAATCGCAGAAAATTAAAATCTGGTTTGAGGCAAACTTTGCTCCATTGTTTTTATTATTACTTATTCCCTGATATTGCGGCCGTGTATACTTAATTTTATTTCCAAAATCTTTCAAAATAGCTTTTTCTAAACTATCATCAGGAGTACAGTCACTAACAATAAACTCTATGTTACATTGGTTTCCAATACCGTCTGAGTCCAAAAGAAGTTTGAGGGTTTTTTTGGTCTGCTCTATCCTTTTAAATGTGGGCATCACAACAGATGCTTTAATCATTTGATTATATAGTACTAACTATTAAGATTGTTGACAATAATCAAGATGAACTTTAATGAGGTCTTTTATTTTTTCCGTTGCCGTTTGAAAACTTACGATACAAATTTAGGAACCTGTTGGTGATTTTATCCCATGTAAACCTTCTGATTACTGTTTGCTTTGCTCTTTCACCCATTCTTGCTCTTAAAGCATCATCTGAAAGCAATTTGTTGACTTTTTCTGCAATCTCATTAGCGTTTCTTGGCCTTACCAGATAACCGTTATAACCATTCTTAACTATCGAAGTAATACCGCCGGTTCTTGTAACAATAACAGGGGTTTCTTGAGCCATAGACTCAAGTATTACAAGTCCTAGTGGTTCATTCCATACTGATGGAGCAACATAGACATCTGCTCTTCTATAAAAAGCATCAAGAATATCTCTTTCATTACTGCTGAAATATCCTAGAATTTTAACGTTGGTTAATTTATATTGATTAATAAGACTTTGTAGATAATTTCTTTCCGGCCCGTCACCTAATATCAAAACTTCTCCTTGAATTTTTCTTGCTGCTTTTATCAAATACTCAACTCCTTTATGTACCGTCAACCTTCCTGTAAATATAACTACTTTTTTACCTTTTAAGTTGTAATCCTTGTTAATCTTATCAACCATACCTCTTACATCTTTTATAGTAACCCCGCCGGGAATTGTCCTGGTTTTATAAGATAGTTCCCTGCCAAACATTTCCAAAAACCAATTCCTGGTAAATGTGCTATTTGCTGTAATGTAAGATGATACCCTAGCTGCATCCTTAATTAATCCTATAAGCCTTCTGTCCTGTTCTAAATAATGAAGATCGCTTCCGTGGGTTGTTATGATAAATTTAGTCCCATATAACACTTTGAGATATCTTGCTAAAGGCGGAATAAAAGCTGTGTGAAACGCATGGATAATATCAGGTTTAAATTCTTCAACCACACGTACGGTCCGGGTTAAGTAAGAAGTATATATATCAGTTATTTCCTTACCATTCATATCTTGATATCTTTGAACACCTTTAAGCTCAGGATTACCAACAAAAACCCCCATTTGAGGGGGCTTAATGTAGAAATGCTTTACTCCTGGGAGTTTGCGTTCATCAGGAGCCAAAATTCCAACCTCTATATTTTTTCTCTTTGCCAACCTGGTTACCATTTCTCTGAGCCAGGCTCCACTCCCATTTCCCCATAATGGAAACATGTAAAGATAAAGGACTTTAATTTTGTGGGATTTTTTATTTTTTACGATCATAGAACCGATCGATTGTTATTAGCTTATTTTATCATACACTAACTAGTCAAAAATTTCTTCTATTATATCAAATTACCTATTAATAATACAAACTATTTATTTATATAACTATAAAAGAAGAATTTTGATCCACTAATATGTCTTTTGATTCTGTGGGGCTGTTTTAATAATCTATAAAACCACTCTAAATTATTCTGCTGCATCCATCTTGGTGCTCTTTTAACACTACCTGACCAGTAGTCAAAGGTACCGCCCACTGACATAATCACAATATCTTCAAGTTTTTTGGAAATTTGATCTATAAATAGCTCTTGCTTTGGAAAACCAAAAGCAACGAGGAGAACCTTAGTGTTTCTCTCTTGTACCCTTTTAATAAACTCGTCCATATTCCAGTTTCCATAGCTAATTTCGAATTTCGAATTTCGAATTTCGAATTTTATATCAGGTCCTTCTTCTGCCCAACCTTTTAAGCTCGGTAAATCTTCCTTTAAGCACTCGAGTGCCCTAAGTGCTATTTTAACTTTTCCTCCTATAAGTCCTATGGTGACGTTCTGTTTGTTTGCCTGCCTAATCAGTTTATAAGCTAAATCCGCACCAGCAATTCTTCCGTTTACAGGATATCCTTTTCTTTTTACCGCCCATACAACTCCGGCTCCATCAGGAATATTAATTTGGCCTTTATTGACAATCTCGGCAAACCATTGGTGAGAACGCGCATACATTATTATTTCCGGATTTGGAGTGAATATAGTAAGTGGTTTCTGCCCGGAATTCTTTCCCCTTTCCGCTTCCCGCTTAACACTTTTTATGTATTTTTCGATTCTCTCCAGGATATCATTCTCTGGTAGTGTTGTTATATTTATGTCTAGTACTTTTATTGTATCTTCCATAATAGTATATTACTATAAGTTTTATTTTTACATACTCTATTTTGATGCTTTATCAAATATTGAGTAAATTTTGTTTTTATATAAAATTACTTTTATTACAATCTAAACTTATTAATACTGCAATCGGTAGCAGCCATTTTTAAAACTTTTAGTCTTATTTAATATAATGCTCTTTCCAATTTTGGCCTAATGCTTTTGTGTTTTAAAACGATTTCTTTCGGTGACTACTTTATATTATATACTATAAGTTATTCCCGGCGCTTGCGGTCGGGATCCCGACTGAAACGTCGGGACTATTTCTGTCTATGATCTTATCTATTAATTGTAAGACGTTATTAAATTCATCTTTACCTAGAATACGCTCAATTGCAATTTTATATCCACCACCCCCATGCTCAAGCCAGAATTTTACCATAGTTATTGTTGGAAATGAGACTTTTAGTAATGTTCTTATCTGCCTATAGCTGTATCCTTTTGTGAGTAATATTCCTATGAATAATCTTTTTGCTATTATGGTTCTTTCTGTTTTTGTTAATAATTCAGTAAGAAGATTACCCACCTCTTTAGAATCCTGGCATTTTGAAATCACCCAATATAATTGATTGTATATTCCCTGTTGGACTTTAGGAATTAGGTTTGTTTTAGAAACTTGAGACATAAAACAAAAGATCAAGAGATCAAAAGAAAAAAAAAACAAAAAGAATATAATTTGATCCTATGATCTATTGATCTGCTGATCTATTGACTAATACTTTGATACACTTCTTTTATAAAGTTCTAGATTTTCAAGAGCAACTCCAGTACCTCTGGCTACGCAAAATAATGGATCTTCGGCAACATGACAAACTACTCCAATCTCACGTGTTGCCAACTTGTCAAAATTGCGAAGCAATGAAGTTCCTCCGGTTAAAACAATGCCTTTGTCAATTATGTCTGAAGCTAATTCTGGAGGAGTATGTTCAAGGGCTCCTTTAATAGCTCCTATCATTAGCTGCAATGCTGATTCTAAAGCTTGAGTGACTTCAGTAGACGTAAGCTCGATCATCCGGGGTAAACCAGAAAACATGTCTCTTCCTCTAACTTCCATTTTTTCCTCTTTTTGGAGTTTAACTGCAGACCCTATTGTTATTTTAATGTTTTCCGCAGCTAATTCACCGATTATAAGATTGTGTTTTTTCCTAACATATGAGGCTATAGCTTCATCAAGTTTTGTACCGGCTACCCTAGCGCTTTTATGAGCTACAACTCCACCTAATGAAATGATTGCAGCTTCTGTTGAACCTCCGCCGGAATCTACAATCATATTGCCGGAAGGCAGGGCTATTGGAATTTTAGCCCCAATTGCTGCAGCCAAAGGTTCTTCAATTAAATATACATTCCTGGCTCCGGCAGAAAGAGTTGCATCCATAACAGCTCTCCTTTCAACCTGCGTGCATCCTGCTGGAATACATACCATAACCTCAGGCTTAAAGATTCTATTTGCCCCAATTACTCTATCAATAAAATACCTAAGCATAGCCTCAGTTACTTCGTAATCAGCTATTACCCCCTCCCTAAGAGGTCTTAGTGCGGTTAAGTTACCGGGCGTTCTGCCTAACATTTCTTTAGCCTCATTTCCTACAGCAACCACTCTTCTTTCTTCAACTGTCACTGCAACCACTGTAGGTTCATTAAGGACAATTCCTTGACCAGCAAGGTAGACTAATGAGTTTGCGGTACCTAGATCAATTCCGATACGTTTTGAAAACATATAATTTAAAATCCGAAGCACGAAATCCGAAATACGAAACAAATTATAATTTTTTAAATTCGAATTTTTAAAACTTAAAGTATTGTTTCGAGCTTCGATATTCGAATTTCGAATTTATAACTGTTGGTATTTTAACACCGGCCGTTATATAATTACAATCATAAAATGAAAAAGTTCCTAGCTCCTGCTTTTGCTATCACTTTTATTATCGGGGTATCATTACTTCTTATCTTTTATGGACGGGGTTATAGATTTAATTTATCCCAAGGTTCATTTGAACCTAAAGGTTTACTCGTTGCCAATTCCCAGCCAAACGGGGCTCAGATATTTGTAAATGACAAACTTAGTTCAGCAACAAACACTACAATTACATTAGAACCCAGCTGGTACAACGTAAGAATGGAAAAAGAAGGGTATTCTCCCTGGCAAAAGGACGTCCGTGTCCAAGGAGAAGTAGTTGCAAAAACAGATGCAGTTTTATTTCCAATCAACCCCTCGTTAAGTCCTATTACTGTCTCGGGCGTATCAAATCCTAAAGTATCTCAGGATACTACCAAAATAGTCTTTAGTGTATCTAAAAGCAATAATGGAAATGAAGATCCTTTTGAAGGAAATGGTGTTTTTATCCTGGAACTTACAGATAGACCCCTTGGAGCAACCAGAAATACAAGACAGATTGCCAAAGACAGTCCTATTCTGTCATTTGAAAATGCAACATATCAATGGTCGCCTACAGGCAAACAACTTCTTGCTCTTATTGATGATAAATATTATCTTCTGGATACTTCTATATTAAACACCGCACCACAAAATGTTACTCTAACATTGGATAACGTATATGACAGTTGGAATGAAGAAGAGGAAATCTTAAAACAAGAAAGATTGGGAACATTAAAACCAGATCTTGCGGGAATCTTAAACAATTCAGCAACAAATCTGATATGGTCGCCTGACGAGACTAAAATTCTTTACCAAGCAACAGCATCAGCAACAATACCACAAATAATCAAACCTGCTCTTATTGGAACAAACCCAACAGGAGAAGAAAGAAATTTAAAACCGGGTCAAATATATGTATATGATATCAAAGAGGATAAAAACTTTTTTATAGTTGATAAAAATGGACTTAAACCTTCCCCAACTACCGTCCCAACCAAAAATACTCAAAATGTATCAAAAAATAATTTGGAACTTGGCCCGCCAGCTGGCGGATGGAACTTGGAATTTCCGTTAATGTGGTTTCCCACCTCTTCTCATCTGCTACTGGCTGAAGAGGGTAAAATTTCTGTAATGGATTATGACGGGTTAAATAAGGTAACACTGTATGCAGGACCATTTTTTGATAACCTTATTGCCCCCTGGCCTAATGGGAGTAAAATTGTCATATTAACAACGCTCAATCCTCAACCCGGCTCCAAACCCAACCTGTATGCGATAAATATAAGATAAATTACTGACTGGTCTTACCATGTCCTACTACAATACCGGTAGAACCAACTACATGAATTTGAGAAGGATCAAATTCGGTTTGAGAGAAAACTGTAATTTGACCTTCTTCCGTACTAAACTGTTGTTTTTTAAATGTAATCTGCTTACCGTTTACGATCTCCGGAACAACTGGTGACCTAGGTTTATTTTCCATACCTAATGTTTATAATACCTTAAAAGTATGAAATTATCATACTGCATATAATTTGTCAATAACTTATAGTATACAAATGCTTAAGAGTGAACCCAAATTTTTCGCGCGCAGCCGGAGCCCACTTGTGGGAGTCGAGCACGGAAAATTTCGGGTGAACTCTTAATCTTGTTTAATTATCTTGGAGATCTGATACTGGTTTGGCAACAACAATAAGGCGTTTTAGGGTAGTCCCAGGAGGCCAGCAAGTCTGCAATGTTAAGGTCTCGGTATCTTTGGCGTCTGTGAGAAAATGGGTGTCATCAGGATCTACTATTTCCCTTTGAGTAACTGTGTAGCGATGTCTTATCCCTTGATAATATAAATCTACTTCATCCCCTGCCTCAAGTTCTTTAAGAAGATAAAACACAGCATTATATCTTCCTACATTCCAAAAGTTATCTGTTGAATGGGCAAAAAGATAGATGTTACCCTGTTCTCCCGGGAAATACGTGCCTAATGCATGGGCAACACCCTCCCTTAAAGCCTCTATATATTCATCATAATTTGATGCGTCAACGTCAGATATGACTTTCGTATTGGCCGCAATCTTCGGTATTACAATCCCAAATTCAGTATCAACTGGACTTAATACTTGTACTGTCGGCTGTCTTGCTAGAATATCAGAAAAGAATACATTTTGCTTTGGAGTAGGCCCCGACGCTTCGGTCGGGGTAAATGTTGGTGATATATTCTGATCTTGTGGGAGGTCATCAGCAACAACATAAGTCACTCCTTTCCATTTATTGTACCTGTATTCTATTTCTGTCTTAACTGCAGGGCCAAAAGTAAGAAACATGCCAAGTATTGAACCTAGTACAAGAAAATTACCAAGAGTGCGGATTGCAAGAAAACGAATTTGGGTAGGTGTATACTTTTTCATTAAATCTATTGTAGAGAATTTTTTCTAATTACTCCAATCCATGATAACGGTTTTTTTAGTGGCGCGTTAAACTCATCAAATGGGACTTCAAACACCCTTAAATTATGAGAGGATACCTCAAATATTCCTCCTGTTTTATAATATGGCCAAATTACTCTTCCATCTGTAGTCTTGTCAATTGGAAGCTGACCAAACCACTGAACAGAAGCAGTATTCTCTGATTGCTCATCTACTACAGTCTCAATATATGGTTGGGGATATACTATACTACCTTTACTCCATGTATGTCCTTCTGAAATATTACTGTCTTCATCGTCAAAGGTTATAAAGGCTATTCCATCATCTTTTAAATGCTCACTCATCTGTCTAATTAAAGGAACCTCTTGTCCACTTTTCATTCCTACAACAATTTCAATTGCTGAAATACTATCAAACTTTCTCCCTTTTAATGCCTCCATAGTAGTACCATCCTGTCTGAATAAACGAAGTCTTCCGCTTATAATATGAGGTATTAATTCTTCCCTACCTGCAGTTTGTCCTATTCTTCTTTCACTCTTATCAATTCCATAAATTACAGCTAATTCTTGCTCTAGAGATGTTAAATATTCTTCATAAACGCCCTCCCAAACACCAATATCAAGATGTTCCATACGACGATTAATGATTCCAGCATATGACTTTAATTGTTCCTGTATAAATTGATAAATAACATGAAGACGAAGCGTTAGAAGTTCTTCCTTGGTAACCTTAAAATTAACAGGCTCAGCTTGTTGAACCAAATCTGCCATTTTTTTAATTTCTACAGGTGTTTTAGGAACTGTTATCTGTACTAATCGTTCTCTACCATTCATAACTTGTATTCACTAGAATTAAAATTCTATGAAGAAGATTATATCAAATGAGGTCTAAATATACTATAGGTTTTATGTGTCCCCGGAGGGAATTGTCCCGCACATTTAATTCTAAATTCTAAGGAATGCGGGATCCCGCTTCGCGGGAAACCCCGAATAATTTTTGTGTCCCTGGAGGGAATTGAACCCCCATCTTACCCTTAGGACGGGTCTGCTCTATCCGTTGAGCTACGGGGACGTATGTTTTGCCTATTTGTATTTTAGCATAATAATAGGCTACAATTGAAAGCAAAACGGGGTGTAGCGCAGTTGGTAGCGCGCATCGTTCGGGACGATGAGGCCGCCAGTTCGAGTCTGGCTACCCCGACTTTAGTTATTGAGCCGGAGTTAGGCTTGGCTGCAAAGTCGGCTCGCCAGTAGGCTCTTGGGAAGGGATATTTGAATATGAAGCTTGTATATAGCCGTTAGGCAATAATGATGCCTGGCCAACTATTCCTTTGGCAGATATATCATATTGTATAATACCGTCTGTTTCTGATATTTTGTACATCTCCTCTACTTCAACTTTTACGCTTTGACCATATTGCTCGTTAGTCAAACAATCTGTTAACGATTTATCATTTGACGGATTTGCTGACGTTGTTGCAACCCAATTGGTCGTTATAGTTAAGTTGTCAGATTTTGTAAGAGCTGACAAACCCTGAGCTTTTGTTGAGAAACAAGATCCGTTCATTACTCCTCTTATGGTAAATGAATTCTCCCAAGGAGCGCCTTCTATTCTAGATTGTCTGGTAATTATTAAAACTTTAGGTTCTGTTAATTCATATTGGGAAGCAGAATAATCCTGAGGAAATACGTTTAACAAAGAAGAGATTAATAGATTTGGCGGTTTAATATTGATCGAATCAGAAGAACATTGAGCATTAATTTTTTCCTGAGGAACTTCATTGGTTGTACTTACTGTTTCGATAATAAAACTGTTTTGGCCAGAAGGCGCAACCGACAACACAAAAGGATGATCCTCCTGTTGATAACCAGGACGGGTTACTACCCTTGTAAAATTGCTATTTGTGCTTTTGGCAATAAAGCCAAACCCAAGTTCACCGCAATTGTCCTGGGTAGCAACAAAAACATTTTGAATTTTTGTAGGAAATAGTTTTTTATAACTATTGCTTGCCGTAAATTTCCTGGCGATGAATAGAAAAATGAATAGAAAAAATAAAAGAACAATCAGCCCTACAAGAAATTCTTTTAAAATAAAAGTTTCACTTCTTCGAGCCATAAGAAAATGGTATCAAATCCTCCAACGCTATGCAAATCAAGAAAAGTTTCATGAAAACCTGTAGTATTTTCACGGCGATTGCTAATCTGCAAATCAGTATCCACTAAACCCATTTTTTATTGAATTGACAGCATCTTTATATGAGTAAAAAAAGTACCCGTATTGCCAAACTGCTTATTGACAAATATATTTTATAAGTCTTAGGATGAATTAATGACCCAAAGAAAATCTTTGGATTATTCTGCCAATGAACAAGAGAAAAAGGATTAAAAAAACTAAAAAAATTAGTGTTAGTAATCAATCTCTACTATTCCCTGTAATTAAATTTCCTCTTCTTTTAATTCAAACAATCGGAGAAGTCACACTAACTTTTATTAAATTTACTCTAAAAGCTTTAGAAGCAATAGGTCAAACAACACTGATTGGTATTCTAATTATAGGTAAAGCTACTCGCGTTTACTTTAAAAGCGTAAAAAAAACATTTAAAAGAGTTGTTTCTTTTATCCAATTTATAGGTGAGGCAACAATTCTTGGGGCTTTTGCCACTTGGGTTGCCATAGAATTTTTACTTACTCATTTTGGAGTAATTAGCCAAGGTGCAAAAAAAGGAAGACTACATAATGCAAAATCATATTTAGCCGGCAGCATCTCAAACATTAATCTTAAACAGGCGCTCAATTCAACTGTTGAGTATTTTACAAGCCTTACTCTGCCGAAACCGTCTTTTGCAACCTCTGTTGCCCTGTCGGCAATATTAATACTTTACGGGGGATTTTATATTGGTTTTTTAAGGACGCTTCCGCAAGCCTCTGATCTTACCAATAAACCCTTACCTCAATCTTCAAGAGTAGTTGACAGGAATGGTGATCTTTTATACATCGCTTACAACGGGCAAATCAACAGAGTACCTATTCCATTATCCTCTATTCCAAAACATGTCAAAGATGCTACCATTGCAGTTGAAGACCATGAATTTTATTCTCATCAGGGTTTTTCCATAAGAGGATTCTCCAGGGCTTTTATTAATAATCTCAATGACCAGCCGACACAAGGTGGCTCAACCATTACCCAACAACTTGTTAAAATTGCACTCCTTAAGGACAATAGAAAAGTTATCTCAAGGAAAGTTAAGGAAGCATACCTAGCATTAATGGTTGAGAAAAAATATTCCAAAGACCAGATCCTTGAAATGTATCTTAACAATGCCCCATATGGAGGTACTGCCTATGGGATAGAAGTTGCAGCCAGAAAATATTTTGGCAAAAATGCAACTGAGTTAACTCTTGCCGAAGCTGCTCTTTTATCATCATTGCCATCTGCACCAAGCATATACTCTCCTTTCTCAGCCTCAGCTGAGGTTTATAAGGGGAACCAAAAAAGAGTTCTAGAAAAAATGCAGGAATATGGATTTATAACCCAACAACAAAGGGAAGAAGCCCAAAATCAGCAACTGGCTTTTTATTCAATTGATAATCAGATATATGCCCCTCACTTCGTTTTCTGGGTTTTAGATCAGCTAGAAGGCAGCTATGGAAAAAAGCTGGTCCAGGAAGGGGGCTTAACAATTCATACCACTCTTGATTTACCTACTCAACTTAAAGCCGAGCAAATTGTCAAAGAAAATGTTGAGGAGTTAGAAAAACCATACTGGATTTCAAATGCTGCAGCACTGGTTACTGAACCAAAAACCGGAAAAATTGTTGCCATGGTAGGATCACGTGATTATTTTGATGAAACACATGACGGACAGGTTAATGTAGCATTATCCAAAAGACAACCAGGCTCATCAATTAAACCAATTAATTACGCATATGCACTTTCATATGCTGGATTAAATTCTGGTTCAGTACTTTCAGATAGTCCTGTTTCCTACTCCAATGCTTGGGAAACATATACACCAAAAAATTATGACGGGAAGTTTAGAGGAAATGTGACCGTAAGACAGGCTTTAGCTATGAGTTTAAATATTCCGGCTGTTAAAGTTCTTAATATGTATGGACCAGACAAAATGAGAGAATTGGGAATTAAAATGGGAATTGAATCCTGGAAAGATTTACAACATTATGGTTTATCTCTTACTTTGGGTGCTGGTGAAGTTAAAATGACCGAGCTTGCCACAGCATATGGAACTTTTACCAATTTAGGTAAAAGAGTTGATCTTTATGCTGTTGAAAAAATTGACAAAAGAGATGGAAAATTGCTTGCAGACTTAACCAATCGGCAACAGAAAAATATCTTCTCTATTTCCCAGGCCCAGGCAGCTGAAGATACAAATGTTATTCCCGAATATACTGCTTATCAAATAACAAGCATATTATCTGACAATGCAGCCCGTATGCCAGCTTTTGGCCCTTATGCGCGGCTTGAAGTACCAGGACATAAAGTTGCAGTTAAAACAGGAACAACCAATAATATTAGGGACAACTGGACCATTGGGTATACTCCGGATGTTTTAGTTGCTACCTGGGTTGGCAATAATGATAACAGCCCTATGAACCCGCACTTAACTTCAGGTATTACCGGAGCTGCACCAATCTGGAATGAAATCATGACCGGTTTAATTGAAGATAAACCTCAGGAAATATATGCAACACCATCCGGAATGATTAAAGTCAAAATCTGCGCTACAAACGGACTATTAACCTGTGCCAGATGCCCAAGAGAAACTGAGGAATTTTTCATCCCGGGAACAGAACCTAAAACAGCCTGCTCATTCCCAAGTGTACAGGATTGTACATCTAAAAAATCTCAACTGGAAAAAGAAGGTAAATCACCTGATGAGATTGGAAAAGCCCTGGTCAACTGCCCGGCTGTGGCATCAAATCCATAATCTGTCTATAATAATATTGTGAAGATATTTGCAACAATTTTTCTTCTTATTATTATCGTAGTTTTTGGCCTATATGCGATGCTGTATTACTCATTCAATCTTTCCGACCCCTCTCACTGGCTCAATCAAAAATATAGAAATCAAGTAATAAAGTATCCTCTGCTTCGCAACATCCTAAGACTCCATCAAGTCGGAGACTATAGATATGAATTTGTTGAAAATAACAACAAAAATCTGGAAATTATCATCTATCAGAAAGATAATCACAAATTAAATCCTGATACTTATGCCAAAGTTGCCGACCAAATATATTCGCTAGTAAAACAACCTAAACAGGTTGTCTTCACAGAAAAAAAACTTGAGGAGAGTGTAAATGGAATTGTTGATGATGACGATCTTAAAAAACTAGCCAATTCCTATAGTCTACCTAAAAATAATATTACCTACCTTAAAATTTTTGTTTTAGATGAATATACACCAATTCCCACCTATGCTGGCATTGTTAATAATGCTAATACCATATTCCTTTTTACAAAGCCGATTGCAAGTATCACAGGAGGTAGGAGTCCTGCAGCAGTTGAAACATCAACTATTCTCCACGAATTCGGACATCTTTTAGGGGCAGGGCATATTAATAAAGATAACTGTATTATGAGTGAGAAAGTTGAAAATATATCAGGCAGACCAACGGCTTTTATGACTACTTATTGTAGAGAGGATTTGGAAGAAATAGATAATAGTTTAAAACCAACTGTAAATTGAATTAAGGGAAAATTTTACTCCAGTAAGATCTTGTATTTCTTGAGCAATATGAGTAATTTTCCTTCCCTTGTTGTATTCTGCACTAATGTACTCTGAAAGACTGTTATAAATTCCTAGCTCTTTAAGCCGTTGTTCAACTACGATCTTTATTGGTAAACCTCCAATCCAAGTACCATCTTTCTGATAATCTGGAGACAATAAACTTTTTGCTGTTTTCAATGCGCTAGCAATTTGTTGTGTGACGTTCTCTCTAGTTACACCTTTTTTTCTTGCAATGGCAGAGTAATCAGGAGGTTTTTTTGTATAAGGAACATTAAAATAATATTCTTCTATATATTCACGCTGTAGAGGGGTTAACAAGCTAAATAAGCCTACTTCTTTTGCAATAAGAATAATTTTTAAGCCAGCAAGATATTCAGGATAAATTCTTTTAATTCCCTCATTTTCCAACCAAGCTTCAATTCTGTGAGACGATTGATTATAACATCTTGCAATTTCCTTAACGGATAGTTTTTGAACATGGTGTATGTCTTTCAGAAAATCTGAAGGATTTTCATTTTCAGATAATCCGAAAGCTTGCCTCATAGCATTTCTTCTTAGTTTTGCTTTTCTTGCCCTTACGAGCCTGGCGAATTCATTTTTCTCTTGTTGTGACCTTGATCTACCTCTCACCCCTTTTATACCTAATAATTTAAACCAAGTGCTTATTTCAGACTTGTGTAAAGAGATGGTTTCACCATTAGTTTCTGCAAGTTTCTTAATTTTGTTTCCTAATTCTTGCTGGCTTATTTTTCCTTTTTTGTAAGTTGCTATTAAATACGATCTTAAATCACCTCCTACTATTTGTTCTACCTTTACCATTTTTGGGGTTTTCTTAAATCTAGTTTTTTCACCTGTCGTAGCTTGCATATTTGCTTCTACAGTGAAAATAATGCCTTCTGAAGTTAAAATGTTAACTGTTGACGGACTAAGTTGATTTTTAAATTTTGGTGGAATTACTTCATTTGGATCGGGTGGATTATTCTGTTCTACGCCCATAGAATACTAAGTATACTTAAACTTTACATCTCTTATCAACTTTTTATCCAGTTGATACTAACAAACTAGTATGATATAAACTTTAGACTATGATTATTGGACCTAAAAAATTACTGAAACTTGTAAAAAAACAAAAACTCGTTGAGGGACTGTCCCAAAGAGAACTTAGTAACCCTGAAGGAGCAGGTTTTGATCTTCGTCTTGGGGAACTTTTTAAAATAGTGGGCGGAAAAGCTTTTTTAGGAGAAACTGAAAGACAAACTCCAATATTACAATCTATTATAAAGTATAACAAAATTAAAAAAAATGTATACACAATTTCTCCAGGAGAATATCTTCTTGCAACAACTATTGAAAAAGTTAATATTCCCAAAAACATGACGGTTAACTTTAAACCCAGAACAACTACTTTCCGCTCGGGAATATATCTTCGTACAGGAAATGTTGCCCCTGGATATAAAGGCGTATTAACTTTTGCTTTAAAAAACGAAGGACCAATCCCTGTTACTCTTGAAATGGGCTGCAGGATAATCCATGCCCAATTTTACTGGGTTGACGGCGGAGGTTCCATGTACCGCGGCCAGTGGCAAGGCGGCAGAGTAACTACAAAATCCAGAGAAACCCAAGTTTGATCCACTTTTACCTATTGCCAAACACTCTAAAGTGAGATAAAAACTACACAGTATCTCTCAATTTGAAATTTAAAGTTTAAAATTTGAATTTAATTTTTATTTAATTAATTTTTAAATTATCATATTCAATTCAAATTACAAATTATAAATTAAAAATTCTTATGAAGCATCCTGAATACCAATACTTAGATATCCTTAAGGATGTAATGAAAAATGGGACTAATAAAATTGTATTTAATTCAAAAAATACAATTAAAAGTGTGTTTGGAAGGCAGATGAGGTTTGATCTTGCCCAAGGCTTTCCTCTATTAACAACCAAGAAAGTCTACCTGCGGGCAATCATCTACGAACTTCTTTGGTTTTTGCAGGGAGCATCAAATATAAAATACCTGGTAGATAATAATGTACACATCTGGGATGAATGGGCATATAAACCATATAAACTTTTAGCAGAAAAAAGAAAAGTGCCTTTCATGATCCAGGAAAAGTTTATTGAAAAAATTAAAACTGATAAAACTTTTGCTAATAAATGGGGAGATATTGGAAATGTATACGGAGTACAATGGAGAAAGTGGAAAACATCAGATGGAAGAACTATTGACCAGCTTGCCTGGACATTAAATGAACTTAAAACAACTCCATTTAGAAGATCAATTGTCGTCTCTGCCTGGAATCCGGAGTTTATCTACGAAATGGCAACGCCTGGTAAATCCATGGCCCTTCCCCCATGCCATACTCTTTATCAATTTAACGTAAGGGACAATCGTTTATCACTTCAGCTTTATCAAAGAAGCGCTGATATGTTTTTGGGAGTACCATTCAATATAGCCTCATATGCCCTGCTTACAATGATGGTAGCTCACGTAACCGGATTTAAACCGGGAGAATTTGTACACACGCTTGGAGATACACATATTTATAGTGATCATTTTGAACAAGTAAAAGAGCAATTAAAAAGAAAGCCCCGTCCATTTCCTAAAATGAAGATAAACCCTAGGGTTAAAAATATTGATGATTTTAAATTTGAAGACTTTACTCTAGAAAACTATAATCCTTATCCCCCAATCAAAGGCGAGGTGACGGTTGTGGGAGGGTTTTAGATTAAAATCTATATCCTTTTCTTCTATAAATATCTTTTCTTCTTCCTATATCTTCAATTAAAAACCTTTCTACCCCACTAGTTGACTCTGTTTGTATTAATAATATTCGAAACGGACCAGACGGAGTATTTGATTTTAATCGGTAACGCTCTACTCCGTCTTTTGCTGGTGGGCTTATTTTCTCAATTGCTCCTAGACCACTATCATTTAATTTCTTAATTGCCCTCTCTATAGCTTCCCTATCTTGCGGGTTTAATTTATTTAGAGCTGAAATAACAGAATCGTCAACAAACCCTACTATTTCTCTTCTCAGCTTTTGTTCTTCAGGTTGTAAATTTAATCCGTAACTTATACCATTTAAATCCCTTGTTATTTTTCTTGCATCCTTTCTCATTTTATAGACAGGATCTCTATCCTGGGCTGTTTTAAGGCTGATTTTATTAGTTAATATATGGTTAAGAATTTCACTAGAATAATCTATAAACCATTGTTTAAAGTGACTATTTTCAGGAAAATCAAGTGAATCAAGGATACTCCAATCAATTGATTTGTTATTTAAATCAAAAAATATATACATATTTGATGATTCACCGGTATCTTCATTATACCAGTGAAGAGTAATAGTAAATCTCTTTTTTAGCCTATCTTTAAAATCAACCGTTATAGCGTGAGGGTCGAATAGACCTTGTTTATTACCCAGCTCGGAAGGATCAAATTGATATTTTTCAGCTAATGATTTTTTAAATATATCACTAAAAGCTCTTGAAACAGAATGAATCGAAGATTTAGGTTTAGACAAATCTGGAGTATAATCATCACTAGTTAAATCCAAAAGTTGACCAATAGTAAGACCAATGTCATCATCTAATATGATGTTTTGGGGAGGATTTTCCAGAAATTGAACAATTCTATCCCCTAACAACCGATAAAAATCTACATCTACCGCTCCTTTAGAAAGATCAACAACTCGACGGTATATACCAGACATCTTATCATTTTCTGCGACACTTATTATCCATAGAAATTCAGCAAAGTCTGAATCACTTTCAAGATATTCCTTGGATCTATTCCTTAAATCAATATTGTCTTTATCTTCAGTTGGATTAAGTAGATAGCTTACTAATCTTTCTTGAATGTGATTAGTTTTTTTAATAATTTCCTGTATTGCAAATACAATTTGTTTTATATGTTCATTATTGCTTGCAATATTAAATTGATTACTCATTAAAGCATATATTCCACGTAGAGCCCAATATGTATTGACTATGCTATAAACAGGGTATTCTCTTACAAATTCTGGGTCGTTTCCTTCTAAAAGATCACTAAAAGCTTCTGGATTTTGATCTGAATAGAGATATCTATATAAATATCTTTGTGGTAACATTAAAAAATCTAATATCTGTGTAGGTGTATATTCACCGGTTTTAGTTAGGAAATCTTCAAGGGACATACCTTTAAGTTTGGTCGTAACAAATGGCAAAACTACTACATTTGTGCATTTTACAAATTGATCTAGTAGTTGTGGATTTACATTATATTCTCTTACTATATTCTCTAACTTATTATTAGCTCGACTTCTAAGTATGTTACCACCCACATGAATACATAAAAGTGTAAAATCGCTTATCGATCTATCTCCCTGCTTTCTTCTTAATGATAGATGTCTTTCGGCATTAGTAATTTCTGTACTCTCATTTTCGTATCTTCTTAAATTTGTTAGATCCTTTTGAGAAATAAAACCAGGCGGACCAAGAAGTTGACTCCTTAAATTACCATTTATTTCCTCAAACCTAGCTAAGAAGACTTCTTTTTCTTTCTCAAGTACATCAGTATCATATCCAATTAATCTAAAATAGCTTGATTCATCTCGAACTTCCTGAGGTGGAGTATTGTCCGGCAATCTGAATTGTTTATATTGACTTTCAGGTAATGATGACATATTAAAAAAGGTGGGGAGGGTTTTAAGATTTAATAACCTAAAGCCTTTGGATCCCATTTATCCATTCTCCTGTTATCTTCAATAACTAACCTGGGATACTTTATATCAACTTCCATATCTAGAATAAACTCGTTCATGGTCATCTTAAATTCTTCCCAGGTACTAACCTCAATGGAACTTAAATCATATCTCTTATTGATATCTAAAGGAGTTATAGAGGTTTGGCTAGTTAGGTTTGAAAATAATTGATCAATACTGACTCCTCTTTCAACTTCTGAACTTAATACATCAGCACAAGCGTGGATAGTAAAATATCCAAAATGTTTACCTTCATAAACAAAGGTTTCCTGAACACTGTGTCTTTGAACAACATCTTCGATTAACTGACTTATTGGTTTAATTTCAGGTAGTGGTGATTGTAAATTTTCTGGAAGATTCATAAGTTGAAACATTGTATAATATAGATTTCGACCTCGCAAGGTCAGACCTTTTGAGGCTATTGACAAATTGTTCCGATCGGAGCTTTTTGTCTATAAAAGGTTTTAACGGCGGTGTTTCTTTGAGGACTTTGAGTCTTTTCCAGAAAGTTTAAAAGCAATATAAATAACTCCTCCAGCAATCAAGGCTAGACTAAATGCAATAATTGCTCTGGCATTTGCATCCCATATATTAATCATTTTCTTCTCCTTGCTAACTTTCTAAATTTTAATCCGATCAGCAAGCTCACTATACAAAGGGTACTATCTCCTGTCAAGATTAAAATATTGAATGGGTAATTTACTCCTGTAAAGTTTGGGACAATCAATAATGCTCCGAACCAACCAGCAGCTAAGTTAACAAAAAATTCTGAAAGTATAAGAAACCAGTTTTTATCAACATTAAGCATGTAAATTAACTCTAACAAGTTCACAAAAAATCTAGGAATTTTCAATCCTGATAATTTTAACTAGCAAATTATTAATTTTAGATTTATTGTTTTCCATGGGAAGTTTTGAATTTTTGTAACTTTCTTCAACTTTTAAAAATTCTTCTTTAGCCATTTTCTGCAACTTGTCTAAAGAGTATTTACCCATCTTAACATCAAGCAGTAATTTACGGTCATCATCTCTATAAACTTTAAGTTCTCCAATGTCTAAAAACTCTCTGCCCTGCCTTAACAGCCTAATTAACGTAGTAGCGTTCTTGGTATCATATCCATACTCCTTAACTATACGTTTCCTTTTTTCACCCATGTATCCTCTAAAAGCTCCATGTATTAATCTATTAAGTTGATCGTTTGCATAACCTACAAAGGCTTCTTTAATTCGACGTTTACTTATAAACAACTCTCTATTTTTAAGAAGTAACTCACCACTTCTTGAAATATGTTGGTAGTATTCTGGCTTGTTATACAAGAAAAGCATTACATTTGGATTACAGTTTTGCAGTAAATAGAATGCTTTCCTTATTTCATAACCCACTATATCAGTCTGGGCATGTTTTTCTTCTTCTACTTCCCAGTTTCTATTATAACCTTCAAGTGATAAATAATATTCAATTGGGAAGGAGTAAAATTCCATAAAATCAACATCATCAATTCCAAATAAATCATCTTTTTCCCGAGGAATATGGAGATTGTGGGCAATTGAATCCCGGTAGCCGGAAAGAATAATTTTCTTTTTAAGCATAATCTAATTATAACCGATTCTCTATGCTAGAATTATGAGATAAACTTTATCCAATCTTCCCTAAAATATCTTTTTTGACTTTTGCAAACTGGTGTCTGTTTAATCCTAACTCTAAAATCTCAAAGTTTTCTTTTAAAAATACTACCAAATTCTGTAAATGATTTTCTAATTTATAGGTTTTTAAAATTTTTTTAACTAAAACAAAATCTATTCTATTTGTTAGAAATAAAGAAATAATATCTATTAAATCCTTTCTTCCCTTTGGCCTTCTTCCTCTTTGAGCTAAAGTATAAATTTTTAAAGCCATTAAGTAGTTAATATTAACAATAGAAAATCCTTCGATATTTTCTACATGCTTTAATAAATCCTCAACTGGAATACCGATGTTTGAATAATAAGGACAATAAACATCAATTTGTACAACGTCTTTTCTTGCTTCATATTTCTTTAATTTTTCATTTCTAGTAACTTCATATTTCTCTCTTAAAATGGCCAACTTATCAAAATTAACAATAATATCTACATCTTTCGATTTTAGGCTTTTGGTGTATAAATAAACTGCCCAACCACCAATCAGCATAAAATCGGTGAGTTTTTTCAGGCTTAAAAGCTCTTCCCAACTTTTTTTAGTAATTAAATCGTTATAATAGTCCATCTATTTTCTCCTCCAAAGCTAAAATAAAATCCCGGCCATACCAATCAGAAAGACCCCAAATATCAACAAATGTTTGAGGAATTGTTGTTATCAAACCATATTTATCCATATCAAAAGACTTCGCAATAACAAAAAGGTTTGCTTCTCTGTTATTTACTTCGGGAAAACGATTTTTAACTATTTCTACTTTTTCTTTATCAAAGTAAAAATAAACCTTTGCATAATCTGCCGGGGCATCTTCTAAAATTCTTCTGCCTGCACTATAACAAGCATAAATAGTCCCTGCCGGAACCAAACCCTCAATTTCAACTACAGGCGCATCAATGTAAGTTTGATATATAATATCTTTCTTAAACCGTCTGACAGTTGCCCAATAATAAAGAAGTTTTTTAAAATCCTGCAAAACAAAAAATTTTGAAGTTTTTTTAATGGCTCCTAGCTCCTCTGGTATTTTCAAAGCATGGCTTATCGTACTTAAGGAATAATCAAAGCTTTTAGCTAACTCCTGTTGGGTAAAGCTAAACCTTTTCTCCTGCAAGGCTGAATATAGCAAGTAATGATAAATTGTTTCGATTTTCATCATATAAAAAGTATTATATTTCGATATTCATCGAAAGTCAAGTGGTTCGAGGCGAGGCGGGAAGAGGAATTAAGGTTACCCTGCCATGTTGTGTGGAAGGAATATTTCGATTGGAAGGAACTTTTGGTCGAAATTCAAGACCTACTACTCTACTACTACCAAAAACAACAGCATGAGTGTCAATTAAACTTTCAGGAAGCTCTAATCTTGCAAAATTAGTCTCCACATCTTGATAGAATCTAAGCCAGGTTTGTGTAACAAAATGAATATGACCTTTAAGGATTTTTATAACTTGTCTACCGTAATATAATACACTCCCATAACTTGGTGAAGCATCTCTTGTCTTTTTGTCTACAACCACATACTTGAATGGTTCAGAAGATGCGTTTGATGCTTTAAATCTTAAAGTGGACTCTATTGGAGGCTCGTTATATATAGAAGTATAAGGTATTCCTTCTTGTGCTATTGTAAGTTCTGAATAAGAAGAAGTATTACCAGTAAAATCACTTAGAAAAAAGCCCATATTCCTAAGAAGTTGAGTTGCCACTTTCAACTGATCTACCTGATTTGGATCTGGCCCTCTTTCTATTGTTCTTGCTTCTAATACCTGTCCCATAAAATTTAACCGTTATTTTAGTGATTTTAGCCACAGATGTCAAAAAATTTTGTAAATAAATAGACTAAATGATATACTTCATATCATGCCAGAGCGTATTGGAGGGCCGGAAAACTTGTCTCCAGATGACAAAGTCCGTATCATAGGAACAAATATTGATGATGGAGAAATTATCAAATATTTAGGTTTGATGTCAACTGGTGATAGAGTAAAAACGTATATAGAACTGCGGTTAATCACAGGAGTTGTAGGAGTAATAAAGCAATTTATCAAAGTTGTAGATAAAATAGTCCCAAAATAAATTACTGGTTCAACGGTTCAAACTGTTGAACTGATTTATACCTCTTTATAAACCACTGATCTTTTGTTCTTTTGATCTCATGCTATTATAACATTGCATATGAATAAGACTATTATTTCAATCATCGCAGCAATTGGGAAAAACAGGGAGCTTGGTAAGAATAACAAACTCCTATGGTCCCTTCCAGGGGACATGAAACGGTTTAGAGACAAAACCAGAAATCATCCAATAATAATGGGCCGAAAGACATTTGAGTCAATTGGGCGTGTGTTACGACACAGAACCAATATAATAGTAACCAGAAATAAAGACTACAAAGTCCCAGGAGCATATGTTTTTCCATCAATTGACAAAGCGATAGAATTTGCCGTTTCGGCGAGGCAAGGAGAGATTTTTATTATTGGTGGGGCGCAAATTTATCAGCAATCAATATCAATTGCTGACAAATTATATCTAACTATAATAGATAAATCCTACCCTGAGGCAGACGCCTGCTTCCCCGATTATTCTAAGTTTACTAAAAAAGTTTATGAGGAAAAAATAACTGAAAATGATTTAAACTATGTCTTTATAGACCTGGAAAAGTAGTCATGTTTAACCACATATTTAATAAAAAATTCTCTATTTGTAATATATTATCTTTATCTGAATTTTGACTTGCTATAGCATGAACTTGAGTCGCGTATCTTGAAACTGGCGCAGTTCTATAATCGTACATACCCGCTTCTTCTTCAGCTGAAAAACGAAAATTTTTTGCATGCAAACTTAAATAACCAGGCTCAACAACTCCTCCTTGTGATAACCTACAACGATTAAAAGTTGATAAAACATCTGAATTTAACTCACATAAAAGAACAGATTTGTCATTTTCCCTAGGGATAGCAATTAATCTATGTTTATTAACAGATATCACAGGTATTACAGCAAGATTATTATTGATCAACAAACCTTCAGCTACTCCACCAGCGCATAAAGCAGCAACAGCAATGTTCTCACCTATTTCTCTAGAGCGAGAATCACCAGGAACAAGGGAGTTATGAGATATTTTTTTTATTTCTTGAACATTTGCTTTAACAAGTTCTGGAGGAATAACTTTAAAATGGGCAGCAAAGTCAATTACTTTATAAGTTTCTGCTGGCATAGTTTTAATTGTTACGATTTTACATCTTTAGCCTAATATGTCAATACGTTGTGGTATGATATAATTCTTGATATGGAAAGAGTGCGATTGGGAGCTTTTGATATCTAAGGAACCATACGTAATAAAGAAGGTATAATACCTCATAGTGTTTTAGAAGGTTTTGATAATCTTCGATCGCGGGACGTATTAACATCGGTTATATCTGGAGGTAATTTACCATTTATTCACCAATATCTTCACCCTTTTTGGGAAAGAATTATTTCAGCAAACGCACCACTTGCAATAGAAAACGGAGGAAGAATTGTTAAACAAGACGGCTCAAATCTTGTTTATTTCCCTTTAACAACATCAGAAATTCAAGAAGTTTTGCGAATTGCTTCAATAGATACAGTTTCATTTTTAGGGTATTTCCCACATTCTCCTCAAAAAAATGGAGTAGTTTGGACACCTGATAAAAAACAGGCTGCAGGTTTGCAACAAAATTTCGGAAATAATGTAGATGTAATAAGTACAACTTTACAAGTTTTAGAGAAACAAGCAATTGATGATCAACCAGCTATGATAATTATTCGTCCTCTATCATCAGTAGATAGTGAAAAATTACTTAAAGAATTACCTGCCGGACTTAATGCTTCTACAAGCGGAAGGCTTGTTGGAGTAAATCATCAGAATGTAAATAAAGGAACTGGAGTGGTATAAATAAGTGATATCACAAATATTCCTCTTTCTGAAACTCTGGTTGCTGGAAACGATTATAATGATCTTCCAATGTTTGATTTACCAGTTGGCATGAAAATTTTTGTAGGAGATGGAATTGGTATTGTTAATATTCCTGCTGATGCTATTAGACAGGAATCCCCAGAAGCACTAGGCAGGTATTTACAAACTTTCTAATCCGTACCTCTATCTGTTTTCATATCCTCGATGAAGGTTTTTATATCTTCAACTGTTTCCCTAGATAAATCAGGGCTATCTTTTCTAAGTTGAAATTTAAACAAGTCTTTTAATAAATCAGGAAATTCTGAAGGATCAGCTGCCTTACTTAGAAGTTCATTTAAGGTAGCTGTGGATAATAATTCAGTACTAATATACCTCGGAACCTCAGGGATATCTTTATAAAAAATGTGTCCGCCAATCTGACGACCAACTGATTGTGGAGATAAAGATCTATATTTTCTCAGTTCTACGGAAAAAAAAGGATGACGAAGTCTTCTTAAAATCTGATTTACTTTAATTGAAATCATATGTTTAGTAAGGCCATATTCGGGTCTAATTTCTTCATATGTTTGTGGTACGTCTGTTTTGAGACCATAGTAACGGGTTATAATATCGGTCTCAAGCTCTTTAAGTTTTTGAACTTGTTCTTCAACCCCATCAACAAGTTCTTTTTCTCTCTCGAAAGGCACAGGATATTCCTGATGTTTTCTTTCCTCATCCTTAGAACGTCCTTCAAAAATATCTTGTAATAGATGCGCATGAGAGGTAAGACTATAATGTTGCAGATGTTCTGTTAACCTTTTTCTTATATTTTTTTGATGTCTTGGATCAAGAAGAGAATCTAAACTATCTGTTTCTGTTAATAAAAGTTGCCCCAATGAAGAAATTCCAGCTTGGGTTAAAAATGGAATTCCTTTATTATCGGGACTAAAAATTCTGGAAAGAGGTTTATCAAGAATTGCCTCTGACCTCATTCTGCCTTCTAAATTATCGGGAAAGACAGTATATCCTATACTATTCTCTGGAAACATTGACCTGGTAAACAATATTCTTTGAGGTTGTTTATTCTCAAATGGTTGTTGAAATTCATTGCCTCCTTGACCTAAAGAACCGCTATCGTCAGTTGGTTTATAAAATACTAATTCAGGATGTGGCATAATTTACCCACCACCATCCATGGTGCTGGGTTACTCTACAAATTCTACTCTTTGATCTTAGTATGTCAATAATGATGTCTTTTATCGCAAACTACTCTCCCATTCTCCCGATAAATAAAGGCTTGGAGTCACGGGTTAGGTGGTCTTTGTAATATTGCAAAGTCTTTATGTTGTGCTCATTGGCCCCTTCTAAAAAAGCTCTAAGTAAATCAATAGAAAATTCTTTTGACATATAATCACTTCTCTCTTTATAGCTATAAGCAGATCCTTTTTCCTTTTCAAGATCTTTCAAACTCTTTAAATACTCTCCTATATTTATAACAGCTTCAAGCTTTCCGCTAGGTTCAACAAATGCCACATAGGATCCAGTAATTGTTTCTTTAATACTATTATCCCTTTGAACTATCTTATTAAAAGTCTTTGGATCTTGGTTAACAATATAGACATGAATGCTATTAGGATCGGATGGCAAGGGTATTGAATAATTTTTTGCTATTGTTTCTAAATTAGACTGGTTTAATGCAATAGCCATAGGTGGAAGATAAGTTGAAACAGTAAAATGTTCGAGTTGTCTTTGGTCACGTGGCCAAAAACCTCTGAAATCACTTTTTGGACTCAGATCAAAATCAAAAAGCCGGCGAACTCCACCCGTCTGAGGATATAGAAGTTCACCTAACTTATTGGTTGCTACCAGTGTAGCAACTGCAACAGGTGCAGTTATAATTCCCTTTAGCAAAAGTCTTCGAGATTCTTTCATTATTATTTCCTCCCTACCATTAAAAACTCATCAAATATATCTACTTCACTGCGTGAGAGTTTATCATTAACACGAACCTCACCTCTTGCTAAACCGTTGGGATCAATAAAGGTAGTGATTAGACTCCCGGCAATTTTTCCTTGTTCAGGATTATACAACTGCAGTTGATATTTGTTGTACGGCCACGGAATCGACCACTTAGGCCACCTGCCGCTTACATGACTCAGATCTTTTTGTTGCCATGTTACAGCAACTACCCCATCAGGTTTTAAAACCCGGTGAACTTGACTTGCAACTTCAGGGGTAAATACATCAGACTCTGTATTAAATGCTAAAACTGCATCAAATGATTGCTGTTGCTGCCACTTTAAGAAATCAAGGGACGTAGTTACCGCAAAGGGGAGATCTGAAACTAACGGACTTTTCACAAAATAACTTGGATACTTTTGAAGATCAACTCCAATTACATCTGCCCCAAGAGATCTTAATGCCCATAGCCCCCCTCCAGCACCACAACCCAGTTCAACAACTCTCTTCCCCTGCCACCTACCCTCAATTAATCCTTGTTTTTGGGCAAATAGAATTATAGATGCAATTCCTGCTGCCCTTCTGAAAAAAGATTTACGCAATTCTAATTCTATTTTTTGTTTTTCAGATTCTAAATTGTTCACAAGTTTATTTTCTTTGATCCATACCAATTGTATTTAAATCTGCCCATCAACTAAATATTTTCTGAGGCTATTGACTATATCAAATTGATGATGTTTTCTTATATCTTCATTTGATAACTCTTGCAATGTATTACTATATCCAGCTAACACTGTAGAAACAAGATCTTTGTGGATATTAAGTTTTTCAGTGCAACATCTAATTAACAATTGTGCTGCGTCAGCTAAACTCATTGTTAGAATGGTTTTTGCTTCTCTTGACTCACCATCATAATCAAGATAATAAGCAAAAATTTTTCGATCCCTAGGATCATCAACTTCTAACCCTTCACAAAATTCTCCACCAACTATACTTGCAACAAGACGTACAGGGTTAAGTATTTTTCCGCCTCTTCGGTACAATAATCCTGCTTCTACTGGCCAAATTTCCAGAGGATTAGTTGCAACCATATTAACCTGACCAATAGTTGGAAGATTTTTAATTGATAATTTATCTCGACAGGTATAGGAACCAAAGTCAAATGAGTCTCTTTTTTGCTGAGAACTAAATGTAAATTCTTTTGCTTTATCAATAATTTTGATTAAAACTCCCAGTCCGCTTAGTTTAACTGTTGCTGGAGTATCTTTAATCTGATTATGTTGTTCTTTAAAAAATGAAGCAACAATGTCCCATTTTAAACCCAGATCGCGGCTTTTTCTTTTAAGAATATTCAAACCATCTCTAGCTTTTAATTTTATAACTGTTAGAGGCCCATCAGAGGGATTACCTGTAAACGGATAGTGTATTATTAAACTGTCTCTATCTGAATCATCTTCGTCGCTTGTTATAATTCCATTAAAAAAAGCTTCGTCTTCAAGCGTAATCTCAGCTTTATCACCTAGTTGAATCGTTATCTCACCATCTTCATAAATTATTGCCTGTGGGTGCCTCGCATCAATTGTTAGACTTGCTACCCCTTGCTCATTTATAACTCTATCCTTACCGGCAAGTGTTGCATGTGTTCTTTGTTTAAAGGTTTCGAATCTAGAATAAAAAGAAGAACCTTTTTCCATCTGTAATACGTATATCACAAAATAGGCAATCTATCAAAACCCCTTGACAAATTTATTTGGTAAGTTAAGATCCGTTATAGTTTTTATATGACATCAATCTTTGAAAGATTATTAGGAAGACGTAAAAAAGAAGTAACAATACCAGAACCAAAAGTGATATCTTCGGAGACTTTCTTAGGTAGGCTTGAGCCGGAAGAAAGATCTAAAGTGGAACATATACTTGGAATGGCTAAAGCAATTCAAGATAACCCTGGGATAAAAGTGATTGGTTTAGGTTCTATAGCTGATGCAAATACTCCTAAAGATGCAGCAAAAGCAAGAGACATTGATCTTGTCATAACAACAGATACTCCTCCCGGAAGTGAAGCTAGAAAGAGTTCTAATCTCAAAACAAGAGAAGTAATGATGGGTTTTCTAAAACAAGTTGATTTAGAACCAATTTATCAAATAAAAACATCAATTAAGAGAAAAGTTGTTAGGGGCGGTACTACATTTAAAGAACTTGAGGAAATTGATCAACCTGGAATTAAAACTGGAAAGTTACCTGGCATCAGACCTATTCATATTTTACTTCAAAGTGATACAGGCCCGTCTCATTCTGGTTTTATGAGAGAGTTACAAGCCACACAACAAACACATGCAATTTTACTACCCCCACCAGGCGGTCCAACTAGATAAATTGAACTTCTCTTACCTCAGTTAAACAATTCCGGATATTTTATACTAAAGATACGGTTTAAGTCTAAAGACTATAGAAAGACATATAATATCGTATGATTATGAAAGAATCAGAACGTGTCATAACCGATCATAAGACATCTGATTCCGAAGCAGGTTTCCTCCAGGCTATACCAGATGGTCTTTTATCTCCTCTTGAAGCTGAAATTCTAAAACTGCATTCTTCTGGAATGAACAGGAACGAAATAGCTCAAGCATTAGGTAGAAATGAACATCCAATTTCTCAAAGAACATTATTTGCCAGACAAAAGATTGAAGAACACGTTATTTTTCCGGCAGGATTAAAGAGAGTAAGCGAGTATCACGATCACCCATTAGTTACGGCTGTCTCAGCAGGAAGGCTCGAAGGAATAAAAATACTAAATATCTGGTATTCAACTGAGGAGTTGATTAAACAATACTATGAAACTAAAAGAACATTACCTCATTATCCACGCTTATTAGAAAGAGGAGTAACAGTTGGATTTAAAGAATGGTTTTTTAGTACTGCAAAATATGCCTCTTTGAAAAGACTAGAAGCACAAAAGAGACTCAAATCAAAATTAAAAAGTGAACTTAGTGTCAATATTATATATGATGCGGATCAAAAAGTATTTGATGACTTGTTAGTTTGGCTTGATGTTTATAAAATTAATCTTACTCCCTTTCAAATTCGTGTATTGGAAATGCGTTTAAAACATAAAGGTCACCAAGAAATCTCAAGAATAACACATACTTCAGAATACGCAGTTAATACACACCTCTCAAAAGCCAGAATACTAATTGATGAAGAATTGATATTCCCTGCAGGAATCAGAAGATTGTCAGAATATAAATTAAGATTTATAAAACTCGATAGGGTATTAGACTTCCTAGATGCCGTGTATTTCCTAGGCAGATGGTATACAACAGATGAAAAAGTTGCAGATTATGTAGCAAAAAGAGATGACCTAAAAAGGTCTGACCTTGCAAGTTAAATGATCCCTTGTTGTTTAATAATTTTTTATTAATAATTTAATTTTATTATGAATGAAAGGAAAGCAAATTTAAGGGATATCCATAAGGCACGAAAAAGAGCTCAAAGACTATCTAAACAATATCAAAAAAATGGAGGTAGAAAACTAACTCCATATGAAATTAGACGGCAAGAAAGTATTGCAGAAATCCTCAAGTTTACTCTATTGAAAAAAATAGTCGATAGAACAGTAGACCATTATAAAAGAGAGAAAGAACAAGCAGAAATCGCTGATAATAACTTAAAACAAAGAATTCAAATGGAACGCACGGTATTTAAAAGATATCCTCCTTATGATAGGCCACCAATTCAAATTGGCGATAATATTATTCCCCGGCAACTAGGCTACATCGATGGAGCTGGAGCAAAAATACAGTTATCATCCTACGAAGCAAATAGGTTGGGATTGTCTATGGTTGAGCTTCCCAAAATACAAATCATAACTGTTTTTGATTATTCAAAAAATAGATCTACAGGAAAGGGTAATGGAAATAAGGATTATTAAACTTCGTGGATTTCGTCTGGCTGAAAAATTAGGGACAGCCTTTGAATTACCATAACGATTGAAGTGGGGAATATTTTAGAATCCTTCTATCACTGGTTATTAACGTGGCACCATTTTGTAATGCTGTAGATACAATAATCCTATCAGCTGGATCTTTATGAAAAGAGCCTGGCAGGATAACACTTTTTGCAGCTATTTTATTGTTAACTGGTACAAACTGTAAGAAGCTGAGTTTCTCTACTTTCTCAATCCATGTATCTACATCCAAACTAAGCTTAAGCCTTCCTTTTTTAACAAGCATGTAAATTTCCCATACAGTTATCGAGGAAATTAATATATCATTTTTGTTCTTAATTTCCAGATTTATTTTTTTAGAGGACTTTTCCGATAGTTTATCCGGGCTATTAACATACCAAATTAATACGTGGGTATCTAAAAGTATCATTTAAGCAGCTCCCACTCTTCTTCTCCTACAGATTCAGTTGGATCTTTGTAGTAAATTACAGTATTCCTAAGCGAATCTAGGATAGCTTTTTCTTTGTAGGGAATTATTTTGGCAACAGGCTTGCCTGCATGGGTAACAATAAGTTCCTGTTTTTCTTTCTCCACGTTTCTCAGGTACTCAAGAATTTTTGCTTTAAGTTCTGATTTAGACACTACTTGTTGCATATATTTTTTAATTAATTACCATAGTCATGGTACCATGGTCGTTTATATCTGTCAAGATCACACAAAAAGGTCAGACTTTTTGAGGCAAAATTATAGCTCGTGGATTTCGTCGGGCTGGAACATCAGGGACACTTCTTTTTCTGCCGACTCTTTGGAATCTGAGGCATGAATGACATTTTCCTGAATATCTTTGCCTAAATCCCCTCTTATTGTCCCTTTTGCAGCTTTTGTTGAATCAGTAGGCCCTGCAAGATCCCTAATAATTTTAACAGCATTGTCCCCTTCCCAGATCATGGCAACAACTGGTGTTGACATCATATAGGATTTAATCCCGGCAAAATAAGGTTTTTGTTTATGATGTGCATACCAGACATCTAAAAGTGCATCGGAAAGTTTAATCATCTTAAGTCCAACAACCTTAAGTCCCGATTTCTCCATCCGGTTTATAACCTCCCCAATAACTCTTTTTTTCATCCCATCGGGTTTTATAAGTACAACAGATCTTTCCATATTATTTTAATAGTTTAGCAAATCTTTGTTTATCTTTAAATGGACCAATGACAGCAAGACGCATTTCTCTAGCTTTTAATACTGTTTTTGCAACTCTTGTGATATCTGATTGAGTTACTTTACTAATTTTATCTAGCATGTCCCTACTGGTATCTATTCTTTTATTAAGAAGAGCCTGTGTCCCATAAAGAGCTGCGATATTCCTACTGTCTTCCATTTCCAGAATTAGCCTTCCTTTAAGGAATTCTTTTGCTTTTGTCAACTCTGAGTGAGAAACCGGTTCTTTAGTGATCCTTTGATATTCAAAAAGTATTACTTTGATAGCATCATCAATTCTTTTTAAATCAACTCCAGCTTGAGTTACCAAATTTCCAGTCTCATGGTAATCTGTGGTATCTGTCCTTACATAATAAGCAAGACCTCTTCTTTCTCTTACTTCAATAAATAATCTACTACTCATTCCCCCACCTAAAATTGCAGCCAGGACTTCCAATACATAATGGTCAGGATGATCGCCATCAAATGATGGTACTCCTAAACAAAGATGTGCCTGCTCAGTCTTTTTATATACAACCCTAAGCTTATCCTTTGCAGAGTTAGCAGTAACTTTTTTAAACTGCCAAACATCTCTTTTTTTCCAACTACCAAGGCATTTTTCTGATAATCCGAGCGATTCGCCATTAGTTCCAATTCCGCCGGCAACAGAAATAATTGTGTTGTTGGGAGAGTATAAGCCTCCTACGTATTTAATAAAATCTTCTCTTTTTAGACTTTTGATAACTTCTTTTTTACCTGCTATATCCCAGCCAAGAGGATGGTCTCCGTATAGTAATTCTTCAAATATTGTTCCGATCCTGCGCATGGGAGTATCTTCATAAAGGTTAATTTCCTCAGTGATTACTCCTTTTTCCCGCTCAATCTCAGCATGATCAAACTTTGAATGCAACAGCATGTCTGATAATATGTCAAAAAGTAGCGGGAGATGCTTTTTTGCTGCTTTAATATAGTAGGCTGTATGGTCTTTGCTAGTAAAAGCGTTAAATTCTCCGCCAATACCTTCAATGAGGCTAGATATAATTAATGCTGAAGGCCGGGAAACTGTACCTTTAAATGCCATGTGTTCTAAAAAGTGGGATATGCCGTTATTTGTTTTAAGCTCATATCTACTACCTGCTCCAACTAAAATCATAACTGTTGCAGACTCAACATGAGGCATGGGGACTGAAATTAAGCGAAGACCGTTCTGAAGAGTGTGTTTCTTGAAGCCATCCATAGAAACAATATTTTAAGAGAAATAGAGCTAAATAGCAAGCAGTAGTTGGCTATAGGCCATATTTCTTAGACAATAGAAAATAGAATATTGATGGTAGTTGTAGAAGGTAGATTGTAGATTATAGAAATATCTATCTTCAATTTTCAATTGTCTACAACTATCCTCTATTATCAATCATCTATTGTCATGTTTATCCAATTCTTTATCTGCCTCCAGGAGAGCATTAAGTACAATATATAATTCACGTTCGAAGATAACATAATTAGCTATTTATATATTTTCTTTTTCTGTCGTCTTCAACAAGACTGAGATATAAACCTCCAGCTGATGTAGAATGTTGAAAATTCAACCTGTTTATTGTAAAAAACATAAAGCTTTCTTTATCTTTGTTGCTCAATACATTATCAAATTTAACCCATGATAAGCTACCTTCTTTATTATGATCTGTTCTATCCAGTAAATAACTTGCATCATCAACCAAACTTAATTGATTAAGTCTATGCCTTATTTCTATTGGCTCGGTAATCTCAGCCGACTTACCATCAAACACAGGTATAAATAACAATTTGCCTAAACGCGGTATTTTAGCCGCAAGAGGAAAAATTAGTTGACCAACATTTATAAAATCCAAAATTATATGAACACCGCTATAATTATCGTTCACTCCTATTCTGTATATATTTTCCCTACTTTGGATAACCTTTTTTAAAACATCAGTTTTTACTGTTTTTCCCGCTCTTACTGCTTTGTAAAGTATATCTTCGTCAGGATTGAAGTCTGTTCCCAATATTCTATTAATCTCAGACCAATAACCAGGATCAATATATAATTTTCTAAGAAGCAAATTAGATTCATCTTGCAATTGAGCTGTAATTAATTCCTCGTCAATTGCCAAATCAGCTACTTTTGGTTTTAATAGTTGTCTTGGAAAATTAACAACATTTTTATATAGATGTCTAAGTCTTTCCGTATTCATAAATTGATTAAAAGTATTAAAGTCTATCAAAATATATAAGGAATATCAATTACTATAGGGTTATCGAAAGCGCTTGAACGGAGTTACTTCATTTAATAATGTCTATTTGTATGTATTTTTTATAACCATACCTGAACAATTACCACCAACGCCAAATCCGAAATAGAATATATCCCTACCTTGTTCCTCTGCTTCCCTTAATACCCCGTCTCTAGAGGCCCGTAAAAGAACAACAGGAGAAGCTGCACAGCTTGAATTTCCATCTGTCTTATACCAAACTGAATTTAAATCAATACCTAACTCCTTTGAGGCTTGGGTGTATAATCTAGATTGAACTGGAAAGCTAGCTGGATGGGATATTGTTAGCACACCATTTTGAAAATATCCTGCATTCCTAAGTTCATTAAATGATTTAACTAAGGACGGTTTTACATATCTTAAAACCCACCTTATTGTTTTAAAAGGATTCATACTACCATCATAACTATTATCAGGATTCGGTAAGGGTTGACGCTTAGCATCTGTTAATATCATTAAACCATGCTTATTAACTTCAGTTTTTGGCCAATAAAATGGACCAGTAATTGAACCTTCTGGATCCGGTATTACTTCAAATTTTCCAGGAATAATCGAGTAATCAACTCCTACCTGTTGCACTCCAGCCTGTACCTCATTTGTAAATACAGGAACTCCAGCATCAGAAAAACTAGGAGGTGTAACTTTAGTTAAACCTTCAAGTTCAACATACAAAACATGCTGACCATCAAGTTCTGTTTGACTTTCCCCGACCATACGCCTTGCTTCTGAACCTGAATTACATGCTAAAACATTATTATGAACATGTGCACTTTTAGATATACCTGATCTATCAGCTAACATTCTAGGAATTAAAGCATTGTGTTCTGGTTTATCGGGCAATCCTAAAAACTCACCTGATACAAACATCAACCTTATTTGGTTTGGCTTAACGCCTCTTACTTCACAAGCTGTCTTTATTGCTTGTATACCAATCTCAATCTCAGCTTCAAAAGCATCCTGTTTACTAGTTCTAATCGGGTAACTAAAACGTCTTTCAAAACCTGGTTTTACTATTTCTTCGCTTTCTGGTGTAAATACTCTGCCATCTTTATCCTGTAAACAACGATTGTTATAAAAAAATGCTAGTTCTTCGTTATTAACATTTCTTCCCCAATGTCCTACTACTCCAGATATAGTACTGCCGTTTTCTCCGTATGAATAATATTCCCAAACTGCACTTTTAATCAATTGTTCTGCGTTCATTGGAATATCTACCAACGGCAATCTTTGACTGATGTCTTTATTTGGAGTTAAGTTTACAAAAGAAGGTCTATCTACAGACATAAAAATGATTGTAACACATTAATATGTAATGAAATCAAGGGGTAGACGTATTTCTTATTTTATCAATGTAATACTTGACAAATGAAGTAATACTGTATATAATTAATCTTACTATGAACCAAGTCTCAACTATCACTACCAAAGGTCAGATTGTTATACCTATCTCAATAAGGCAAAAATTTAATCTTATACCATCAACTAAAATCATGTTTGATGTTATTGACAATACAATTATTGCACGGCCTGTAATTACAGTTGATAAAGCTTTTGGCTCTATTAAAACAACTAAAGTTCTTACTAAAAATGATCAAAAAGATATTATAAAAAGGGCTGTTATTAAAAAATTTAAATAGGCTTTACCTTATATGGTATTTTTAGATACCAATTCATTGATACGCTTCTTTACTAACGATATTCCAATTCAGGCTCAGAAAGTAAAAAAAATATTTGATACAGAAAAAGTTATAATCATTCCTGAAGTTGTATTTCCTGAAATTGAATACGTATTAACCCAAGGGTATAAAGTAGACCGCAATAAACTTATTGAGCTTTTTAACTTTCTTATTTCTCAAAAAAATGTAAAAACGTCTGTATTTATTAAAAAAGCAGTAAAAATATTTGAACAAACAAATCTGGATATAGCTGACTGTATAATTATCGCCCACTCCCAAAAAGGGTGGCTTGCCAGTTTTGATAAAAAAATGCTGGGAGTTACCGGTGTTAATGCGTATTGGGAAAAATAACTTATTACTTGGCCTTTTTAGTATAACGTTCTCGTGAATTCTTAATCGCTTTCTCCTTATTTTTATTCTTGGAACTTGGAAGAGGCAAGGTGGTGGCAAAGAAAGGCATGCTGGTTATGTTATCAATTGCCAGTTTAAGAATTATCTGGTAGTTGGATAAACTGACCAGCTCTTCATCTTTATAAAGTCCTGCAAATTCCCGGGCCAGAAGATGTGCATCGCCTGCGCCAATTGGAAAACATAGAAGGGAGCCTGTATTTCCAAAAATAGCTTTTTGCACATCCTCATGAATCTGGCCTATATATTGGTTAGCAAGAATCAGGTTAAGCCTGTATTTCCTGGCCTCTGATAGAATTTTAATAAATGAGGTTGTGGCAAAATTCTGGAATTCATCTACGTACATGTAAAAGTCTTTCCTTTTCTCCTCCTCCTGATAGACCCTGTGCATGGCAGCAAGCTGCATTTTGGTAATAAACATAGCTCCAAGTAAAGCTGCGTTATCCTCGCCCAGCTTACCCTGGGAGAGATTGAGAATAAGGATCTTGCCTTTATCCATAATTTCCTGCAGGTCAATTGTAGAAACTGGCGAACCTATAATCCCCCTTATAAGCGGACTGGTTACAAACTGACCTATTTTATTAAGTATCGGAGCTATAGCCTCACTTTTAAGCCGTGGGTGCATATTGGCAAATTCATCCACCCAGAAGCGCTTTATAACTGGATCAGTTACCTTCAATAATACCCTGTCCCTGAATGCGTCATTAGTTAAAAGCGGAGCCACATCAACCAGGGTTGCATTGGGATACTCGAGAAGAGTAAGAATGGTATTTCTGAGGATATATTCGAGCCTGGGTCCCCAGGAATGAGCGTAGAGTTTGTAGAATATAGATACTATGCCTGAGGCTATGAGCTCCTTGTTTTCAGGTGAGGCTTTGACCTCAAGAGGGTTAAAATGGAAAGGGTTTTTAGTATCTGAAGGGTCCAAATAAACAACGTCATTTAAGCGATACGAGGGTATGTAGTCAAGCATAATGCTAGATAGATCTCCATGAGGGTCAATTACAGCTACTCCCTCTTTATTGCGCATATCATTGATGGCCATATTGGCAATTAAGGTCGATTTTCCTGCGCCAGTTTTACCTATAACGTACATATGGCGACGTCTGTCCCCTCTTTTAACTCCAAATATTGTCTGTTTATTCTTATATTCTGTCCTGCCAAAGAAGTTGATAGCATGCTTTTCTTTCTCAGTCGCATTTTGAGCCACTGGAAGGTTCTCCGGAGGTTCTCCTAAAAAGGTACGTCCCCAAGCTAGATTTCTGATTCCCGAAATGTTTTTATTGGGCAAATGGTAAAGTCCAGCAAGCTCTGCTGTATTGGCAAACTCCCATGGCCTAAATAAGGTCAAACGCCTTGACTTAATAAGCCCGAGCAGATTTGGTCTCAAAGGTGGAATAGGTCTGGCCAGCCTGAAGCTGTTACCCTCACCAAGGTCAAATACCCCATAGGCTCCGGCTAGAGAAAAGAGCAGCTCGCGGCTTGCTATCGGTGAGCCCGCCTTGACGGCGAGGCGCAGCTCAAAAGCAAAGCCGTTTTTGTCAATTTTAGTCTGTATTAAAGATGCCTGAGGGTGGGATTTCTGAGTCCCATTTGTTGGGTCTTTTACCCCCCTTGCAATAACCCTATGTCCTGCTCCCCTCCAGGATGAACCCATAGGCCGGATTAGTATCTGAACCAAGGCTAGGCAATCTGCCGGAACCTTTGCAAGAGTACCCAAAACACCTGATAATGAGTCTATTTCCCCAAAGTCCTCTGCTGTTTTTAAAGGGAAATATGAGGGGAAGTTAAATACTAATCGTGCTACCTCAATATTCTTACCCTCAAACAAACCCATGTATTCCCTGATGGGACTTATTACAATCTTAGGGTATTGGGCTGCAAGCTGAGACTCAAGATACCCTCTAAGTTGAGGCGGAGTGGATATAACAAAATGTACTGTACCCGAAGCTGAAACAATCTCAAAGGTAAATGAAGGCTTTCTAAGGAGTAACTTCTCACTTATTGTTTGAGGCCCCAGGCGGGATAAGTTACTTAGGATCTGCTCGAAATGGGCAGAGGTTTGCTCGGTTGACTTAGGCACACGGACCTCAAGAAGCACCCTATTAGTTTGGGCATTAACCATACAAAGATATTCTAACACAAAATTAGGTTATAGGTTCTAGGTGTTAGGTTATAGGAATTCAAGCAAATTTTCTTTACTAAAACCTACAACCTAAAACCTGATCCCTAACCACATCCTATAGTTGACTTTTAATACTTTTTGTGCTATATTTCCCCAACTGTAAACGATACAGTAAAGAGTATTAATTTATAGTTCTATTAGTTTTGTACTAATAGAATTTTTTATATATAAAAAATTTATGAGATACACAAAATCTATCCTCAAAAATATAGTAATTACTTCTGGGTTATTCCTCGGAAGTCTTTTGTTTGCGAGTAATGTAATTGCTGATAGTGGTTGTACCCCTATTTATGGTGGTGGAGTTACTTGTCCTAAAAGAGGAGAAATGATTGTTGATAAACAAATCAAATACTCACGTGTTGAAAAAGGCGGAAATGTAGAATCCTGGGTTGATAATATCACAGAATTTGATGTTAGAAAATTCAAACCAGAAGAGGAAATAGAATTCAGAATCTTTGTCAGAAACACAGGTGGAGCAATGATTGATGAAATCACTGTTACTGATATCTGGCCAGAATTTGTAACCTTTATTTCTGGTCCTGGTGAATATACAAAAGATCAAGGAGTTAACGGAGCAGTTAAGTTTAAAATTAATAACTTAGCTGATGGTGAATCAAGAGAATATCACTTTACAGGTAGAGTTTATAAAGCCGAAAACATACCAAATCCTATAAGATGTGATTTAGTAAACCGTGTACAAATTAGTGCAAGTGGCGACAGATTTAATGAAGACATTGCAAAATTCTGTATCCAAAGAGGAGACAAAGTAATTACTGGAAAAAAAGTAATTCCTCCTGTTAAGGAGATTCCAAGTACTGGACCTCAAGAAGTTGTATTGTCATTTGCCGCTTTATCAAGTGTTCTTGGAGCCGGAGTAGTTTTGAGAAAAAAAGCTGAGAAGTTAATTAAATAAGGGTAAATAGTTTTTGATATTTGGATTTTGGATTTTGTAATTTGGTTATAGAGCCCGGGTATTTTGATAATCCGCCCTTTAAAAGGCGAGATAAAAATAAGTAGACTGTCCCCTGCTTGTTCTTATTAAGTTATCGAAACACCCGGGCTTTTTGATGACTGGTTAGTAATCCGCCAGCTGGCGGAGCATTTACCAGTCGATCAATCCGCCGACTGGCGGAGACTTAAATAGCACTTTAAAAATTAAATAGATTTGGTAGATTTATAAACTGAGAATTTTTCTTGGATAGGTTTCCAGTGTTTAGCAAAACAATCAAAGCAGAAATCTTTGTCTCTTAAGGAATGGTCTCCCCATATCCAAAGTCTTACTTTATGGTAAAGCTTTAGTTCTTTGTTGCAATCATCACAAAAATCTTTTGAAGACATAGGAAGGAAAGAATAATCCCAAAAAGATAATCAGTCAATATGAGAAAAAGTATAAAAATGGATCAAGAAGTTTTAAGAGTTCTTTCGAGATCTTTTACTCTTTCAAGAAGTTTTTCTTTAACAATAGATTTATGTATGTCATCAGTCCATTCAAAGATTGGAGGTATAGAGTCTTTAACAAAATTGGTTAAATCTTTAAGGTCTTTTTTTATTACCTTAAGGTCATCTTTAACGGGTTTTAATTCTGTCTTAATGATATTGGAAATTACTTGTGTATCAGAATTAGTTAACATATTTAACATAATAAATGATTAAGTAGTTAGAAGCAAGTCCCGACGTTTCAGTCGGGATTAACTTCTGATTACATTAGTGATCAGAAAAAGAATAGCAATACAAAGTAGTTTCAATAAATGCGAGACTACGGCGTGCAACTATTCTTCGCACTTTAACATAGGCATACAGGAAATTAAATAAAAATACTCAAATCTCAAAACTTGCAATTTTGCGCAAGCTATTGAGTATGAGCGTTTGGTTTATAACCTAACGTATCAAATTGTTGAGAAAAAATTCTCCACTTTTTTAGGCATGCCCAGTTTATACATTAGTTTAAAATCTAGTGTTTAGGTTGAGCAACTGCCTAAAAAAACTCGGGAGGATACCGTGAAAAAAATTCTGAACACAGTGTTTGATCTCTTTTCAATCGTCTGGATTGTACTAGTGGCGCTAACATTCATAGCTTCGTATCAACAAGGAGTCATAAGTAAACAGGACTATATATTGTTAGGTCTTGCACTCATAACCCTTGTTGATCTCATTCGTCGTAAAAAAAGCTGACAGCAGCATAAACGGGAGACCTATCCCCGTTACAAACCGAAGTCAATGAGGACTAGGAAATAGGAGTCAGGCAGGCCGGAAGACGAATAGAAAAAAGTAGTTTCGTCTACCGAGAGGAGAAAATCTGAAAAGATTCTCCACTTTGCCTGATTGAAGCAGTGAATTGAAATCCAGATCAACAGTGATCTTGGATAAGAAAATTGTGAAAGGCAAACCTATAGGAGGTTAAAATGCCTGACAATAATGAACCGAAGGGTCTCGAACTGGATGATAACGGTGAAGGGACTGTGGAGAATCTCCATCAGCTGGCCCAGGGACTCGAGTTGACCAACGAAAAGGTTGCGGAGCTTGACGAAAAAGTCAATAAGTTTCGCGGCCGAAGCGATGGCACGAAGGTCCACTGGCCCT
>JACOXO010000033.1 GCA_016182365.1 Candidatus Gottesmanbacteria bacterium | reverse complement strand
AGCTTCTTTTTTTAATCTATCATTTACTAGGAAAACTCATTGGATACCAGCTGAACAACTAATTTCCAAAGAGTCCGTGGATGAGGCTCGAAACAAACACCAAAATATAATTAATAGTTATACTGTTGAAATTATTAATTCGGATGACCAAGTTAAACAATCACTAATGGACCAAAATGCCTTTAAGGTAATTTATAATGACGATGAGGTTAAGACGGTATATAAATAGTGAAGAACTTTATCATGTACTGATCATTAATTTGTATCAGTAGTTACTCATAACCCAAGAGATGACTGAACCTGAATGAGTTTTTCATGGTTATCATCTTTCAAATATTATTTAATTACTGATTCTACACTATCTAATCTCTTTTTAAGCTGAGTTAGATATTGTACTTCAAGTAACTCTTTATTAGAAATAGGCGAACCGTGAAGTTTTAATTGCTTTTGGAAATTTTAACAAGTTTATATCCGTTCTGTATGTCCCATTCACTTTTTACCTCTCTACCCCCAAAAGAATTTAGCTCGTAAATATTACTAAAGGCAGAACTTAGATCAAGCTTTGGCTCGACTAATATATATAAATTATCGGCTTTATCGTAATCAGAAATACCAAGTGGCTTCTGATTTTTTACTTCTAACAAATAACGCAGAGGATAACCTTGGTTTTGAGCATCAACCAACATTGCAACGTTAAAAGAACTTCCACCAACATCCTGAGAAATTATATTTGCAGTTTTAACTACTCCCTTCAAGTTCCAACCGGGACTCATGTATGCTCCGTTATCGGCACTAAGACGATAACTGGGAAAATTTATTACAATTAAAGACAACCCCATTATTAATAACGGCACGGCTAGATTTTTATATCTACTCACCAACCAGGCTATCGAAGTTGACCCCAAAACTATAATCGATACAAATGTAGGGAGTAAATAATGATACCAAAGACTGCCTTCAAAAACAGCCATTACAGCAATTGAAATCAGAATATGAACTACAAAAACTTTTTCTGCTTTAGACAAATTTGTTCTTATACGTGCAAAAAGTAGAAAGACCATCCCTATTAAAACAAACCATCCAATAATAATATTATTAGCGCCTATAAGGCGTGAAAATAGTTGAGGAAAATAATTAAATGTCGTAAGTCTTCCCGCCTCGGGCGATGAAGAACTTAAATAATTAAAAAACATTTTTGTATTAAAGAAATCATGAGATAATTCAAAAAGAATTAAAGGTGCAAAACCTACCAAAAAACCAAAAGCTAGTAATAGAAAGCTATTTTTACGATTCATAAAAACAAAAATGGATATTAAAGAGAGAATTAAAAGTGTAAAACTAAGGTAATGAACCTGAATTACGAATCCGAGTAATGTCCCCAATAATATCACGAATTTGTTTTCAAACTTCTGAGTCAATTTAATTAAAAGAAAAATTACAACTGAGGAGAAAAAAAGAGGATAGTAAGCCAGTTGAGTTTGACGTGAGTATTCAACTAAAAGTGGAGATAGGGCAATAACAGCTGCCGAAATTACTCCTGATAACTCGTTTTTCGCCCTTTTCCCAATTAAAAAGACTAAAGGGACAGTTGCAAGCGAGAGTAGACTTTGAAGTACACCTCCGGCAACTGGACTGTAATTGAACATATAAACAAAGGGGATTAATAAATAGTTCATGACAGCTCCGTTTCGAACTTCCGATATTGACGTTTTAATGCCTATCAATTTAATATCCCCTCTGATAATCGCCAGAGTATCCAAAAGTTCGAGCGCCTGATCAGTTAAATACGTCGATAAAGTTTCTAAACGATAAAATCTGAGAAACGCGCCAACTAGTGTGAGGGTAATCAATATAATTACCCAACTTGAATTATTTTTAAGCCTCATTTATTTCTGAAATTTATTAGAGTTATTGAGTGAGGTACCAAGATGGATTAAATAAGGTACTTCAAGTGCTTCTTTGTTGGAAATAGGCGAGCCGTGAAGTTTTATAGTATCTTCATAAAATTTCTTCGAGTTGTCGACATCATCTTTTAAGTAAGCGATTACCGCCCTTGATGCCGAAATACGCCAATCATCCGGTTTTATTTTTTCTGCTTTTTCCAAGTAGTCAAGAGCGCATTGATAGTTAAAAAATGGGTTTTTAATACAGTACACGGCGGTTATAAATGCCAATTGGAATTCATCATCAGGCGACACCCCCATTTCCTTTAATAGCTCATCAAGTGTTAAGATATTATTTGCATTATTCCACCAATCCTTTTCGACAATTCTATCTTTTTTTAAAAGATCAACAATTGAATTAGCTAAAAGATAGTGTCCTTGTACATTCGGATGAACGTTGTCCAGAAAAAGCGAATAGTCTGTTATCCTGTTTGGTGAATGGTTCTTAAATATCTCTTCTGCATTGAGAACTCGGACTGTCTCACCATTATCTAATGAACGAACGAAGTCGTTAATTTCATTGTTCGCACGCCACTGTAACAAGTCTTGATCCTTTGCTTCTTCAAAGTCATATCTTGCTTGATCCCAATTTCCGCGCATTTCTTCAATCTGTCCTTGCATAAAAAGAAAATAAGCGTCTTTCGGATTTTTTTCAAGATAGTAACTCGTAATTTTTTCAGCTTCACTCAAACGGTTTTCCTTAAGAAGTGAACGGACTTTTTTTAAATCTGCTTGATTCTTTTTGCTTGGAGTAAAAAACGTTACCGGTTGTTCTGGAGGAGACCATTGGCCAACATTTGATGTCGCCGTAATAAATATTAACGGTATATTATTGTCGGCGGCAATTTGAGCGATAGCCTTGTAATTCTTTTTAAGAATAGCCATTTTTACCCGGTAGTAAGGCCAAATAAGCCGATATGGAACCCTTTTTCTTTCAATGGGTTCTTCGTTATCTTCTACTGAATCTGGTTTTTTGTTGGTATTGCTTGCTGCAAGTAGTAATCTAAAAAGAGCACTTTTATCTCTAAAAATAGATATTGTGCGATAAAGGGAAAGCGTATCAATTTCCGGGTGTACAAATTCATTGTGGCTTACATAAACGATCATTGCATCGGGTTTATGCCAGAAAGTTGATATCACAGAATAACGATCCGTTGTAGATGTGAAACCTGACCATCCTAAATTGCGTACGTCAACATTTTTATCTTTAAACACATGGTGCAATTGATAAGAAAGCTGATTAACAAAACTAAGCTTTGGTACAGGGAAACCTGCTGTAGTGGACCCGCCATAAACGTATAGTCGCAAGACATTGTCGTTTGACGGCTCTGGGGGAGGAATATAAATTTTTTCAATTTTAGTTCGCAGATCTTTTTTCGCAAGATAATTTTTTAAAATTGTCACAGAAAGTCCTCTAGCAAAAAGTTCCAGTAAAAGTAATGTGAACAGAGGAATTAAAAGCTTGATGTACCAAGGATATTTTTTTGAGGTGTTCTTTTTTGGATT
>JACOXO010000037.1 GCA_016182365.1 Candidatus Gottesmanbacteria bacterium | reverse complement strand
TTTCCTTTTCCAGTATCTCCGAATTGATTGCATAAAATTGCAATAACTCTTGCATTTCCAATTAGTTTGTCTAAATTTTTCATTTTTCCTTTGAATAATTTGGTGAACCTGAAGTTATTTCAACGTCATGAGGATGAGATTCAGATATTCCTGCATTTGTCATTTTGTCAAAATCTCCTTTTTCTCTCAACTGTTCAATTGTTGCTGCTCCGACGTATCCCATTCCTTTTCTTAATCCTCCAACATACTGTATCATGACAGTGGCAAGTTTTCCTTTGTATGGTACACGGCCAGATACTCCTTCTGGAACCATTCTGTCTTTTACTTCTTCAGTTTCATGATATCTTTCTTTTGAACCTTCATTTTGCATAGCTTCTAATGAACCCATTCCCCGATATGTCTTGAATTGTCTCCCTTCTACAAATATTATGTCTCCTGGAGCTTCATCTGTTCCTGCGAGCATTTTTCCCATCATCACATAGTGTGCACCTGCGGCAATTGCTTTCACAATATCTCCTGGAAATCTTAGTCCTCCGTCTGCACACAATGGAATTTCATCACCAATTGCCTTATAACAATCATAAACTGCAGATATCTGCGGGCGACCTATTCCTGCAACAATCCTTGTTGTGCATATTGATCCGGGCCCTTGCCCTATTTTTATTGCATCAGCACCCCATGATAAAACTCTCTCTGCTGATTCTCTACTGGAAACATTTCCCACGACAAACTCCAATGAATGATAAACTCTTTTTGCTTCTATTAAAGTGTCTTTTACAGGCTTTGAATCTGCATGTGCTGTGTCAATTACTATTGCATCAACGTCCTGTTCTACCAATGCTTGGATTCTTTCAAGGGCCTTGTCTCCCGTTCCGACAGCAGCAGCAACACGCAGCCTGTTTTTACTGTCAACGGTGTATGTTTCATTACTTCTTGTTTTTACTCTTTTTACATCACTGTAAACAAACATTCCTGCCATAGTTCCATTTCCATTCATTATTGGAAGAATTTTCTTTTTTCGTTTGGTCATGATTTCATATGCAGCATTAATATCAGTTCCAACAGGCATTGTAAACAAATCTCTGGACATTATTTGACTGACTGGAACAGAATTGTCCGTGCAGAAATCAAAATCATTTCCAGTTACTATTCCAACCAGTTTTCCTTCTCCGTTAATAACTGGGAAACTTCTGTACTTGTATCCTTTTGCCAAAATTGATTCAACCCTATCATCTTCTTTTACATAGGTGGGCCGGTCGACGAAACCATGTAGGTTGTGTTTTACTCTTGCAACGTGTTCTGCCTGTTCTTCAATAGTAAGATTTTTGTGAATAACTCCAATGCCTCCAAGCTTTGCAAGTTCTATTGCCATTGGTGCTTCAGTTACAGTGTCCATTGCGGCACTTACCATTGGAATTTTTAGTCCAATGTTTCTGGTAAATCTGGTTGTTACGTCAACATCTTTTGGCATTACTTCAGCATAACCCTCTTTCAAAGTCACATCATCAAAAGTTAATACTTCTCCTTCTTCTCTTGCCTTTTCAAGGACTGCTTTAGAATACATTAATTGGAATCACAAAAATACTTTATATTGATTTTTGTGTTATGGTATATATTACGCCTCTGCCAGGAATCGAACCTGGATGTCCAAGGGACTCCGATTTCGAATCGGATGCAGTACCATTGTGCCACAGAGGCATAAATTTTCTAATAAAAATCAGAATTTAAAGATATTGAATTGTAGTACAAAAAATTACTCCTCTTCTATAAATAGTTCTTTGCTGTGAATGTATTATGATTATTTCTAAAAAGGGCCAATTAAGTTGGGCTATTGTTTTCTTGATTATTGCAATCATTGCGGCTTTGTTCGGATTTGGAGGTATTGCCGGAACAGCAACATGGATTGCCAAGGTTTTGTTCATAATATTCCTTGTACTATTTTTGATCTCACTGATAAGACATTTTGCTGACTAATTTTCTTAAAGCTGTATTACAGCACACCAACCACCTTTTTGGGAAGCTTCGGCTTCCCTATTTAATTGCTTAAAGTTAACTATCTAATTTTATAAGAAATAATTCTAATTTTTGATTAGATTAAACAAACCATAGATGCCGATTCCTGGAAAATTCCACCCATCAATTTCATGTTTATAATCAGATCTTCCTTCATCTAACTCTTCTTTGCAAACATAATTGGCATCCCGTCTGAGATTTGCAGCACATTCAGTCTCTCTGCCAGCAAAGTAACTTGATGTACAGCCAGCTAACACAATTCCCATTAAACACAAACCCGCTTTTGTTGAATTTCTCATGAAAAATGAAATTAAAGAATAATACTGTTGTTTATCCACTGAGGATTTCCAACAAATCTCATGTGGTTGTTGTACCTTGAATTATCCTTTGTCTGATATGTCCCAGCTCCTTCTTCCATTCTCCATTCTCCAACTATGTTGTTTTGTCTTCCGAAAAGAGCAGTAAATTCATTCATTGTCGTTGCATTGCTTATTGTGATTCTTCTCAGTCCCAATCCGTTTGACACTGTTGCATAATCATGCCCGTTAGATTCAAAGTATGTGTATCTTGGAATTGTTGCTTTCTCACCTCTTGTCCAACACAATTCATAGTATTCTGCGCAAATGGTTGTGTAAGTCTGATTTGCTCTGTGGTATGGGAACACAAATGATTCCGGAGTAACTCCAGTATTGTTTTGTATTTTTTCTTTTGAAACAGTTAATTGCTCCCTAAATTGAACTTCAGTCATGTTTAGCATGTCCTTATGCACAATTCCGTGAGCCATCAATCCCCAACCCTTGTCTTTCAAGTGATTCATGTCGCTCCAGTTCATGTATGTTGTAGTTCCATGAAGGCCATCGGCATAGTTTGTTATTACGGCAACGTTTCCTGTAAGGTTCCTTGCCTCCATTATCGGCAATGCCCTTTCCTTTGTTGTTTTCCATCCGTCGTCAAATATTATTATCACTGCTTTTTCTGGCATTGAAAAGTTTCCTTTCTGCCATTCAGAGAAATCCTTTGTCGTTACGGTTTTGTATCCGTTCCATTTGAGGAAATTCATCTGATCTTCGAACTGTCTTGGTGTGATTTCATCCGGCTCATCGGCAACGTCCATTATCTTGTGGTATAACAACACTGTGACTGAATTTCCCATTGCCTTTCCATGAAGGCTTTCTTCGTATAATCTCATTACCTGGTACCTGTCCAGTGAACTTTGGTATATTTTCGCGTCATCAATCATTCCATTGAAGTATACTTTGTTTCCGTATCCCAAAGAAAGATTTGTGTCTGAATTGAATATATGTTTTACACTTGTTTGATCGGAAGAGCATTTTATGCCATTTCTGTAATAAACCAAATCTGTTCCGTTATATACCACAGTTATCATTGTCCATTCATCGTTGTTTCTTATTCCACATCTTTGTGATATTGAAGATGTATCGACTTCAGAATTTATTCCATCTCCGGAAAGAATTACGCTTACACTATTGTTTGAAGAAGTTCTGATTAAATATGATCTTTTTCCAGAAAGGGGTTCATACTTTCCGAACAATGCGGCATTGTTTGTGTATTCGTTTTGTCTTACCCAAATGTTCCAGGTAGATTGATTTTGTGGAAGATAGAATTGATCAAAGTCAACTCCCTTTCCATCTCTTGTCTTCAAGGAACTGTTTCCGTCAAGTTGTATTGCGTAACCTTTTTCATCGGTTTTGTAAATTGGAATGTCTGCAGAAGCAACTGCAATCACACTAATCATGAGGAACAATGTGATAATGATGAAGTTTGTTTTTCGTGACATCTTATTTTGTTAAACTAGAAAAGTTATAGAATACTTTATTATAAACAAGTGCTGTACAAAAAACAACTCTAACAAATCACCACAAAATTTATATCTTAATTATTTCTAGATTAATTATGGCACACACATTACCTCCATTACCGTATGCATACGATTCATTGGAGCCGTACATAGACAAGGAAACAATGCAGATACATCATGATAAGCATCATCAAACTTACGTTGACAAATTAAATAAATCAATTGAAGGACATCAAGAACTTCAGGACAAACCTATTGAGGAGATTCTAAAGAATCTGAATTCCGTTTCCGAAAGCGTAAGAAATGCAGTGAGAAATTTCGGCGGAGGACATGCAAATCATTCTTTCTTCTGGACTATTTTGAAAAAAGATGTAAAAATAAATGGAGAAATCCTAAAAGCAATAACAAAAGATTTTGGAAGTTATGAATACTTTGAACAGCAATTCAAGCAGAAAGCAGTAACTCACTTTGGAAGCGGTTGGGCATGGCTTGTTCTCAATCCTTCATCAAGAAAATTAGAAATCATGGAAACTCACGATCAAGAATCTCCATTGACATTTGGAAAGGTTCCTTTGTTAGTAATCGACTTGTGGGAGCATAGTTTTTATCTCAAGTGGAAGGCCGATAAAAAAGGATATGTTGACAATTTTCCAAATGTAATTAATTGGGATAAAGTAAATGAATATTATTTGGAAGCAACAAAAGTTTAGGCTGTTTCTACTCTACATACCAAGTTCTGTCTTCAATAGGGCCAAGTGTTCCAAGGTCTGGCCATTCTCTTAGATATCTACTTAAATCTCCCCCATTTGCAGCAACTTTTCTTCGCAGATTTGCTTCCGCCCCTAAAATTACTAATCCTGTTTCACAGTATTTGTTGATTCTATCAGTAAGAGCTCCGTCTGTGAAAGTGTATACATAAACTTCAGGGTTACAATCTGCAAAATCGCCATCAAATGCAAAAACACTTAATTCAAGTTCTCTTTTTGGAGTACCATCCACTATTTCTCCCCAAGGAAAAGCTATTCCAAATAAATTTTTTGATTTACTAGAAGGATTCCTTAGTATTTCTTCATTTCTTTCTAAAACATCAGAAACACTTCTTAGTGCAGCGATACTTACTGCATAAATATCTCCAAAATGAGCAGCAAAAGGATAAACTTTCACTGGAAGATATTTGGGATTTCTATGTACTAATAACCCTCTGCTTTGTATTGAATTTGCTCCTATCATAATACATGACCTAAATAGGTATATTTAAGTTTTATGAATCTAAAAAACTTTTATTCTTAGAATAATTTAAATAATCTTATATTAATTAACATTATGGGTGTAGTTGATTTTCTTAAACCAAATCTTGAAAAAATATTAGTGTTGATATTTATATATTTCATATTTTACCTACTTGATTACCTTGTGTTGTCTCAAGTAGAGTTTTTTTATATCCCAGAGACTGTAACTGAAATTATAAGTCTTCCTTCTTCATTTTGGGTGTTAAGGACTTTGAGTGAAATATTATCCTTCTATTTAATCGCCTGTGTTGCTTTGTGGACAATTGACAGTAAAAAATTGAAATTCTCCAAGAAATTAAACTCAATAAAAGAATATCTGAAACCAAACAGAGTTCACCTCATAACAGTTATTATTGGGTATTTCATCATGAGAATGGTGGATATATTTTTGTATGGTCCTTTAATAAGCTATTACATACCCATTACTGAGGGAGCGATGGAGTCATTTGTAGTCACATTTGTGCATATTTTCGTTGAACTAACAACTTTTTATATTGCTGCTGCATTCGCTCTATGGATTAGATATCACAAGAATTAAAAATCAAGCTTTTTCTAATATAAAATGACTCAATTAAAGGTAGGAGACAGGGCGCCGGAATTCCTTATAAGAAATACAGAAGGGAAATTAAGGAAATTAGGAGACTATAATAGCAAAACAATAGTTTTGTATTTTTATCCTAAAGATAACACACCAGGATGCACAAAGGAAGCATGCAGTCTGAGAGATGGCTACAAAAAACTTAAGGCAAAAGGTATTGAGGTAGTTGGAATTTCTCCAGATCCAGAAGCAAGTCACAAAAGATTTTCAGAATCTTATAAACTACCATTTGAGTTGCTTGCAGATGTTGACAAGGAAGCATTGAAGAGGTATGGGGTATGGGGAGAGAAGCAGTTCATGGGAAGAAAATACATGGGTGTGATGAGGACAACATTTATAATAGAAAAAGGAAGAATCAAACATATAATTGACAAAGTAGATACGGAGAATCACGCTCAGCAGATTTTGGACACAATAGAAAATGAAAATAATAAAGAAGATTGATAATGTATTTTATTTTGTTACTAATATAAAAAAGTCAATTGAGTTTTATAGAGATATTCTTTGATTGGCGTTGACCTTTGAAAATGAAAATTGGGCTCGTTTTGATATTAATGGTGCCACTTTTGGAATTCATAGATTAGAGGAAGAAAGGGAGGAGATTGACATGAAAAACTTAGGGGGACAAGTCACTTTTGCAGTTGATGATGTCCATAAAGCCTACACTGAATTAAAAAATAAAGGTGTAAAATTCATAACGGAAGTCATTGAGCAGCCATGGGCTGACTTGGCTAAGTTTGTTGACCCAGATGGAAACGTATTAAATATAAGAAAAGGAAAATGAAAACAAAACAGAAGATTGATGTGATAACAAAGGACATAAAGATAAATGAAATTATTGACAAATATCCTGAAATAACTCCAATTCTTTTGGGATATGGATTGCACTGTGTTGGATGCAACTTTTCGCATCATGATACAATAGAAATCGGAGCAAAAGTTCACGGCTTAACTGACGAAGATGTTGAAATGATGATAAGAGATGCTAATGCTTTGATTGAAGAAATAAAGAAAAATTAATTTTAAATTTAATTAATCAGGTCCGCCACCAACTTCCGGTCTTTTAACTAGTGCAGTTCCAGAAAATGTGTAATGATCATTGTTTCGTGAAACGCGATAATCTGTAACTACAACTGTACCTTTAGGTGCATAGACATAAAAAGTCCCCTGGTTTATTTCTTCTCCAGTTCCCATTACTCTTCCATGCACTCCTACTGCAGCGAGTCTCATAGCGTGCAAGTTTTGATCGCTGAAAGTTGCTACATAGTCGCTAGCAGAACATGTAAGTATTTTATCACTATCAACTTTAACTTTATTTTCTACCCCAACCATAATTTTTACTGTTTAACTTGCTTTATAAGAATTTATATTCAAATTTTCTTTTTAGAAATACCCCATAACTCTCTAAGCAAATGAATAAGAATAATCAATAGTATTATGGTTATGCCTCCAAGAATTTGATATTGAAGAGATATGACCCCGATATATGAAAATAGAAAAGCGATAGGAATTAGTCCAAGAACGGTTGTGATTGCGTAAGTTCTAAAATTGACTTTACTAAATAATCCAACTGCATAGCTTAATAATTCCACTGGAACAATCATTCTCAAAAATAAGAGGTTCAAAAACATGTTTTCTTTTGGTATTCTTGACTCTATTTTGTATATGTGATTTAATGAAACAAGTTTTTTGACCAAATTTACTCCATATTTTCTACAAAGATAAAACACTATGAACGAGCCAATACTCCATGCTGCAAGAGTAACTATTGCTGTTTCTATCCATCCATAAACATTTGACACCAACGGCATCAAAAACATATTGGTTATGGGGGCGATTACAACGGCAATTACCGTAAATAAGAACCAAATCAATAATCCCAATTGACTATTTCCAATCAACTCTTTAAAGATATCAATATTCTGCTTGACAAAATAAGAAGTAAGAACAAAAAGTGCTATAATTAAAATCAGTCCAAAAAGGGCCTTTGTTTTTGTTGAAACCATGTGTAAAGAAAGAGAAGAATATTATAAACTTATTTTCTTATGGAACTAAACCTTCAGCCTTTTTGGAAACAAGGAATAACTGTCTTAACAGATAAAGCAATATTGTTATAAGAATCAACGCACTGAACACTAAGAGTTGATAAATTAATGGAACGACTCCCAAATAAGACAACAAAAATGCTGCTGGAATCAGACCTATCATTGCCGTAATTGTGTATGTCTTGAAATCAACTCTACTAAACAATCCAAGAGCATAGCTCAATATTTCCATTGGGGCAACTATTCTTAATAAGACTAAATTTCGGAACATATGTTCTTTAGGAATGATCAATTCTTCGAATTCATGTATCTCTTCCATTGAAACAAATTTCTTCACCAGTTCAACCCCATATTTTCTGCACAAATAAAAAGTTATTATTGATCCAACTATCCAGGCAAGCCATGAAGCAATAGCAGTTGGAATTACTCCATAAACCTGTGCGACCAAAGGAATTATCGGCAAACTGCTTATTGGTGCGACTACTGTCTCAATTACTACGAAAATGAAGTAAATTATTATCCCAAATTCATTGTCTCCTATTGTTTCTTCAAAATATCCAATATTTTGCCTTACTGTGTAGGAAACAATAACAAAAAGAGCTATGATAATGATTAAACTGCCTAAAGCCTCAAGCTTTACTTTTTTTGAAACCATTCATTCAAAATATAATACTAGATATATAATTCTTGTCGTATAAAATTAAACAATTCCTATTTTCAGGATCTCTTCCCAAGTCTTTACATTTAATGCAACTAAAGCTTCCTTGAAAGTTAAAATTGGTTTTGGGTATTTTGCGAAGTCGTCAATTGCTATTCTTGGACACGCAAGTTCTATGAAGGCATCAACATGATAGAAATTCATTATCTTGTCTATTGTAAGTTCAGACATTGTTATTACAATTGGTTTTTTGCCTTGTTCTTTCAGTTTGTTTACAAGATATTTTGGAGAACCGAATTGCTGTCCTGGCTTTACTTCAACTATAATTCCGACATTTTTTGCATCCCTTAATTTCTGTATTGATATGGCTCTTTGCTTCAAGATTTTCTCTCTTAATTTTCCTGCATTTTTTATTTCATTGTTGTAAACGTCAAATAGAACTACTGGTTTGTTAACAGTCAGAGCGGCACCCATTGAATGGAAATTGTTTCCTATTATCACAAATGCTTCAACATCTTTTTCAATGAATTTCAAACCGCTGTATTCACATCCAACAATATGTCCTTCATATGCGGCATGCCCTGATTTTTTTGACAAAATTAAATCAATTACATCAGGTTACGCAACTGTAGATTATGAGTTTTATGATTACCGGGAGGTTGATGCTGTTAAACTTGATATTCTTGTACATGGGAAAAAGATTGATGCACTATCTTTAATTGTTGTTAGTCAAAGGGCAGAAGATATAGGAAGACAATTTACCAAAAGGTTAAAAGAGACAATACCCAGGCACAATTTTGAGATTCCACTACAAGCAGCAATCGGAGGAAAGATAATTGCCAGGGAGAATATAAAATCCTACAGAAAAGACGTGACAGCAAAATTATACGGAGGCGACCGCACCCGTAAAGATAAGCTTCTAGATACTCAAAAGGAAGGGAAAAAGAGAATGAAGAGATTTGGCAACGTTGATATTCCCAAAGAAGCCTTCCTGGAAATCCTAAAATCAGACTAACTTTCCCCTTAACGCTTTACGCTTCTCACTTGTATTACGCGAACTCATCTTTCTTGGTCTTGACAAAGTTTATCCACTCCTCACCAATCTCAAATATAGCTTTAAAGGGTGCCTCAACAATAAAATCGAAGATAAAAATAAAGATGTTTAACCTTGCAATTTCTCCGCTTAGCCATTTACCCAAAGAAAGTATGGGAAGAGTAAAAAAATCTTTAATTGGTGAAAAAATCCCCTCTTTTTCTACAAGCAAATACTCTTTTGATGTCTGTCTTATTCTGTATGCGAAGAAAAGGACCATGCTTACAAAAAATATAAAGATGAGCTGACTTACGATGTTGAAATGCAGCATGGTAAGAATAATTGAAATTGCGCCAAAGGAAATAATAAAAGTAAGAAGATAAATGATTGAAAAAACAAATGTTAGAAGCGGACGTCTATCAACTTGTTTAATTTTAATAACGGTTTTCTCAAGGGAAATATCTGATCTCACAAGATAATTGATTCTCTCAAATATACGCGTTGTATTATCAGCTCCTGGTATTCCTGTAATGGCAACAATCAGAAACATCAAAAAAGGTGGGAAAATAATATTTATCGTAAGTGGTAGATATTCAATATCCTGGCGTAATAATCTATCAACAGGAAATTCCAACAGAAAAGCAAATACCATTTTAGTTAGGAAAATATAAATTATGCTCCTTATGCCAGCTCTTGTTAATTTTTCCCGTGTATCCTTGTACCTTTTTCTACACATTTGGTCGACCCTGACTTTTAGCTCATCGTAAGTTGCAGAAATTGTCTTGAAATTTTTGGGATTTGCTTCTAATAAATCTCTTAGAATTAAAAAAGGTGCTGAATTTCTCTTGACAAAAAGTCTTAATTTTTCAACAGCCTTATTATTTATAGTTGCTTCGATATGGTTTACCACATTCATAAAATGAGGAAGCGCTTTTTCCGCACTTCCTGTTTTGGATGTTAATTCCGGAAGAAGAATTTTAGCGAGGTGATAACGCATTAAAGCTTTATCACTTTTTGCAAATCCAAAATCTACAGCAGAGTATAATAAAATACTTTTATCTTTATTCAGTCTTTCGTCCGGAAGATCAATTTGGGAAAGCAATGACTGATAAACAAAATTAACAAAAGCCTCCCGCCTTTCATCAGGAGCCAATATTTCTTCAATTTCACAAGTTAATAAATCCATCACAAACTGGTTAATAAGATTTTGCTCTTTTGCAGATCTACCTGACAGCATTTCTTTAGCTAAAGCTATATATTTATCAATTGCACTCTGGACCATTGGAATTTTATTCTCAGAAAGCATTTGATTAGGAAGGTATCTTGCCCATAACAGTTCTCTTATTAATGGTTCGGCAATCCTTGCACCCTCGGGGTTTAAAAGTATTCTTCTTTTGAATATTCTTTCAATTGCCGCTCGTCTTATAAGATGATCCTCTCTGTATTCAATTGAATTTCTCATCCTTTCGTACCAGAAGGCAAAAAAGGATACGGTGCGGGAAACTTTAAGAGCTTGATGTTCAGGCGTCTTTATCTCCAGGGAATCTTTCTGGTAAACCTGAATAAGAGCTTGGAAAAGCTGATTAAGTTTTAAGTCTGTCACAGTTTAATTATAACAGTTATCATAATATGTCAACGGCAAAGAATCCACATGATATGTATTACGGTGTGTTAGTAGGTGGCAGCGTTGTTGGAGTGGGGGGAGGGGTATCTGTTGGTGTAGGTACCGGTGTGCTTATTGCACTTGGCCCCGGGGTTCCACACGAGAATTGGATAGAGGGGGCGAAGTTTGAGAAACTTGAACAGTTTGTGCAAGTTGCATAAGCCCACTGAGCATAATAAGTTGTGTTTTGGCTAAAAATAAAGCCTGAAGTATAAGATTGAGGCTGGTTTGCATTAGACGGAGCGTAGGTATTATTTACCAATTGGTTTCCTCCGCTGTTTGTACCGACGGTCAACCAATACTGTTGGGCATTAGTCACAGCGGGGCCGTTATTATAATTAAATTGAACCTGCCATACGCCTGAGGAGTTAGCCGACGTGCAGTTAGTTGTCATGTTTGATGCTGCAGGACCTGACGGTTGGTTAGTAACATTTAGAGTGAGTACCTCATTTGCAGCCGGAGCAGTTGCAGTTAAGATTTGCGAGGCAGCTGAGGGCGTACCCTGAGTAATCATATATGCCTGGAAATCATATGATGTTCCGCTTGATGCTTGCGTAAAGTTCCAAGAAGTTCCACTGTTTGCAGGAAGGTTCTGGGCAAACATGGTAAAGTTTGTCTGCCCTGTTATTCTGTATGCCACTGAAATTGTACTTCCTCCCAGCACTGATCCGTTAAAGTTTATTGAACCGGATATAGATGTAACTTGGGGTGCAGGAGGAGTCGCGGTTGAATTAATTGTCAATACTTCGCTGTCAGCCGGAGATGTTACTGTTATTGTATTAGACTGGCCTACAGCTGTTGTTCCAGACATGAGTGTTGCCTGAAGCTGATAACTGGTTCCAGTTTGTGCACTGTTCCAGATCCATGTAGCACCATCAACTGCCGCAAATCCACCAACTACCGGTCTAAATGAACTATCCTGTGGGTCTTGAGCGGAAACTGCAACTGTTGCTCCGTTTGGTACAAAGCCGTTTAAGTCAATTTTTCCAGATATAGTTGATAAACCTTGTGATGGGGGAACCGCAGTTGAATTTATAGTGAGTATTTCGCCCGAAGCCGGAGCGCTTATTGTATAAATGTCAGATTGGCTGATATTCTGGTTGTTAACAACCAGTGATGCTTGTATATCATACATTTTTCCACCCTCTGCTTCATTCCAACTGTACGCAACACCATCTGTTGAACTAATACCAGTTACTACGTTTGCAAAATTAGTAGTTCCATGTTCTCTTGATGCAATTGTAATAGAAGCTCCGGATGGGACATAACCGTTTATGTTTACTGTACCCGAGATAGTGTCACTGCCGGCTTTTGTTTTAGAAAAACCCTTTTTGAAAATATAAATACCGCCGAATATTAGAAGAATTGAAAGAATAATAACATTTAATCCCAGAGCTATGTGGGTCCATTGTTTTGAATTTTTGCCTAGTAAAATACGATCAGTAGGAGGACTTTGGGTTGTTGGTAGTACTTCGTTAACAGGCATAACTATATTTAGTATTGCAGCCTTTTCACGCCAATGTCAATAAGTAAATTTATATAGGACTACTGGTATAATAGTGTTATGCAAATTGTTGATAAAAAAATAACTAAACAGGAGCTTAAGAAGATGTCATTAAATAGTTTTGGAGGATTAGTTAAAGCTGTTGTGGATATAAAAAAAGAATTAATGGTTGTTGGAGCGGATATGCATGCCGATGAAGAGAAATTTTTGCTTGAAAATGGTTCAAAGCAGGATAATTTATGGGGAATAAATTTATACCCCGCAGGCGAAGGCGAAGATTTTATAGAATTCGATTCAATGATTAATATAAGACCTAGAATTAATAATTTCACTAGAAGTATTGATAATCCTGAAATTCGTAAGAAAATTACTGCGACAGTTAATAAATTAGTTACTAAATGAATATATTTCATAAAGATATTCAAAACCGTTGGCATACATTTTCAAGAGATGAGCAGATGGCAAATATTGGCGCTGAAGTTGGCAGGACAATTAACTGGAGAAAAAAAGGAAATAAGGAAATGAGTAAAAATGCTTTTTACAGAGCATTAGAACTTTTAGATTTTACAATCGAGGATCCTAAAAATAAAGATTGTCTTGGAGAAATACTGCGGGTTCGTGAGGTTTTGACTGATTATTTTATGGGAGATAATATTTATAATTCAACAGATGAAGTTTGGGAAAAGTACTTCTACTTCTTCAACTTTCGGGCCAGAGCCAATAAATAATTACCAACAATTTTATTAGAATGATATAATTACATGTGTGTTTATGGTGGTGTGTGCCGAACGGCTTAGGCGTCGCCCTGTGGAGGCGATTTAGCGGGTTCGACTCCCGTACATCACCCCAAAACTACTTGTTTTATTAACTTAAAAACTATGTCAAACGTTGAAACAAAAAAGGAGTTGTCACCAGAACAAGGTGAAGAACTACTCAGAACACTCAAGACCCGTTTTGAGAAAAACATGAACCGCCATAAAGGTATTGAGTGGGTTAAAGTGCAAGCAAAGCTGGAAGCCAATACTAAAAAACTGTCCTCACTCAATGCAATGGAAGTGACTTTCGGTGAACCGGATGTTGTTGGTCATGATTCTAAGACAGGTGAATACATTTTTTATGATTGTTCTGCCGAAAGTCCTCGCGGCCGCAGAAATGTTTGTTATGACCGTGAAGGGCAATCCGCACGGGAAAAGCAAGGGGTGCATCCAGCAGGTAACGCTATTGATATAGCAGATGCCATGGGCATTGAGATTTTAACAGAAGTTCAATATAGAGAGTTGCAGAAATTTGGAGATTTCGATACCAAAACGTCGAGCTGGGTAAAAACACCCTCTAATGTTAGAAAACTGGGAGGCGCCCTCTTTGTTGATCGCCGCTTCGGTCAAGTATTTGTATATCATAACACTGCGCCTACTTTCTATGGCGTTAGGGCATTCCGTGGCGAGCTTCGGGTCTAAATTTGGGCTTTGAATTTTAGCAGTTCAATGAGACTCATTTGACAATATGATAAATTTATCATAATATGGTTTCATACGAAATACTGACCTTAGCTGAGGTTAAAGAATTTATAAATAAGCTGGACATAGTAAGAAGAGCCAGGATTGATAGATTTTATGAATTATTTAAATTATACGGAAATTCCTTACCATCAAAATATCTCAAAAAAATGGAGCATTCTAGGTGCGGGGTAAAAAGAATTAAAGAATTGGAAGAGTAAAAGAATATGAAAAAAAAATTTTATACTCATCAGGATTTACATGACGAATGGATGAAAAGTTTGGACTATCAGCATGAATATGAAAAACTCGCACCTGAATTTCAAATAGCCAAACAGATCATTGCTGCCCGGATTAAGCAAAAACTAACCCAAAAAGAACTAGCCAATAAGATTGGTACAGGACAAGCAGTGATTTCCCGTCTGGAAGGTATGAATGCTAAACCATCACTTTCTTTGCTGCTGCGTGTAGCTCAAGCACTTAATACTAAAATTGAAATTACATTGCAATAGCAGATATAAACAATGAAAAGAGTTATTTGGATATCTATATTATTTTTTGGGCTAACTAACCTTTTGTTATCACCTAAAATTATTCATGCTGGTGGCGGAAGAATTGTAATTCAGAATTTTGATACAGGTGCGTTTGTTGGAACTCCAGTTAACTTATCATTCAAAGTTTACCACGCTGGAAGTAACAACGAAGCAATCTCAACTAATGAAAAAATGGAATTTAGAATCGAAAATCCAAGGTCAGGTGATAGATGTTGGGGGAAAACCGAGAGGACAAATGAGCAAGGATTAATCGAAGGATTTTGTTCTGCTCAAGAACCTGGAAATTATCTAGCTTATCTATACTCCATTGATAAAAATGATGAGTCTTCAAGAGTATATGTTTATTTTAATGCACAACCAACACCTACACCAACAAATACTCCAATACCACTTCCTACCTCAACCCCTATGTCAACAGTTACACCAACAGAATCCATAACTTACACTAGCCCCACTTCTCCCTTATCTCCTACCCAGCAGCCAACTTCAGTACACGGTAGTTCCGACAATAAGCAAATTGCCTTTATTTTAACAGCATTTTTGCTTGTAATTTTATTTATTTATTTTATTGTTGCCAGAAAGTTGTTCAATAAGGTGTAAACCTAAAACAACTGGAGGGTGTAAGGCTAAAAAAGCAGGTTTGGGATTGAGGTTAGTTTTTGGGGTTTGACTATTACCATATCCCTTAATTTCCCAAAGTAAGTCATGGGTGCAAGCTCTGGTTCTCCTTGCGCTTTTGTTATTCCAGCTACAACTCCATATTGACTCCTGAAGCTTCCATCTCCATTTTTCCAGGAAAATGAAGAGAACACATCCTGCGGATAATTTAATAGAAATGGTGTAACAGCAATAAGGTTATTATCAGTCCAAATTGACTCAAAAGCGGTTTTATAATAGTCAGAAACCTCTTTCTCAGTTAATGGTCCTACTCTCCAACCAGTTTCAGTTATAAAAACTGGTTTTTTATAAACTCCGAAATGATTGTATAAATAATCCTGTTCATACCTATATCCGGCAATAGAAGTTCTGCCTGAAGACATTGGTGATTGGATAAAACCAGGGTTGGGATATGAATGGGAAACCCAACCGTCATAGCTATTAAATATTCCCGGAATTTCTATATCCATTTCACTCCAGTACCATATTGCATCAGCAGTCTCTATTCCTTGTGGTGAGGCCATGTCAAATCCTGCATTTAACACGTAAAACTGCTTGGTTTTGCTTTTTAGAGCTTTAGCATATTCCTGAGTAATTTGAGCATATTCTTTAGGATTTATCTCCCCGCCCCATTCTTTAGCGTGATTTGGTTCGTTAAACAATACAACGTAGCGGTTTCTTGTTGGCCACAGGAGTGAATCCAAAAAATCTGCCCAGTTTTGAGCCTCGGAAACAACCGGTTTTCTCCAATTTTCGTCACTAGCAACAGTTGCAATTCGAACAATTGGGATAAGATGGTTTTGATTAAGAGTTTTGAAAAAGCGGTTCCACTGACCAACATCTCTTTGATCCTCCCTTATAACCAAAGTTACATATCCCCACTTGCCTCCTTGGGAATTAACCAACTTCGCAGCATCCTCAATATCCTGAGCCTCAAGGATGTGGATGCCGAAGCGGTTGTTAGTAACCGATTGTGGATCGTAGTAAGCGTTTGCAGTAGAAGCAAACGATAACATTAAAACCACAATAATAGAAAATATGGCTTTTTTCATGAAATTAACTCTATTATAGTCAATAAGGGGTATTAACTTCAACTTTTAACCTCAAAAGAGAGTAAATTGAGTTTTTAAACTTATCAGGATCACCTGTTGTATAGAAAATGTTTTTTTTATTATTTCCTGGTTTTTTGTAAATTTTTTTAGTTTGCATTGCAACTGCCATCCCTGAATCAAAAAATTCAATATCAGGGAGATGCTTTTTGAAGTAAGGAAGGAGAAATACAAAATGTGTGCATCCCAAAACAACAGCATCAACAGATAGCGTTTTTAAATGGTTGCAAACACTAATTATTTCCTTAGAGGTAAAATCTGAATTTTCTACGACGTTAACTAGCGAACTGTTTTGAATAATTTTAACTTGTCTTTTTTTTGAAAATTTGGAAATATATTCTTTTAATTTCCTGCTTCTTGATGTAGTTGGAGTGGATAGTATTGCAATTTTTGTATATTTTTTGGCGGCTGACTTTATTGCCGGTACTAATCCAATAACCGGAATTTTAATATGATTTCTATAATCAGCAAAATAAATAAACTGCACATCAGGCAGAACTTTCTTTAACTGGCTATAAACGCTAAGTCCTCCAACCCCAGAATCAAATATCCCAATCATAGGTATATTATATAATTTTGTGGTTTTTCAGGCGTTCGAAGATATTTTCTACCCTTTTTTGTTGTTTTAAAATCATACCTTCAGAAATTCCAAAAAGTCCTATTCCATTTTGATTCTCAATTACAACCCTTTGAATACCTGCTTTTCGTACCCAATCTGCAATATCACCCAGCATAAATCCTGATAAATGTATGTGATGGTCAATTGGCAGTGAATCGTGCCTTAATGTGCCTATGGGAAGGTGAATTCCTTGCCAGATTTTTTCTCCATTAATTTCTTCAATAATCAATATATTATTTATGTACTCTTTGAGGTTATGCCATTCCCTATTGAAATTTCCCTTTTTAAGATGGTGACCTCCTATTGCGTGGCAAAGATCCAGCATCAGGCCGCATTTAATACCTTTAGATCTTAACTCTTTAACCTCATTTACTGCCATTTGCAAGGCTTTTAACTGCGGAAGATCATTTTCAACCCATAAATACTTTAAATTATGAGCTGTTGATAGAACTTTATTCTGTTTTTTTACCTCAGGGGAATGTAAGAGAATTTCAGTTGTGGCGCCAAAATCAGAGATGGCAGTTTTGGTTGGTATTAGCTGAGATTCAACTATTATTACTTTAATTGTATCAAGTAGAGAATCACCCAGGGCACCAATTTTCCCATGAAGGGATACCTGTTTAAAACCAAACTCATGGGCTTTGGCAATTTTTTTGTTAATCTCATAAGTATCACCCAGTGCCAAAAGCTCCATGCCATCTATATATTTGGCAACAGGAGAGTATATTTGGGCAACCGTATCTAGATCCTGGTGCATTCCGGAAACATCGCTTGAGACAAAAAGTTGCATTTTTCCCATAAAACTATATTATATCAAAATATGGCCAACAGATTAATCTCACCATCACTTGCTGATGTTTTGATTAAGTTCTGATAATATTACTATTTTGTAAGCGGTTGAATATAACTTGGACATACTGTCTTCTCAATTTCATATCGCTTGGTAAAAGCGCTGCCGGTAATCCCAATTGGTTCTCAATTACAACCCGTCTTAAATCACCTTCTACTATCCAGTCATGTATATCAGTAAGCATAGAATCGGAAACAAGACTCGGATCAACTACAGGGAGCGAGTCAGTTTTTTTTCTGCCTATTGGTAAATGAATACCATGGAGTATCTTCATCCCGCCCTTTTTATAAGGTTGGATAAGTTGCTGTCTAACAAAAGCGTTAAGTTCATCCCAAGCTGTATTAAGCTGACCGCTTTTTAAGACTTTTACTCCCAGAGCGTGGGCTATATCAAGCATTAATCCACATCTTACTCCCATCAAACTTAATCTTTCTACTGTTCGTTTAGCAAATGCTATTCCTTCAAGTGCGTAGTGGTCATTTTCTGCCCATATAAAGCGGGGGTTTTTGTGTTTTAGAGCATTCAGGGAACTGGTCTTCATAAGCTCCGGTGCGTGGAAAAGAATCTCGAAGTCTTCTGAAAATTCCTTTATAGCAATTGAAGTAGGAATAATCGTTGCATCAATTAAGGCAACTTGAGCTCGATCAACAAGACCACTTCCACCGCCTCCCATTCTTGCATGCAAAGAAAGCTCTTTAAAACCACAGTCTTGAAGGTAAGAAATGCTATCTCTGATATTTCGTGCATTTCTATAAGCTACGTATTCAACACCATCTATGGAAGTGAAAACTTCAGAATAAACCTGCTTGACTTGACGAAGATTTTGTAATGGGCCAGCTACATCGCTTGAAACATAGGTTGTTCTCTCTGACATTTGTGGAATTATAGCAGACTTGGGTTTATTCTGATGATTTTATCGTCACCTTCTTTTGGCATTCCCCTGCCGTCTTTATTGCTTGTTGTGACATACAAAAGATTATCAGGACCTAATACGATTTCCCTTAACCTTCCAAATTGACCATTAAAATGCTCTTTAATTTCAACTACCTGGCGATTTTCTATAACAGCTTCGTATAAAGTTGTGCCTCTAAGACCTGTAAAAAATAGTGAGCTTCCTACAAAAACAGCATCTGCCGGAGCCCAGGTAGTGTTACCTGAGTTGACAACGGGAGTAACCATGTCTGGTGCAGTTTTATTACCTTCTATGTCCGGCCAGCCGTAATTATTACCAGATTCAATAAGATTAATCTCATCAAGGCCCGATTGGCCATGCTCTGTTGCCCAGAGATTGCCCTGACTGTCCCAGGCAAGTCCTTGAGGATTTCTATGTCCATAAGAATAGACAAGATTGTTAAATGGATTTCCAAAAGCTACTGTACCATCATCATTAACCCTTAGGATTTTGCCGGCAAGTGAGTTTATATTTTGTGACTGTGATGGTTCCTGAGCATCTCCGGTTGTAATGTACAATAAATTATCGGGCTCGCCTCGCGTCGAAGCGGGCCCGAATTTTATTCTTCCACCGTTATGATTCGAAGCACCAGGAATTGCATCAATTAAAACCACTTCATTAGATAGGGTATTATTTTCATAACTCATCCGGGAAACCCTGTTAAAAGTATTATCCCCGTTTTGAGTGTAGGTATAATAAACATAGACATAATGATTGTTGGCAAAATCAGGATGAAGTGTGAGTCCCAGAAGTCCCCCTTCTCCGATTTCCAAAACCCCTTTAATATCGGAAATAGGCTGACCGTCCAATCTTACAGTACCTTTTCTTTCTGTAGCTAGCATTCTTCCATCTGGTATGAATGCAATTGACCATGGTGTATCTAAATCTTGTGCTACGATGGCAACAGGAGGAGCCTGAATATTAGTTGTTTTTGGCTGAATAACATTTAATTGAATTGGCGTATCTTTCAATTTTGGGTTGAAGTATCTGGCTGAATAGATGAAGACAATAAAAAGAATAATTAAAACTATAATCTTTTTCATTATTCTATTATAATATCTCAAAAATGATTGCAAATATCAAGAAAAATCCTGTCTTTTGGCTACTTGTTTTATTAATTAGCATCATTACGGTTTTTTTCAGAACCTTTAACTACCTCAACCGAATTTATATTTATGCCGATAATGCGCTTTTTGCCCAGGCTGCATATTTTGCCTTTAAAAATCAGACAATTCCTCAGATAGGCCCGTTTGCCCAGGCTCCATTTTTTACTGGACCCTGGTGGTTGTGGATTCTAATGGTTGTATTTGTTTTCCCATTTGGATATTTAACACCCTGGTATTTTATGACTTTTGTTTCTTTAATATTTATCCTTTTATTATTTATAGCAGGAAAAGAAATTGGTGGAAAATGGTTGGGACTACTGACTGCATTCTTAGGAAGTATCTCAACAGCAACAATTGATAATTCTTTTATGACTTGGAATGCAGCAGCAGATCCAATACTAGGCCTGATATCTGTCATATTTTTCATAAAATACATTAAAAATAAAAGACCAATAAACTTATTCTTCCTAACTTTTTTAGTTAGTCTTGCAACAACCATTCATTTTGAAACATTCCTGCTATCAGGACTTATTATTGTAGCCCTGTTTTATGGACGACCTAAAATAAAAAACTGGATTTATGCATTTATTGGCGGCTTGATTGCAATCTTTCCCCTTCTGTATTTTGATCTTAGATTTAACTGGTTTTGGACTATAAGAGTGTATGAATATATAACCATTGGACAATCAAGAATATTTGTACCAAACAGATGGTTGACATATGCTGGTGAGTTTTGGCCGCAAACCTGGGCATTTATAATAGGAGGCAGTAATTGGCTTGGTTATTTTATTTGCATCATAGTTGGAATTGTAAGTTTTGTAAAACTTAAAGATATTAAGAAAAATAAAAGCTATTTCTTATTGCTTTTTGCTTTTATTATTAGTGTTGTAATGTTTCGTTACTGGCGAGGTGAACGATATTTCTATTACACAAACTATGCTCATGGATTTGTGTTATTGACTACTTCCTGGGTAATAGGGCAAATATATAAATTCAAAAAAGTGATAGGACTTATTATTCTATCATTAATAACTATATTTACAGTAAATTCTTCGATTAAAAACTTAGATCCTAGACTTGTTACTTATTATCAAATCAACAATATAATTAGCCAAATTTATAATACCTATCCCTATTCTAACTTTGATATTTATGAGTGTCCTTTTAATGGAAGTATTATAAGTACACCAGTTTCCTATATTATGTATTATCAGGGTAGAAATACTTTAGATGGACTAAAAATTGGGGTTTGTAACCCTGAATTTCAATTATCCTGGAGTGAGATAGCTGAAAAAAATATTGGACACCAATACGGCTACATGCAGAAGTCAACAGAAAACATCTACTACGAAATGACCGAGTGGTGGAAAAAAGTACCACCAAGTAATAAATCACTTTATAAATAATTTTTCAAATGCATGAGTTAGAATCAGCATTACTAAGGGTAAGGAGTGAAGCAAAACAGAGACTGTTTCCTAGAAACCCAAAATATAGATATTGGGCTCCTGTACTTGAACATTTTGGCTTATTTCTTGGTAATGAAAACAGAGGCAAGATCATGGAAGCTGATTATTTGGTGTTGAGGTTGCTTGACGATTACGCTGACCATGACACTCCAATTCCAGAAGGTTATACTTCTCCCTCAGAATTTATCCAAGAGAAAATAAATTATTTACATACTCTTGACACTCCTGATGACGACGTGGAAAGACTGCTTTTATATAGCGAACAATTATCTTATAAAGAAGATTTATCTTTAAATTACGAAAGAGAACTTATCATGCGTTCAATGCTTTTCGACGCGCAAAGGTTTGGCAGATTTCAACTCTTCCCAACTTCAGTTTTAAATGAACATTTCTACCAATGTGACATTGAAGGTACTGGAAAAGGGGCTTTAAAAATATTTGGAGAAGACCCTAGAAAATATAAGCTAGTAGAACCTTTAGGAATTGCTAGCAGGATACATGATAACCTGAGTGATTATCAAAAAGATATAGATGCCGGATATATCAATGTATCCCAAGAAGATGTTAACCAATTTCAAATGACTCCTGAGGATATTAAGGACGTAAATTCTGATAAAGTTAGAGCATGGTTTGCAAAAGAAAAACGAAGAGCCTGGGATTTATTAGAACAAGATCGGCAACTATTTCCTCAAGGCAGATTTGGCAAAAGAGGCAGAGTATTTGTTGACTTGTATTTCAGGCGCCCAGCGGTACGTTACCTCAATAGCCTCAAATAAACAGCCTATAGTTGACTTTGGGGCCTGTCTGTGCTATTATTCCAGCTTATGAAAATTACTGTCCTAATTCCTTGCCACAACGAGGAATTAACGATTAAAAACTGTATCTTGTCAGTTTTAAGCCAGTCAAGGAAACCTGATCAAACCATTGTGGTTAATGACGGATCTTCTGACAAAACTCAAAAAATCCTAAGAAAATTCGGTAGTGAAATAAGAGTGGTTAACTTGTCCAAAAAAACCGGTAATAAAAGTATTGCCCAGGAAAAAGGTCTCAAATACGTCAATGGCGATATTCTTATAACAACTGACGGTGATACAGTACTTGATCGTGATTTTATTAAAAACATACTTAAAGAATTTAAAAATCCTAAAGTTGCAGCTTCTGCCGGATATGTTAAAAGTATTAAACAAAACTGGCTAACTGGAGTCAGACAGATTGATTATTTAATTAGCCAGGAAATCCATAAGAAAGCCCAAAGCCTAGTTGATGCTTTATATGTTATTCCGGGATGCGCTGCTGCTTACAGAACAAAACTGTTTAAAAAGCATATTCCTTTTGATCATGACACCTTAACTGAGGATTTGGATTTTACATATAAATTCCATAAAAAGGGATTAAAAGTCACTTTTTGTAGTGAAGCTATCGTATACACACAAGATCCATCGCGATTTAATGATTATGTGATGCAGCTTAGACGCTGGCATGGCGGTAACTGGCAAAACCTGGTTAAACATTACGATGTATTGAATAGGCCCAGTAACGCATTACAATTGTCATTAACCTATCTTGAGGGAGTTACTTTCCCTTTACTTTTAGCCTTGGCACTGATACTTAATTTTAAAGTTTTTATATATTTTTCTCTAACTTACTTGGTTACTGTCTCCATTTTTGCCCTGATTGGAGCTTTAAGAGATAAGAGATGGGATTTATTACTATTTATAATCCCCTACTTTTTTGCAAGCTTCGTAAACTATGCAATATTTATCGAGCAGTTTATTCACGAAGCAGTACTTTTAAAAGGAAATTTGAAATGGTTTAAAGCTAAAAGAAAGGTAGTTTACGTATGATTCCATTAACCGGATTTTCCATGATTGTAAATATAATTATTATCCTTGCAGATAAAGTAAGGAGGATGGTTTCATGAAAATTGTAAGCTATCTTATTATTCTTGCTATCTCAGCTGTGATTGGATTTAGTTCTCTAAACTGTCTTGAGGTTATAAACAATAAGACAAAGATTCCAATACAAAACATATTCCTGGCTGGCCATTTGGGACTATGTTCGGACTGTTTTCAACCCAGCTATAGCTTCGCAATAAGTCTTCGCTAAGAATATTTTATCGAAACTGAAGGAGAATGTGAACCCGTCGTTTATAATTAAAAAGCAGCTCACCTAGAAAATCTAAATGAGCTGCTTTTACTGCTTTATGGTGTATTACCTGGTGGAGTAAGGCCTAAGAACAATAGTGTTCCATCATCCTCTGTCTGAGTGAGTCCAGCTGGCTTACACACTGCCTGTCCAAAATTTGGATCAGAGCTTTGAGCAATACCTGCCACTGTTGTGCCTATCTGGTTGGCAGGAGCATCAGCTGGGTTGACTGTAAAGGCAGGAACTGCCATAGATGCATACATAACTACAGCTGCAGCTGCACCAATTAAGAATCTTTTCATCTTTTCTCACCCCCTTCCTAAACACAGCAACTAAGTTTTGTTATATCATTTGTAAATGACAAAGCAGCAATCTTAATCGCTTCTGAAAGAGTTGGAAACATAGGTAGAGAGTTGATGACATCATCAGTTGTGTTTTTGCCTTTAACAAGCATCATCGCTTCCGCAATTAGCTCGCCTGCATTAGCAGCTAAGATATGGACTCCCGTAATTTGTTTTGTTTCTGGATGAATTGCCATTTTGATTAGTCCTTCTGTGCGATTGATGATAAGAGCTTTTGTAACGTCTTTGAAAGACACAGTTTTGCACATACACGTACCAAACTTTTTCATCTGTTCTTCCTCAGTAAAACCAACTCCTGCCAGTTGTGGATCAGTGAAGATAGTCCAAGGGACAGAGTTATAATCAACACTGTTTCGCGTCCTCTTTAAGGCGTTTTCAGTAGCGAGTGTGCCTTCTCGTCCGGCAGTTGGTTCAAGACGAACTGGAGCATTGGTTATATCTCCTACTGCATAGATGTGCGATTGTGAGGTTTGAAACTGAGGGTTCACCTTGATCGCTTGCTTTTCATCAAGTTCTACACTTGCTTTATCAAGAGTTAAACCTTGTGTATTTGGGGTTTTGCCTGTAGCAAGTAATATCTCATCTGCCGATACTTCTTCTTGTTTATCACTAACTGTATAGGTAAGAATTTTTTTATTACCTTCTTTGCGTGCAGATTTTACCTGAACATTAGTTTTTATGGTTATGCCTTCATTTGTAAGTATTTCAGCAAGGCGGGTAGTGAGTTCTTTTTCTGCCGGAGGGAAAATTGAGTCACTCCGTTGTAATACAGTAACTTTAGTTCCAAAACGGGAATACATTTGGGCAAATTCCAAGCCTAAAGGGCCTGCACCAACTACAATAAGTTCCTTAGGTTGATTCTTAATCTGTAAAGCTTCAATATGAGTCAAGTACCCAACTTCTTGTATATTCTCAATGGGCGGTACAGTTGCAGTTGATCCAGCTGCAATAATAAATTTCTTGGCTTGATACTTTTGGCCAGCAACCTCTATTTCATTAGGGGAAACAAAAGTAGCTTGACCTTCTATATGGGTAACATGCTCCAAACCATTTAATACTTTCTCATATTTTTCAGCTCTAAGTTTGTCAACTAAATCAAGCTCATGTTGAACAACTTGAGCGAAATCAAAGTTTTTAACCTCAATATCGATTCCAGGAATATTATGGTTTCGTGCTAAATGCATTACTTCTCCTGCCCAAAGAAGTGTTTTAGAGGGAACACAGCCTACATTAACACAAGTACCACCAAGTGGTAATCCTTTATTAACCATTAAGGTTTTAGCTTTGAGCTCATTAGCTTTAATGGCAGAAGCAAAAGCCCCTGCTCCACCTCCTATGATAATTAAATCATAATCATTCATGAACTTTATGCTCCTTTCTAAAGAGCTGTTTATTGTAAATTACTGATCCGAGAACTAATAACCCACCTAATCCCCAAATTGGCCACGCTCCCCATGTGCTTAGGAAAATATACCGACCAATGTAGAGAAGAATTCCGCCAATAGTAAGTAGAATTAAAGGTATAATATTTCTGTGGCTACGAAAATCTAGCAAAAATCCTATTCCAGCTATAAACAACATTCCGAAGGCAAGTTGCCTCCAAATTGGAATAAGTGCTCCAAGCCCTAAATAAGTGAGCAGTGATGCTGAACCTATCCAACATAAAGGACACGCCCCAACTGCGCCCGCTCCAAGTATTGG